>JBAXCX010000012.1:0-37682 GCA_037141255.1 Actinomycetes bacterium | reverse complement strand
CATCTGCCGTATCAGGCGGAGATGGTGCGCCAACTGATGGCGAGGAAGAAGCAGCCGTCGACCCGGCAGAGGCTGCACGCCTAGAGGCCGTTGAACTAACCCAAAACCAACTGCGCACTGTTGAGGAATGGCTGCGAAATACTCGCGAGCCATACGCATGGCGGGTAGGCAGCCGCCTTGGAGATGCACTCGGCAAAGCACAGCTGGAGTTGCTCATAGCCATCGCCACGCTCCAACAGCCTCGCCCAACCATGCCCACTGATCATGATACCTCCCGCAAGGCGATCTATCGCCTGTTGGGTTTTGGTATCGGAACGCTTGCTGCCACACTGCTCTACTCGCTGGTTGTTTGGAAGCTCGGGTGGATATACCGAATTAGTTCAGCGCAGCTCGTAGCTGTTGGGTTGGTCACCTTTGTGGTCTGCGTACTCTGGGCTTTTCGCAAGTTCTGGAAGGACCTTGCCGAACGGTTCCGGCGCATGCATCAGTACGAGTCCGGTATCGACAAGCGCAACGAAGCCACCAAGGCCTTCGCTCATTACGCCAGAGAAGCGCTGCGCCTGAACTCCTCGTACTGGCAGTATCTGCGTTGGACGCCCATTTTGTCATCTCTGTTGCACGACCCATTCGCAGGGCAAACCGCACCAACTACAGAATCCACCCCGATGCTGGTGGCCGATGCCCCGAAGTCGACCCGCTCCGCTACAGCCACGCCCGATACCTCGAAGTTGGATGTACTCACCCACGAGGCACGCCGGAACATCTTTACCATGGGCTGGGCACAACGTTCCTGGGAGGCCGCGAAAGCACAACTCTCTGAAGACTTCCACGTGCAGAACGCTCTCAACGAAATGTCTGATCCGTTCGAAGAGAACCCACGCCGGCCGAGCGGACTGCTCGATTATCTCTCCAACACCTTTGCCGCCGGTGGCCACGGTCAGGCCTGCCGCATTACCCCCGAGACCACAACCAGAGAACTGATTAGTTCCAGCCCAATCGGAGCGATTACCACCGAGGTACTCGTCGACGGGACAACGGCCTACCCTGATCCTGCTGCCCCACAATCGGCCGACCCTGCCGAGGGCCTCTTTAGAGAGATCGTTCCCCAAGATGTTGCGACGCGCTTTGTTGGCAGCTTATGGACTCGCCAAGGCCTTGGCGCGAAGATTCAGACCGATCGCTCCATCATTGCGATGGCACCAAGTTGGAGAGAGACCATCTCGGATTCGGCCACCTTTATGGAAACCCTTCCCTTACATCATGAAGGGCAACTGCTGTTTGCTGGGATGCGAATCGATCTGAGTGAGAGCTGTTCGACAGATGAACTCACCATGTTTAATTCAGATATTCACCCCAAGCCTCCAATTATCTATATCGATAGGCCCAAGGACGACGGAGAAATTTTTGAGCCTGACGACGAGGGCGACTGATCGCTCTGCCTGTAGTCAGCTGCACGCATAACCTCTGCATATGAGCAACCAGCGCATCGTTGTTGTTGGGTCATGCAATATGGATCTGATCTGGCACGGGCTGAGCCTTCCCGCGCCAGGCGAGACAGTCACCAACGGTAGGTTCACACAGGCTCTTGGCGGCAAGGGCGCAAATCAAGCCAGCGCTGCGGCTCTGCTTGGTGCGGACGTTGCCTTTATTGGCTGTACTGGCCAAGACGAGTACGCAGAGGCGATTCGGGCCGACTTGCGGGCGCGTGGGATCAACATTGATCACCTTCATGTGGTTTCGGACGAAGCCACTGGAACTGCGTTGATCAGCGTGGACGCGCAGGGCGAGAACACCATTGCAGTAGCTCCGGGCGCCAACCGATGCCTCAGCGAGCAGCAACTGCGTGAAGCTATTGTCGAACTGCAACCCGAGGTACTCATTGTTGGCTTCGAGATCGGCCTTGAGATGGCAGCGCTGGCACTACGGATCGGTCAGGAACTCAAAGGTTCAGAATCACAGTTGGGTGAATGCAGAACCATCTGCAATCCAAGCCCGATTGATCTGAGCGACCAATCCTGGATTGCCGATTGCGACACCGTCATCGTGAATCGGGGCGAGGCCGATGCGTATGGCGGCGCCGCAGAATTGCTGGCGCTTGGCGCAACCGAAGTACTGGTCACAAAGGGCGCAGCCGGAGCGGAATTACATCACGGCGGCAAGGTCCGAGCGTTCAGCAGTTACGCCGTAAGCGCAATCGACAGCACGGGAGCCGGCGATAGTTTTTGCGCAGCATTTGCAGTCAGCGCAGACCCTGCATTTGCCTGCGCTGCTGGGGCACTCGCCACCCGCTCTGTTGGGGCACGAGCAGCACTGCCCACACGCACCGAGGTCGAGGCGTTACTGCGGGCATAGCAATCGCTGCCGCTCAGGGCGCCGCCGCTATCGAATCAAGAATCAGGTTTGTGGCAGCAACAGCGTCGATGGTCTGTGCCCACTGAACCGGACCGCCCTCAGCCATCCATGACCGCTGGTCCATGAGCGTCATCCCACGAGTCAGCGCACCGGTCAGTTCCACCTCGACAAAGCGCTGCACAAAATCAAACAACTCAGGATCGGTCACCGCTAGTGCGGCACACGGGTCATACAAGACGGCCTCGGCATTGCTTCCCGTCAGTGCCCGGATATTGTCCAGATACCCGCCGAGCATCCCAGCGCAAAACTCGCCGAACGCAGTACCGGTAGCTCTCGAGGCAGCAACGAGAGCGTCATCAACACAAAGTTGATGGGTCAGATCCAGGCCACATTGCACGATCTTTGCGCCACTGCGAAATACCACGTCAGCGGCCTCGGGGTCGAAGCTGATGTTGAACTCGGCGGCGGCAGTGATGTTGCCATAGGTGCCACCACCCATCATGGTGATGCCAGCGATCCGATCCACAAGGGTGGAATCTCGTTGCAGAGCGAGAGCCAGGTTGGTCAGCGGGCCAATCGCCAGAATCCAAGCACCGAGATGTTCATTAGTCGCCTCGATCAAATAACCGGCCGCATCATCACCTGCGACTGAGCGAGTCAGCTCTGGCATAGTCGCGCCCACAAGGCCATTGTCGCCATGAACAAAGGATGCGAACTGCCCCGGTTCACCATTCAGCGGCACAGCAGCGCCTGAGTGAACCTCAACCTCACTACCGAGCAATTGCAGCACCGTCAGTGCGTTGATGGTGGTTTGTTCAACAGCAACGTTTCCAGCAACGGTGGTCACACCGAGCAGTTGGCCGCGATGCGCAGCTACGGCAAGCGCAATGGCGTCATCGTGGCCGGGGTCGCAATCAACAAAGAACTTTGCACGCAACGGTTCGCTCATCGGCCTAGGTTTCCACATCGCAGCACCAGAACTGAGTGGTTGCGCGATAACTTCAGTTGCTTCAAGCGTGCCGGTGCACGCCAAATCTCAGGTGGTTGCTCACGTGTCAGATTCACCCGAAACCCTTCCAGAGGATTCAGTGCCGCGAAGCGGTGCACTACGTGCCCTGTTCGAGCCACTCTCAGCTGGCGATGATTTCTACGACCGACCACGCGACCGCCCAGCCATGCGACTTCTTCCATTTACCGGCGTGGCTGCCGCTATTGAATTGTTCGACCTGCTCCTCACCTCACGGCTTCTAGGTGACATGCCCGGTGCTGCGACGGTCGAGCAGGTGGGCACCATCGTAAGCCTGTTGGCCAACATATTTTTTGTGCTGCTCGTGGCGCTTTCAGCAGCAATGCTTCTGTTTGCCAATCGCAGGACGCCACGCATCGCCATGCCTTTAATGGTCGGCTACGTGACCTGTGCGGGAATGAACCTGCTCATCAATCTGACTACCCTGATTGCCGCCCCTGCATTGAGCACCCAGAGCCAGTTGGGACTCACCTTGGACTTGGGATTGGCCTTTATTTCCATCACCTTAAACTTCTCGCTCTGGTATCAACTAGCGGACGCGCATCTTCCCGGTGGGGCGTTCGACTTTGAGCCAAACGGGCATACCCCAGAGCAACCACCAAGATGGTTCGACTACTTCGTGGTGTCGTTCTTTACGAACTCCACATTTGGGCCCACGCTAGAGAACACCCGGACCCGGCCTGCCAAAGCGCTCATGATGGTCCAGACCTCCATCGCTTTGGTGATTCTGGTTCTGCTGGTAGCCCGGATCATCCAGGCCGACTAGCGCTTACACCTGACCTATCTGCGGGCGACGGTCACTCGGCTGGTCTATCAGTTTGTTCGGCTGTCAGTTAGCTCGGCGATCGCGTGCTGCTGGCATCCAGTTCGGCCCTGCAGTCGCATCGATTCTGTCCATAAACCGCGACCCCACAGGTTCAATCAGCTCGACGAACTGCCGGGTGGATTCCTCCCCGAGCGCCCGCCAGGCAACCTCGGTGAGTTCGTTGGTGCGCAGCTCGATGCGTTCACGCAGGTCAAGGCCTGCCTGATTCACTACTCCGCCCGCTGCTAGCCCACGCTGCTCAAGATCGGCTAACGCAAGCTCGAGCGCAGCATCATCGGCACCTCGGCTTCGGGGAATCCAATCCCCCGGGTAATTCAGGTGCGCGTCGTGCAACAGTCCCGCCTGCGTACCGCTCAGATTCTCTGCGAGCAGAATGCCAAAGTGGGTGTCACCGCGATATTCGCGGATGCAATTGAGCGCTAGCCAAGCCGAGACGAGTGGGTCTTGTGATCGACCCCACTGGCGGTGAGCGCCAAAGAGCACTCGCCCCGAGGAGAGCAGCGAGTCGACTACTTCCCACAGCCTCTCCCCCATGTCAGATAACGCATCACAGATTTCAGGAGCAGTAGCTCGAACTCCAATACCAACCGCCTCGTTACGCACCTGGGTGATCTGTTCAAAGGTCGTTACTGCTGCAGCCATCTCTAGAGAAATCTGCACAAACCCAGGGTGAATCGAATAGAAAGCTGCCGCAACACTTTGGTGGCCGGCCGCAGCTAGGGGCGCACCACGGCTAGCGATGTAATAGCCAAACCCGTTCTCGATACCCAAGCGGGTAAAGGCATCGATTGCCGTTGGGTCCCAGTAGATCCATCCGATCAATCGGTGCGAGGCCATTGAGGCCCTCGCCGAAAGTTCGGTCCAGTCAGTTCCACTCGTGTCAGGCATCACCGGAGAATAGTTTCTGTCTCTGCCGACCACACAGACTGGTTCTGTAATGCGTCAGACCCCGCCCGGAGGGTCAGGCGCAAGACGAAACGAGGCTAGGGCGGTCGCCTTGAGCGTCGCGGGGCTGGCGGTCGCCTTGAGCGTCGCGGGGCTAGCTGGGGCTGGCGGGAACTAGGAGACAACAGTGCCGATATGTTCGCCTGCGAGTAGCGGGGCGATGTTCTCGCCCATCAGGTCGAACACGCAGATCGGCAGGTTGTTATCCATGCACAAAGTGATTGCAGTGGAATCCATGACCTTGAGTCCACGGTTGAGCACATCGATGTATGACACCTCGGGCAGCAGTTCGGCCGTCGGGTCAACACGAGGGTCGGCGGTGTAGACGCCATCTACACCGTTCTTGCCCATGAGGATTGCTTCGGCGTCGATCTCTACTGCGCGCAGGGCCGAGGTGGTGTCGGTGGTAAAGAACGGGTTGCCGGTTCCGGCCGCAAAGATCACCACACGCCCTTTTTCAAGGTGACGGATTGCCTTACGGCGAATATACGGTTCGGCCACCTGCGACATCTGAATCGCGGTTTGCACTCGAGTCGGTTGGCCCAGGCGCTCAAGGGTTTCTTGCAGGCCGAGTCCATTGATAATCGTGGCAAGCATGCCCATGTAGTCGGCCTGAGCGCGATCCATTCCGGCGCCCTCGCCAGTCATGCCACGCCAGATGTTGCCGCCGCCCACAACAATGGCAATATCCACTTCGAACTGCTGCTTTACTGCAACAATCTCGGCGGCGAGCCTGGTCACAACTTCACCGTCGATTCCAAAGCCCTCCTCACCAGCGAAAGCCTCGCCAGAGAGTTTGATGAGTACCCGGGACCAACGTGGTGCGGCCATTCTTGCTACCTGACTCTCTGCGCTTAGGAGCCGATGATTGCTTGCGCGAAACGCGCGATGCGAGCCTCGCCCAAACGCTCAGCCACGGTTTCTTTCTCTCCGAACACACCCTGCTCCGGCAGCACGCGTTCTGCGTACCAAGAGTTCAGGCGGCCTTCGACAATCTTTGGAACAGCCTGTTCGGGCTTGCCCTCTTTGCGTGTGAGTTCCTCGAAAGAGACACGTGCACGTTCAACAAGTTCCGGGTCGATCTCATCACGGCTGACTGCATCGGGCTTAGCGAAGGCGATATGCAACGCGATCTCGTGTGCTGCCTCTTCGGTAGCGCCTGTCACCTCTAGCAAGACTCCATTCACTCCACGGCCGTCTTGGCGGTGCAGGTAGGTATCGAGCAAGTTGCCCTCGGCTGCTTCGAAACGAATAACGAGACCAAGCTCGATGTTCTCTTTCTTTTGAATCTTGAGCGTGTCGAGTTCATCAGTGAGTGTATCCACTGCTGACTCCCCGCCTTCGAGCACGGCATCAGCGAGCTTCTGAGTGAGCGCAACAAAGTCGTCAGACTTGCCAGAGAAATCAGTCTCGGCTTTGAGCTGCACCATGGCAGCGACATTGCCGCTCTGCGCAATAGCAATCGCACCCTGGTTGTTCTCTCGGTCTTCAAGGGTTGCAACCTTGCTCAACCCTTTTTGACGCAGAATTCCGGCTGCCTTTTCACGGTCGCCGTCGGCCTCAACGAGTGCTTTCTTGGCGTCCATCATTCCGGCGCCGGTTGCATCGCGCAGGGACTTTACGTCTGCTGCAGTAATCGCTGCCATCAGTTGGTCTCCGTTTCTGGCGCACCTTCTGCTGCTGGTTCTTCTGCTTCTTCTTCGGGTGTGACACGCGCTGGCTGATCGGGAACGATCTCGCCCGCAGCAGCGACCCCAGAGGTATCAGATCCTTGAATCTCGGGCTCAACCGCAATGAGTCCGGCTTGGGCATCGGACTCAAGGGCTTCTTCGTTCGCGCTCAACAGACGGGCATCGGTGGCAGCGGCTTTTGCTGTTGCCTCGACGCGTGCACGGTCTTGCTGGTTACGATACTCAGCGGCTTCTTCTGCGCTGCGCTCACGGGGCGTGGGCTTTGCTGACTCTGGGTGCGTCTTTGAGCGCATCAGGCGACCTTCAAGGACTGCGTCGGCAATGACACGGGTCAGCAAGTCGCCGGAGCGGATTGCATCGTCGTTGCCCGGGATGACGTACTGGATGATGTCGGGGTCACAGTTGGTATCAACCACGGCAACCACAGGAATCTTCAACTTGTTGGCCTCGGTAACAGCAATGTCTTCTTTCTTCGTGTCCAAGATGAACACAACATCGGGAAGCCGCTCCATGTTTCGGATGCCATTCAAGTTGCGCTCCAACTTGTCGAGTTCACGTGACAACAACAGCGCCTCTTTTTTGGGCATGAGTTCAAACTCACCGGTATCTCGCATGTGCTGGTATTCCTTCATCTTTTGCACACGCTTGGAGATGGTTTCAAAGTTGGTCAACATACCGCCGAGCCAACGCTGGTTGATATACGGCATTCCGCAGTTGAGGGCATGGCTTTGGATTGGGTCCTGAGCCTGCTTCTTGGTGCCGATAAACAACACGGTCCCTCCGTCGGCGACAAGGTCACGGACAAAGGTGTACGACTTTTCGATCCCACTCAGGGTCTGATGCAGATCAATCAGGTAGATTCCGCCGCGATCACCGTGGATGAATCGCTTCATCTTGGGATTCCAGCGGCGGGTCTGATGACCGAAATGAACTCCGGCATCTAAGAGCTGCTTCATAGTGACTACTGGTGTCACGGTGTTCTCCTTCTCCTCGGTTGATCGAACCCGAGAACCACGCTCCCCTCATGCAAGGCAAGCGACCGAGGTTGTTCCGGGTAAACATTCACCATCGTTACCAAGGTGGCAGCGAGTGGGCATAACGGTGCCCCTTGTGGAGCGGATCTGAGTGTAGTGCTGCTGGCGCACGCAGTTCCAAAGCAGGCCATGCGCACCCGGGGTCTATCTGGCATGCAGCTGCTGCGGCACCAGGCGGGCTCTTCGTTGAATCACGCCCAGAAACAGCGCAGGGTCGACATAGCGCTCCCCCTCTCGCAGACCTAGGTGCAGCCCACGCAGCGCTCGACCGAGAAACTGACCTTTGACTACAAGTTCTCCGGCCTGCACTGCCACCGAACTCAACCCCGTCAGGCTTGAGCGTCGGCCATCGGGGTGCTGCACAGTCACTGCAAGGCGACCGGCCACGGAGCCAGCAAAGCTAACCATGCCTGACCCGATGGCGAGCACCGGGTCTCCCGGCGAAGTTTGGTATTCCAGCCCAAAGTTTCCCGCACCATAGGGACCATTTTCCATGCGAAAGGGGTCACTTACCGGACGCTCCACGGGCCGGTGGTAGACCCCAGGTATCGGAGATCCGAAGGATTGCGGCTGATCCATCCCGTTGCTACTCGCCGGGTCAGAGATTGCTCCTGCCGGAACAGGGAAGGCAAAAATTACGAGTGAGCTCACGAGCGCTAGGAGCGCAGCGCTCCTGACAGATGTGGCCATAACAGGTTCCCTTGTTCGGCACGCAGAACCTGCGTGCTGATGGTTCGAAGGGGAAGAGACACCAAGGGAGGTGCGGTGGGAGAGTCGCTTGTTAAAACTGCCTGCGTGAGGGTCACTCAGGTCAGCCTGTGGCAAACAACTGCGAGCTAAGCGGGTTCGTGCTCAAGGGCCGAGAATCTGGCCCGCAAATGCAGCACCGATTTGGTGTGAATCTGACAGACGCGTGACTCGGTTACACCAAGGACTCGGCCGATTTCTTGAAGGGTTAGATTCTCGTAGTAGTACAGGGTCAGAACGAGTTTTTCTCGCTCCGGCAGACCGTTGATGGCCTGAGCCAACATCTGACGTGTCTCAGCAATCTCGAATGCCCCCATTGGCCCATTCGTCGAGGTATCAGCAATGGTGTCGCCAAGCGTGATGGAGTCGCCCCCGTCACCACCAATCGACAGAATCTCATCGAGGGCAGCCAAGCCAACATGCGAGATCTGCATCAACGCTGTCTGCAACTGCTCATCAGTCCAGTCGAGTTCCTCCATGAGTTCTTCGTCAGAGGGTGGACGATGGTGCCTTGCTTCGATTTTTGCGTAAGCAGTCTCAATCTGGCGGGCTTTGGCTCGAACAGAACGTGGCACCCAGTCGATCGAACGAAGCTCATCCAAGATGGCACCCTTTATTCGAGCAATGGCATATGTCTCGAACTTAAATCCACGCTCTGGCTCGAACTTGTCAATGGCATCGATGAGCCCAAACATGCCGTAACTGACCAAGTCAGACTGTTCGACGTTTTGTGGAAGTCCGGCAGCGACGCGGCCCGCAACGTATTTGACCAGTGGCGAATAGTGCACAATAAGCACGTCTCGCGCCTTGGCAGTTGCTTCGGCTTTGTAATTCGACCAGAGCTCTTGAAGCTCGACATCTGAGGGCTCGCTAGTTCTCACGTGATTCCCAAGGTTGGACCATGCTCTACGCCCTCGGGTGGGAGGACTCAAACACAGTTCGAAGGTGTTCTCTGCTGACATGCGTATAAATCTGCGTTGTAGCTAAATCTGAATGACCTAGTAATTCTTGCACCACTCTTAGGTCGGCACCACCATCAAGCAAATGTGTAGCAAATGTATGCCGTAACGCATGCGGATGTGTAGGAACTGGCGAGCGGGCATCAAGGATGCGCCGCACATCACGAGGATTGAGCCGAACTAGGCGACGGTTGTAGAACATTGGCTCGCTCGGTTCGACAACCAGTTGAGCAGTCGCTTCTTTAGAGAACTGTCGAATAAACACCTCTCGTTGCGAATCAAGCCAGGTGCTCAGAGCCTGTGCAGCGGGCTCGCTGATGGGCACGACCCGCTGCTTAGAACCCTTGCCCCATAGAGTGAGTCGACGACGCTCAAGTTCAAGAGACTCCAGGTTCAAACCACAGAGCTCGGAGACTCGCAGACCAGATCCGTAGAGCAGTTCGAGCACGGCTGCGTCTCTTGCGGCCACTGCGGGTTGGGCTAGAGCTGCAGTAGATGGCTCATCAATGAGTTGTTGCAGTTCGTCAGCAGTCAAAATTCGTGGCAGCTTCGCTGGCCCGCGGGGCGAAGAGATGCCAGCAGTTGGATCTGTTGGGATCACACCGGTCACCGTAAGCCATGCGAAATAGCGGCGCAGTGCTGCCGCTTTGCGTGAAATGGTGCGCGGGGCGAGCGCTCGAGTGCTCAGACTGGCCACATAACGCCGAATGGTGAGCCGGGTGACCTGCTCGGGTGATTCCGCTCCGAGTCGCTCGACCCAGACGAGAAAAGCCTCTACGTCACGTTGGTAGACAGACATAGTTGAACTTGCCAGAGGAATAGCTTGGATGAATTCTGGCAACATCCAAGAAGTTTCAGGCACCCGTCTCACCCCATCTCTCTGGCAATCAATCTGAGCAGTACGCGACTTATCGCCTTATGTAGCGTAGTCACCACACAGCGTGATTGTTGGATTTTTACTCAGTTGGGCCGCCGCCTTCCCTGCTCAGACCCATCAGGTTTGGCTCGCCGCTCGATCCACCCGCCCGTGCGTTGTATCCAGCCGTGTGTTTCAAGCCATGCAAGAGTGCTCGCTAGTTGTTGAAACTCTAGGCCCGAGCGCGCTGCGAGATGCTCTACGGACACGGGCCTCCAGCCAATTGTTGCTAGCGCTCGTTCCCCAGCCTCATCCGGGACAGGCCTTGTGTCCGGCTGTGATGGAATTGGGCTGGGAGCGCTTGTGTTTGCTTGCTTGCCCCCAAGGCCAATCGCCATCAACACATCATCAACCCCCAAGCAGGGTTCGGCCCCATCGCTAAGAAGCCGGTTGGTCCCCTCGGATGCTCGGCTGTCTATCGGGCCGGGAACGCTCAAAACTGGAATATCGCGTGTCAGTGCCTCCCTGACGGTGTGCATTGATCCGCCGGCACCAGGTGATTCCACAACTACTACGGCATCGGAGAGGGCAGCCAAGATGCGGTTGCGAACCGGGAACCGCCATGGTGCCCCCGAGACCTCGGGTGGCACCTCAGAGAAGATCACTCCGCTGCCCGCCACCCGAGATGCCAGCTTTCGATTTCGGACCGGGCAGGGGGCGTGAAGCCCTGATCCAACTACAGCAGCTACTGCGGCACCACTTGATCCAACACTGAGCGCTCCAAAGTGCCCCGCCGCATCAATGCCTAGTGCCAGACCAGATACCACCATGACTCCAGCTTGAGCAAGACCCGCACCGAGTTCTTCCGCCACCCGCAGGCCATACCCAGTTGCTCGACGAGTGCCAACAATGGCAACACTCGGCGAAGAGAGCAGATCTGGGTTGCCGAGGTGAAAGAGCACTACTGGCGGGTCGATATCAGCCGCAAGCGCAGGTGGATAACCAGGGCTTCCGAGCGAGACCACCCCCACGCCCAGAGCGCAGCAGGCGCTCCAGATTTGCTGAGGGTCTGCGGAATTGGCCTGAGCTACCCAGTCGGTGAGTTGCGCTGGCTTGACTGCTAATTGCGCTGGTGGATTGCGAATCTTGCCTGCCCTGAGTAGTTGCCAGACCATCTCTGGGCTGCCATAGGAGAGCAGCCATCGCATGCGAGCTGGGCCGACTTGCTCAAGCGAGGCGAGGGTCGTGAGATACGCCTCGTGCGGCAGATCTGGGGACGGGTTCTGCGGGGTAACAACTTGAGTCATGCCAGAACGCCAATCTGTTGTTCTTCTCCACGCAGCAGCAACGCCCCTTCTAGATCATCTGTAGTGATCGGGCCGCCGGTGCCCTCGAGGTCCCTTAGTGTGAGGGCCACTGCCCTTGTTCGCTGAGCACCGCGCATACTGAGCGATCCAGTCTCAAGGCGTGAGCGCAGCAACATTCGGCCTTGGTCGCTCAAGGGAGCGAACTTCTCTAAAGCCTCACCTCGGAGCTCACGGTTTGAACTCACCCCGCGCTCTTGCGCCCTCATTCGAGCTCGTTCTACGCGGGTTCGTACCTGCATCGAAGACTCGCCCTTACGTTGCGAGGCGAAGACCATGGCTGCCTCGGGAGGGTCTATGGCTAGGCGGATATCGAAACGGTCGAGCAATGGCGAGGACAACCTGCGGCCATAGCGCGCAATTTGGCCAGGGGTACAGCGACACTCCCCCCACTGGCCGACTCCACACGGACACGGATTGGTCGCCGCAACCAGAATGAATCGGGCCGGCAGGGTGACATTTGCGTTGGCCCGAGCAACCCGAATGATTCCCGATTCAAGGGGTTGTCTGAGCGCATCAAGGTGCGCTGCGGGGAACTCTCCGAGCTCATCCAAAAAAAGTACGCCCCCGCTAGCTAGCGAAACTTCGCCCGGGCGCAAGAGCGTTGATCCCCCGCCGATAAGTGCCACCAGCGAGGCTGTGTGATGCGGAGACCGAAACGGTGGCCGAGTGAGCAGTCCGTTGTGCACGCGGAGTAAGCCGGCAGCGGAATGAACTCGAGAGACGTCCATGGCCCCGCGAGCGTCAAGGTCGGCAAGTAGGCCCGGGAGTCGCTCAGCAAGCATGGTTTTGCCCGAACCGGGCGGCCCCACCATGAGCACATGGTGGCCCCCAGTGGCGGCAACCTCGAGGGCTCGGCGAGCCACGGGATGACCTTGAACCTCGGCAAGATCGCAGTAGACATCGGCTGGACCCGAAGTGGACTCACGAATAGGAGGATCAGGCCAAGGCTCTTCGGCACGAAGAGCAGAAACAAGCTCGCTCAGAGTGCGCACCCCTCGGGCATCAGGCCGCACGAGTCTTGCCTCGGCAAGGTTCTCTGCAGGCACCACGACTCGGCCAGCGCTCAGCGAATCAACCAAAGGAAGGATTCCAAGGATTGGGCGTAACGTTCCGTTCAGACCCAGTTCCCCCAGAAACATAAGGCCTTTGAGGGATTCGGGGTTGAGTTGCTTGGACGCTCCGAGAAGTGCCATAGCAATAGCAAGATCTAGGCCAGAGCCAACCTTGCGAACATGCGTTGGCGCAAGATTCACAGTGATTCTCGTGTCGGGCCACTTGAGCTTGCTCGATAGGACCGCTGCACGAACCCGATCGCGAGCCTCTCGGCATGAGGCATCGGGCAGGCCCACGACAGTGAAACCCGGCAGGCCTTGGCCGACGTGAACCTCTACCAGAACTCGATGGCCTTCTACCCCGAGCAGGGTGGCGGAAGGGACTTCAGCAAGCATGTGACTCCAGAAGCACTAGGCCAGAAGTTGGCCGTGGAGGCAGCGCATGCTGCGAGCCTGCTCGCAAGGAGTCAGTAGTGACAGTGTAGAGAGTTGCTCAGACACTTGATAGATATTGAGAGGGGATTCCTCCCCTGTCGCCGAGGTTGTGGCCGAGGCGATTTACTCCGCAGCAGCCCCAGTTGCAGAATTCCGAGAGTTCGCAGATTGCGTTGAAATCAGAATCGGGATACCTATAACAAGCATTGCTGCTCCGCCACACAGCACTGCTGTCGAGGCCGAGAAGTAGCCGATAAGCAGGCTCCAGACAAAGGTACCTAGCGGCGTAAATAGGCCAGCAACAAGCATCATCGAAGCCAAACTGCTTGCAGTGAGTTCCGGAGCTCGAGACTCTGCTGTTGCGCCAATCGTGAATGCTCGCGACGCAAAGCGAAACACTCCGAATCCCACTGATATCAGCGCCCATACCCCAAGCTCAACCGGGCCAGATAGCAAGACCGAGCTGATTCCAAAAAGGATCAAGACCACTCCGGCGCCAATTGCAGTAAGCGCCGAACTGGGAAGGTCGGCATGCCGAATTGAAAGTCGACGAACCAATTTGGGCGAGAATGCCTCACCTAATGCCATTGCCGCCATCAGCAATCCCGAGCCGACAAGCAGGGGTTGATGCCGTAGGTCTTCAGTGATCGGTACTATCAGCAGAGCTAGCGGAGCAATGCAGAGCGCAACAACGCAGGCCATAAGTGTGACTCGTCGCAAGGCTTCACTTCCTCGCAAGCTGGCCCAGACATCATGCCAAGGCCTACCTCGTTCGATGGGATCGCTCAGCGCCGCAAGCGGTGAGAATCTACTGACGATCACTGCGAGCGGAATGGTCAGTAGGCCATTCGCAATTAGCCCCCAACCTAGGGGCGCAACATCGAGAAGCAGCCCTCCTGCTAGCGATCCGATTCCCCATGCGAATCCAGAGATCACGGCCATGCGAGCGAAGGCCGCAGCCATTCCAGGGGCCGCCAGGTAGGCCTTATTCATAACGGGCGAGACAACCGACCCCAGACCCGACAGCGCCCCAAGAACTGGTGACAGCACCAAAAGAAGTGGCATACCTGGAACTCCAGCGAGGAGTAAGAACCCAACGGCTAGCCACACAACGGCCGTCACGGCTTTGCATTTAATAAAGAGAGAGCGAGCTCCCAAACGGTGAGACAGCGTCGGTGCGTAGGGAATCACAAGCGCTGATGTCAGCAGCACCGCAGAGACATAGATGCCGGTATACACCGCTCCGTTGCCGGGGTTGCCCGCAGCATTCGTCGTACCTGTGGCACCCAAAAATCCTGCGGCAGATCCGGCCACAGAACAGCCAACGGCAGCCATATATGCACTAGAGGTTTGCCGCGGAGAACTTGGCGCTCTGATTGCTTCAACGCTCATGAGCGGCCTCGTCCTTCATTCGGAACTATGAGTCTGACGCATCTCATGCCCCCAAACCTGCACGGAGAGGTCATTCCCCAAGAGGGCCGACCAACTCTTCGAGAACTTTCCGCATCCGATCAAGCTCGGCCTCAACTGCTGCAACGCGTTCCTCAAGAGCCTGTTGCTGAGCCTGCGCGACCGAGGTAACAGAGCTACTGCTTGACGCCTGAGCGATCGTTTGAGCTGAAGGCACTCCGGTCAACAGCTGAACCCAACGCTGGTCTTTTTGTCCTGGTGCCCGATCAAGCTTGAAAGTCATTGCCTCCTGCCGGCTTGCCAGAGAGACCAGAGAACGCTCGACAGCCTCTGCGGAATCGAATGGAAAGAGTCGCTCTGTTCGAGTCTTTAACTCCTGAGTGGTCTGGGCACCGCGCAGTAGCAATACACACAGAACTGCTACCTGATCGGCTGAGAGGTCCCAGACTTCTTCAACTGCCTGACGGTACTTGGTCGATCTGTTGGACTGACTATGGACAAACCTGACGAAGCCCCTGTCCTTCAGGGCAGCGAGCGTTGCGTCAACCGTTGCCTCTTGATAGGCAACCACCGGGTTGCGTGAGGTGGTCTGGCTACAAGCCCGAGTCAGAGCATTCGTAGTGAGCGGGTAATCGGCCGGAGTGGTTCGCTCCTTTTCGAGCAAACAACCAAGAACCCGCGCCTCAGTTTCTGTAAGCAGCGCATCCTGAGCAACTAGCTCGGTCTCACTGCTCACCGCTGGTTCGGTCTCATTACTCGCCGCCGATTCAGCCTCATTACTCACCGCTGGTTCGGCCTCATTGCTCACCGCTGGTTCGGCCTCATTGCTCACCGCTGGTTCGGCCTCATTGCTCACCGCTGGTTCGCTGTCGCTTTCAGAATCTTCTGTGGCGGCGTGCATCTGGGTCATGATCCGCAGGATAATGAAGCGTGGGCTTCAATCCTCATCAAAAGACTCGCAAATCTGCTTGGGACTACCTCTTTGTAGCCTCGGCTCTGTTTGTGGCTGCTGGGTTGCTGGTCTGGGCGTTTCTCGGGTGATGGCGCAATTGGCTGTGAGCCGTGCTTGATTTTACGGCAACTGCCGACTGCGAGGTTCGGCGGATTCAGCCATATGAGGCTCACAAGCAGTACACCTGTCCCGGCTGCAACAGAGATATTCCAGTGGGCATGGGCCACCTGGTGGCAGTTCCGATCGAGGCACCAGACCTGCGGCGGCATTGGCATCGGGGTTGCTGGGAACGTCGATTGACGCACTACCCGCGGCGCTGAATGAATCGGCCCCAATTCATAGGGCCGAATTCACAGGCCTAGCGCTCACAGCGCAGATTCAATCACTTGGATGTTGCGGCCCATCACGCCAGCCACATCGAAGCGCACGGAGTCAGGCTTGAAGGGCGCTTCCTCACGAAGCCACTGCGCTGCCAGGCTTCGGAGTTTGCGCTGCTTGGCCGGGCCTACGGCTTCGAGGGGTGTGCCAAAACGGTCCGAGGATCGGGTCTTCACTTCGCAGATCACGACGTGTCGACCCTTGGCAAGAATGATGTCGAGTTCACCTGAGCGGCAACGCCAATTTCGGGCGAGCACGGAGTACCCGCGATCCACATACCACTGAGTGGCAAGGTTCTCGCCATAGGCACCCAACTTGCGCGGATCGAATCGTGATGTCGACATCTGTTCCCTGTTCGCACTGCCCCATATCCGCGCACATAACGCGATGGGCTTGCCTTGAGGGGGAAGATGACTGCACAGCTTCAGTGGACGAGATACTGCTGGTCACTGAGATCAACGTTTTGCGGCTCAGCGTGAACTGCGAGGCACTGAATTGAGAGGCTTACTCAGTCTCGCAATTCTTTGATCTTTGCGGACTTACCAATGCGATCACGCTGGTAGTAGAGCTTCGCCCGACGGACGTCGCCGCGCGACATGCGCTCAATCTTGTCGATGATTGGAGAGTGCACGGGGAAGGTGCGCTCGACTCCCACGCCGTAGGACACTTTGCGCACGGTGAAGGTCTCGTGGATCCCGCTGCCCTGACGACGAATCACAGCACCCTGAAAGAGCTGCGTGCGCTCCTTGTTGCCTTCAATCACCTTCACATGCACCTTGAGTGTGTCACCAGGAGCGAAGTCTGGGATGTCCTCACGGAGGTTTGGTTGATCGATGAAGTCGGTGGGATTCATGGCTGGTCTCCTAGAACAGCGCTGCACACTGCAGCACCGGAATGCATAAGATCGAGATGATACTAGCTGGCGGCGGTCAGAAGAAAATGGGGAGCGCAGCCCGGTGAGCCAATCTGGACTGAGTCACTCATTGGGAGGATCCCATCGTGGAAGTTGCTCAGCCTCAGAACCGAACTCCTTCAGCATTGCTACGTCTTGCGGGCTCAATCCACCTCGAGCCTCAATCAGGTCAGGTCGAATCTGCTGAGTCTTCCAGAGCGACTGCGCCAGCCTCCAGCGCGCAACTCGGGCGTGATCGCCCGATAACAGCACTGCCGGCACCGCCCACTCTTGGAACTCCGCTGGCCGGGTGTACTGCGGGTGCTCGAGCAATCCTGCCGAGAATGACTCCTCCTGAGCGGAGTCAGCATTTCCCATCACGCCAGGGATAAGGCGCCCCACGGCCTCCATCACTACCATCGCAGCCACCTCGCCACCCGAGAGCACAAAGTCGCCGATCGAGAGTTCATCATCTACAAGGTGCTCCCGTACTCGATTATCGATGCCCTCGTAGCGTCCGCAGAGCAAGGAGAAACCGCCACACGCCGCGAGTTCTTGAGCGCAGGCTTGGTCAAGCTTGCGCCCGCCAGGTCCCAGCAGAAAGAGCGGGCGAGGCGGCTGCTCTCTCTCTACGGTGTCAAAGACTGGGCCCGCCTTGAGCACCATTCCTGCTCCCCCGCCAAACGGTGAATCATCAACGGTGCGATGTGCGTCAACGGTTGCGTCACGCAGGTCATGCACCCGCAGGTCCAACAGTCCGTCGGTTGCAGCGCGCCCAATCAAGCTATGCGCGGCGAACTCGCGAACCATCTCGGGGAAGATCGTCAAGACGTCGATGCGCATAGGAGCCTCCGATCAGCGATACAAGCCTCATCAACACAAGCGTCAGAAACACAAGCCTCATCAACACAAGCGTTCATGAGTCGAGCAGTTCGAACAACCCGTCGGGAGTGTCGACGAGGAGCACCCCGTTAACTGGGCCACCCACAGCAAAGACCACTGGAATCAAAATCCCTGATTCAAGAACAAGTAAATCTGCAGCTGGGTTATCCATCACTGACTCAATGCGGCCGCGGTCCGTCCCATCTGAAGTCCGCACCATGCATCCAATGAGCTCGTGAACCCACAGGCCATTCGGGTCGCTAATGGGTGCTGCGCTCAGCACCGTCCCGCGAGCCTTCTCTGCGGCTTCTCGAGAATCACAACCCTTGAAGTGAACAATCCAGCGGTCGTGATGTTTACGCGAGCTGACCACGGTGAGCGGGCCTCGATCTGATTCAAGTTCGGACCCCGGAGCAACGCGCTCGGTGCGGTCAGAACTGAGATACACCACCACTTCACCACGCAGGCCGTGCGCCTTGGTGATTCGACCAACCTCAAGCAGTCCATCTCCCTCGGAGCTCGGCGCACCCGAAGTTGACATGTGAGAACTCAGTCGACGAACTCGACGTCGATTTCGACGCCATCTCGGGCCGCTGCGGCACGAGTCACGATACGAATGGCTGATGCCATGCGTCCACGCTTACCAATGATGCGTCCCATATCACCCTGAGCTACGTACAGGTTCAGGCGAGGATGCGACGGTCCATCAACTACCTCGACCCTGACGCTGTCGGGGGTCTCGACAAGTGATCGAGCAATAGTTTCCAACACCGCAGTCGCCTGCACGGGCCGAGCGGAGGTTCCCGCAGGGTCCTGCTGATTGGCGGAATCCTCGACCGCGAAGTCTTCCTCGCTCACTTGCTCGCCTTCGATGCTTGAAACTCATCCCAAGCGCCGGAAATCACCAGAAGTTTCTGCACACGCTCAGATGGCTGTGCACCCTTCTTGAGCCATTCAATGGCTTTTTCGTTATCGACGGTAATTGCCGATGGCTCACGACGAGGGTCGTAGGTTCCAACGATCTCTAGGTACTTGCCATCGCGAGGTGAGCGGGCGTCTGCCGCAACGATTCGGTACGAAGGTTGCTTCTTCTTGCCTACCCGCGTGAGGCGGAGTCGAACTGCCACGATGTGTAACTTCTTTCAGTCTGGTTCTTCGGTGGTGGCACTCCCACGGGAATGTGAGAGTGGCACACGTGATTTCTCTTGGCGCTGCAGAACTCTCCGCGAACACCCTCAGCCCAAAACGGGCGACTACATATGATGGTCGGAGCAAGGTGTCTTCGGCAAGCTCAGAGAGAGTTTCTGATTGGACTCTTCACGCGAGCCGCCCGAGAAGTGGGCTTTCAACGCCGATCAGGGCAGGGTTTCGGAGCCCGCAGACCCTCCGCGGCCGGGCAGTTGCGCCTCCATCTCTTCGAGCGTGGGAAACGCAAATGCCTTCTTATCAACTTGCACCGGCCCCTTTGCCGTCACACGACCTCCGCCCTTCTTTCCCTTCTTGGCCTTCTTCGCTTTGCGCTTGGCAAACTTGTTGCCGCCCATCTGCTGCATCATCTGTCGCATTTGTTTGAACTGATTGACCAACTGAGTCACATCTGTGGCAGAGGAACCGGATCCCTTCGCTATGCGATCACGTCTGGAATTGTCAATGATTTCGGGCTTGCTGCGCTCCTCGGGAGTCATGGACTTGATGATCCCCTCGACGCGAGCAATCTGCCGATCGTCAATCTCTACGTCGCGAACCTCTTTCGGAACGCCAGGCAACATCGACATCACACCCGACAGCGGACCCATCTTCTTGAGCGCCTGCATTTGATCCAAGAAATCTTCAAGGGTGAACGTGCCGTCCATCAGGCGGGCTGCGGCTTCTTCAGCTTGATCCTGTTCGAATGCGCCTTCAGCTTTTTCGATGAGCGTTGCAAGGTCGCCCTCACCAAGAATTCGCCCTGCAAGGCGATCTGGGTGGAACAAGTCGAAGTCTTCGAGCTTCTCGCCAGTGGATGCGAACGCAATCGGCCGACCGACAACCTCTTTCACCGACAGTGCCGCTCCACCGCGAGCGTCGCCATCGAGCTTCGTTAAAATAACACCGTCGAGTTCAAGCGTTGCGTGAAATGACTCTGCAACTGAGACGGCATCTTGGCCGGTCATGGCATCGACTACGAAGAAGGTGTAGTCGGGCTGTACCTCATCAGAAATTTGCCGAACCTGAGCCATCAGCTCAGCATCGATTGCCAGCCGGCCGGCGGTATCGACAATGAGGACGTCACGACCCAAGCGGCGGGCCTCGGCAACGGCAGCGCGAGCCACGTCGACGGGGTCTCCAACTCCAGAGAGCACTACCTCGTCGGAGGCAGAGAAAACAGGCACATCGATCTGTGCTGCGAGTGTGCGCAGCTGAGCAACAGCGGCAGGACGCTGCAGATCTGCACCGACCAACATCGGGTTGCGGCCCTGCGCCTTGAACCACTTGGCTAGCTTTGCCGAGTTCGTGGTCTTTCCAGATCCCTGCAGGCCTGCCATCAGCACCACCGTCGGTGGCTTCGAGGCATACGTTATGCGCAGGGTCTCACCGCCCAGGGTTTGGGTGAGTTCCTCGAGGACGATCTTCTTGACCTGCAGTGCAGGGTTGAGCGATCTCGAAAGATCCTCCCCTACTGCACGCTCGCGAATGCGCTCCTGTAGCGCCTTCACCACCTCGAGATTGACGTCAGCCTCGAGGAGCGCCATGCGGATCTCCCGCAGCACCTCGTCTACATCTGCTTCAGAAAGTCGACCCTTCCCTCGAAGCCGAGTAAAGATTCCATCAAATCGATCGCTGAGTGACTCAAACATTTGCAGGTCATGCTACCGGTGTTCGCTACGTTGACTCCAACGCTCACCCTAAGCAAAGAGCGCGTCCACGAACTCATCGGAGTTGAAGTCCACTAGGTCAACTGCCGTCTCACCAAGCCCCACGAGTTTGACGGGAATCCCAAGCTCTGAGCGGATCGCAAAAACAATCCCACCTTTGGCTGAGCCGTCGAGTTTGGTGAGAACCACCCCGGTCACCTCTGTTGCCTCAGTAAATTGGCGAGCCTGCTGCAAACCGTTCTGACCAGTTGTTGCATCCAGTACGAGAAGTACCTCGGTAACGGTGCCATCACCTTTGTCGGCGACTCTTCGCACCTTGGCCAACTCTTCCATCAGGTTGGCCTTGTTATGTAAGCGACCCGCTGTATCTGCAAGCACAATATCGGCACCCTTTGCGGCTGCTGAGGAGACAGCATCAAAGATCACTGCTGAAGGGTCTCCGCCCTCTTCACCCCGTACTAGGTCCGCGCCACAACGATCCGCCCAAGTGCCAAGCTGTTCTGCCGCAGCGGCTCGGAAGGTATCTCCGGCAGCCATAACCACTCGGTCGCCTTGGTCTGTCAGCCGCTTCCCAAGTTTGCCGATTGTGGTCGTCTTACCCACACCATTAACTCCAACAAAGAGCCAGATGGTTGGTGCTGTCTCAGCACGAGCGAGGGTGACCGGACCGGCTAGCTCAGCCTTCATCTCTTCTTTCACTGCAGCCACGAGTTCAGCCGATGTGCTGAGGTCTCGCTCTTTCACCGTGAGTCGGACAGCACCAAGCAAACTCTGGGCGGGTCCGATTCCCACGTCTGCTCGAATGAGAGCCTCTTCGAGTTCATTCCAACTCTCGGCGTCAATCTCTGAGCGAGAAAGAACTGACCCGAGGAACCCGGAAAACGTAGAGCGCGCCTTCGTGAGGCGCTCACGAAAATTTGGGCGCTCATCCTCCGCCGCTTCGGCTGCGGCTCGAGCGAGTCTGGCATCTTCGCCCTCCTGCTCGGCCTGTTCAGCCGCTGCAATATTTGCGGCTTCTTCCTCAGGGGTGAGTTCTGGGCCAGTAATAGCAATTCCTGTGCCAAGAATTCCGGCAACAGGTTCCACTATTTCTATCTCGGGGCCCGCTAAAGAATTCGGGTCCTCGGGCTGCGATCCAGCTTCACGAGGAAGGGTTCCCTCGGGAGGACCCTCGAGGAGTTCACCCTTACTTGGCCGACCCAGCATGACTGCGCCGGCAACCACAACAACAAGCGAAAAGACGATGATGAGTATCAGAATGGGTGACATAAGAAATGCATGCTACAAGTCATGGGGCCGCGCAGTCTCAGACATGACGAGTAGTGCGGTTTTCGACCTGCTGAGCGGCCTTGTGTCACCGAGATGCACTCAGCTTCTCCCCATGCAGGGCAAGCTATGTCAACACGAAAACTACCGCTAGCTGAAAATTGCGTCAGTAATTTCAGCCTGCGACAAGCAGAACTTCAATTCGCCCCGTACCGTGCAACCCGTACACAAGATCAAGCTCGAGCAGAACTGCTCGACTGAGGAGCTAGATGGACCCCTCCACCACCCCACAACAGCCAGTGACAACGCCACCCGGCGCGGCCACCCTCGCACCGCCCCCGGCGGCACCTTCTGCTCATCCTCAGATGCCTGCATCACAGCCCGAGGTGGCAGTTGCAGACTCTGCGGTACTTGAACAGCTGCTCTTCGAGATGAAGAAAGTGATTGTCGGTCAGGATCGCGCAATTGAACGCTTGCTCACCTGTTTGTTAGCTGGCGGACATTGCCTTCTGGAGAGTGTTCCTGGGCTGGCAAAAACACTTTCGGCTGAAACAATGGCTCTGTCGGTGGGCGGAACTTTCTCTCGCATCCAGTTCACCCCAGACCTGTTGCCCGCAGACGTGGTCGGAACTCGAATTTATCGGGCGTCAAGTGAATCGTTCGATGTAGAACTCGGGCCGATCTTTGCCAACTTTGTTCTTGCAGACGAGATCAATCGTGCACCCGCAAAGGTTCAGTCAGCCCTGCTCGAAGTGATGGCAGAACAACAGGTCACCATTGGCGGAAACACTCATAAGCTCGAGGGACCCTTCATTGTTCTCGCTACTCAAAACCCAATCGAGTCCGAGGGTGTCTATCCGCTGCCAGAGGCTCAGCGCGACCGATTCTTGATGAAGGTCCTTCTTGGGTACCCTTCTCCCAACGAAGAGGTAGAGATTGTGCAACGGATGGGAACCGCCGCCCCCGAGGCCCATCAAGTGGTAACCCTGGATCAGGTCCGGCAACTTCAGCAAGCCGCAGAACAGGTCTATGTGGATCGAAGCGTGCTCGAATATGCAGTCAATCTGGTGCTGTGCACTCGCACACCAGAGAACTTTGGGTTGGCTGAACTGCGAAGCTACATCGAACTCGGGGCAAGCCCGCGTGCCTCGATTGGTCTGATCCGAGGAGGCCGGGCACTGGCCTTGCTCCGCGGACGCAATTACTTAACCCCCCAAGACGTCTTTGATGTTGCCCCTGAAATCCTGCGACACCGACTGCTGCTCTCGTACGAGGCCCTGGCCCAAGATATTGATGTAGAACAAGTGGTGAATCGCATACTTTCCACTGTCCCAGCACCACGGGTGAGTCCTACGCAGACCTCCCCGATTGCCGTGGACCCCTATGCAGTGAGCACCCCGGACACCCCAGCCTGGGGAGTCTGAGTCCAGTGGCCGGGCTTTCGGACACATTAGGTTTGGTCGGAGATCGACCAGCCGAAGAGATTGTTCGACGGCTCACCCTCGACATCACGCGCCGCCTCGACGGCATGTTGCATGGCGACTTTATGGGTATCGTGCCAGGCCGAGGCAGCGAACCGGGCGAGGCTCGCGCCTATTCGCCTGGTGATGACGTTCGCCACATTGACTGGAATGTCACAGCACGTATGCAGGACCCGTACCTGCGAGAAACTATTGCCGATCGCGAACTCGAGACTTGGATGCTCGTTGACCGCTCCGCTGGACTCGACTTTGGAACAGCTCTCTGCGAGAAACGAGACCTAGTTCTTGGAGCTTCGGCCGGTATTGGATTGTTGACTGCTCGCGGAGGAAACCGCGTTGGAGCGGTCATGCTTCGCGGTTCAGAGGTCACCACCATGCCGCCGCGGCAGGGTCGCAGGAATCTGCTGGGGATTTTGGACCGCGTGCTGGAGTCCCCTCGAGAGGACGGCTCGGGAGCCACCGACCTTGCAGTTGGCTTGCGCCGAATCAGTGCCGTGGCCCCTCGACGCGGTCTCGTGGTTGCAATCTCGGACTTCTTATCAGATCCAGCTACTTGGAAGAACCCGCTCGGATCCCTCGCTGTTCGTCACTCGGTGTTGTGCATTCAGGTGGTCGATCCCCGAGATTTGGATCTGCCAGCTATTGGCATGTTGCAGTTTCAGGACCCGGCAAGCGGAGCGGTGCGGGAAGTAAACACCGATGACAAGAAACTGCGCGAGCGCTACGCGGCGGCAGCTACTGAACAACACGCACAGATCGCTTCACAGATCCGAGGCGCTGGAGCAGACCACCTTGTGCTGCGCACTGATGGGGACTGGTTGATGGATCTTGCGCAATACGTCTCGCGGAGACGCCACCGAGCTGAAATGACCGCTGGGAGGCGGACCCGATGACCGAATGGTTTCTTGCTCCAATTCGCCTGTGGTGCCTACTGGGCGTGGTTGCGCTCATTGCGCTGTACGTGTTCATGCAGTTCACTCGGCCGCGCTACACAGTGCGGTTTTCAAATCTCAATCTTCTAGACAAACTCGCGCCAAAACGGCCCGGCTGGCGACGGCACCTTGGAGCAGGTTTCTTCGCTCTTGCCTTAGCAACATTAGTAATCGCCTATGCCCAACCGATCATGACAGTCAAGGTTCCCCAGGAACGCACCACCATCATGTTGGCGATCGACACTTCGCTGTCGATGGCTGCCACTGACGTGGCGCCCAGTCGGCTCAAGGCAGCCCAGACTGCAGCGGTAGCGTTTCTGGATGAACTCCCACCGAACCTCAATGTGGGGCTCGTAAGTTTTGCTGGCACTGCGCAGCTACTCGTTCCACCCACCCAGAACCACGAGTCAGTCAAGACCGCAATCGATGGACTTCAACTCGATAAAGCAACCGCTATCGGGGATGCAGTAAAACTCTCGCTCGAAGTGATCGCCGATCAAGCTGTCGGAGTGACCAACGGTGTTCCCGATGCCGCAATCGTGTTGATCTCTGATGGCGAGACAACGGTTGGTCTCCCAACTGCTGACGCTATCCCGCTGGCAAAGAAGGCCGGAGTTGCCGTATCGACAATTGCCTATGGAACAGCGAATGGGCAGATCATGGTGGACGAGAACGGAGACGGCGTGGGCCAACTCACTGGTGTCCCCGTAAATGTTGACGAGCTGAATAGCCTGGCCGAAGGAACGGGCGGAACGGCCTACACCGCCGAGAGCTCCACTGACCTTGCCAAGGTCTACGAGGAACTCGGATCAACCATCGGATTCGAAGAAAAAGACACCGACGTGAGCTACAAGTTCATCGGCGCAGGATTGCTCATGATGGTGATAGCCGCCGCATGCTCGCTGCGCTGGTCTCCACGCCTTCCCTAGCTTGAATCACCAATTCGATTCGCAGGGCGGTTCTCGTTGAGTGGAGCAACAAGTTCAGGGTGCCGAGTTCGCTTTTTCAGAGATCACCTTTGAGGAGCCGCCGGGTTCCATCGTGACCCCATACAAAATATCTGCTGCTTCCATCGTCCGCTTCTGATGACTCACGATAATGAGCTGTGCCGTCTGGCGGAACTCTGCAACGAGATCCAAGAAACGATGCAAGTTCACATCATCAAGGGCTGCTTCGACCTCATCCATCACATAGAACGGGGAGGGACGCGAGCGGAAAACAGCAAACAAATAGGCAAGCGCTGTGAGCGATCGCTCGCCGCCGGAGAGCAGCGACAGCTTGCGCACGTTTTTGCCTGAGGGCTTTGCCTCAATCTCGATACCCGTTTCCAACAAGTTGTTCGGGTCAGTCAGGCTCAGCCGACCTTCGCCGCCGGGGAACAAGGTCTCAAACAGCAGCGTAAAGTTTTGGCTGACATCTGCATACGCCGCGCTAAAGACCTTGACGATTTCTTCATCTACAGCCCGGATGACTTTGGAAAGTTCCCGCCGGCTCGACCGAATGTCTTCGAGTTGGCCTTCCAAGAACGTCAGCCGCTCCTGCAATTCAGTGAACTCTTGCAGCGCGAGCGGATTGATTGGTCCCATCAATCGCAGCTCTCTATCGAGTTCCCTAACTCGCGCCCCAAGGGCTACCCCCTCAGGCAGCGGCGGGCACTCGGCCGCCATGGCGACATCGGGTTCACAGTCGAGATCATTGCGCAGGCTGTCGGTTGCAGCCTCAAGGCGCAATCGTGCCTCGGCATCCGCGATCTCTGCTTTTTGAACATGTGCTCGAAGCTCTTCAAGGTGGCGTTCCGAGACCACTCGCTGGCTGCGAAGTTCCTCCAGGCCGCTAGTGACGGAACGGGCTTCCTCGGACTGCCGTTGCCGCTCCTCGCGCAGCGTGTTCAGGTTTGTCTCGATGATGGAGACGCGTCCGATCGTGAACCGTGTCAGACGGTCAGTTGCATCTGCGCGGGCAACGAGTTCAACCCGCCGCCGAGCCGCAGCATCTCTCTGTTCGATATTGCGAGAAAGACGCTCGTCCACTTGCGTTAGTCGCTCGGTCACATAGCGGCGACGCTCTTCGATTCCGGCAGAGCGCACCTCGAGGTCGGTACGAACGGCGCCAACTCGAGCACTGTGATCTTCGAGGCTCTGCCGGGCAATCGCCATGACTTGGGCCTGCGAGGACAGTGCCAGATCAGCTGCTTCAAGCTCTGGCAACTGAGCTGCTAGCTCCTCGACTCGCACCTCTTCACGGCGAAGTCGCTCAGCCACTTCTGTTAGATGCGCGTTCAGTGACTCAAGCTCCGATTCGGCCTCGAGGACGTCGCCCCCTAGGCGAGCTACCGATTCGCTCAAGGTACGCAGAAGCGAATCGTTACTGTCCCGATTTCTTGCGGCCTCTTGTTGATCAGTACGAGCAAAAACCATTGCAGCCCGCGATGCTTCAACAGCTTGGCGCGCCTGGTCACGAGTTGTCTGAGTGAGGGCTTCTCGCTGCAGAGCTTCTTCGAGGGCAGCACCCGTAGCTCCGGAACGGGCCGCGCCCACGCGCCAACCTGTTGCCCCGAACCGGTCGCCTACACGCGTGACGACTACTGACCCTGGGTGAGCTGCAGCCAGCTCAAGCGCAGATTGCCAACCCCCATCCACGAGCACTGCAGAAGCGAGCAGCGTGTCGAGCACACGTTCAATCCCGTCCGCTGAGGATGCAGCTGACCCTGTCCGCAAGGCTCGAACGTGCCGACGAAGTGGTTCACCGGTCACGGGTGCTGAGCCACCTAGGGCTGGAGTACCCGACAATGCCAACACAGCGCCGCGATGGTCACCCTGAACCAGAGCCTCGAGTGCAGAACGCGCTGAGGGAATATCTGCTACGACTACTGCGGTGAGCGCCTCACCAACGGCTGCTTCGAAAGCTTCTTCCCAACCGGGATCTACATCAACGAGGTCCAACAAGGTGCCGAGCACGCCATCAAGGCCGGCAAGTCTCTCGGCACCAGCGCGTTGACGTGCCTCATCTAAGGCCAACGTCAGAGCTTCCACTCGTGCAGCCCAACCCGAATGCTCGGTCTCTGCAACCGTGGCCGTATCTTCAGCGATGTTCAGC
This sequence comes from Actinomycetes bacterium, assembly GCA_037141255.1. Lineage (GTDB taxonomy): Bacteria > Actinomycetota > Acidimicrobiia > Acidimicrobiales > Microtrichaceae > IMCC26207. Next base: position 10,247 of record JBAXCX010000012.1, on the reverse strand, counting down.
TCAGCCTCCTTGCTCAACGATGCGGCAGTCGACGCCGCTGCAAGTTGCTCGATACTTTCCACAGACAATTCGGCAACACCGCGCTCTAGGCTGGCCCGCTGCTGCTCGACGTTGAGCCGCTCGACTTTTTCTGCGAACGAGTCACGCCGAGATTGAAGGCGCACTTGATCATTCGCGGTTCGTTCAATCGCTGAGCGCAGCGCCGCAAGCTCTCCGCGCACACCTGCTGCCTCGCCCGTGGGAGCCGGAATACCATCAGCCCAGTTCATCTCAAAGCTCGAGCGCTCCTCAGCGAGGTCAGCTTCAGACTCCTCGAGGTCAGCGGCTGCGAGAAGTATCCGCTCTGCTTCGCCTTCAGCCTGAGCTGACTCATCTCGAAGTTGAGCCTGTTCAGATTCGAGACTTGCGATGACTGCCGCATCGATCGCGCTACTGAGTTCACGCTCCACGCCGCGTCGGCGCTCAGCGAGCAATGCGAGCAAGCCGCGGGCCTTCTCGCGCAACGTCTCATAACGAAGCAGTGCGTCGCCAACGTCTCGCCCGCCTAGGGCAGAGAGTTGCGCCTCGGAAGTCAGGATCTGGGTATCAAGGTCGGCGAGTTTCGCCCTGAGTTGCTGGTCTTGACCCCTCAGTGCTGTTTGAGATCTTGCGGATTCCTCTAGTTGCACTCGCAGCCGACCAAGATCGCGCCCTGCAGAGAACACCTTGAGCGCAGTGAGTTCGCTGACTAAGTCGCCATGACGCCGAGCCGCATCGGCTTGCCGCTCCAACGGACGCAACTGACGCCGAACTTCGCGGAGCAGGTCTTGGATTCGGGTGAGGTTCGCCTCTGTGGCAGTCAGGCGACGCTCTGCGCGTTCTTTACGGCGGCGGTATTTCAATACGCCAGCGGCCTCTTCAATGATGAGTCGTCGATCCTCGGGGCGCGCATTGAGCACGCCATCAATGTTTCCCTGGGAAATAATCACATGCTGTTGACGCCCTACTCCAGAATCCGACAGCAGTTCTTGAATGTCTAACAATCGACACGGCACGTTATTGATGGAGTATTCGCTATCGCCCGACCTGAATAAAAGGCGACTCAAGGTGACCTCTGTGAACTCAATTGGCAACTGGCCAGCAGAGTTGTCAATGGTGAGCGACACCTCGGCCCGGCCCAGCGCCGGGCGGTTTGAGGTACCAGCAAAAATGACATCATCCATCTTTGCTGATCGGACAATGGATGGCTTCTGGGCGCCGAGCACCCAACCAATGGCATCCACCACGTTTGATTTGCCAGACCCGTTCGGCCCGACGACCACCGTGACACCCGGCTCAAGTGACAACGTCGTTGCATCTGCGAACGACTTGAAACCCTTCATCTGCAGAGTCTTAAGAAACACACTTCCCCCGGAGGTTGTTGCCGAGAACGAACCCAGTAGGCGGTACGGACAGTTGGACAAAAAGGTAGATCAGATCTGGCGGCCTGAACGCAGCTTGCGACCCCGCACTGAACGGGACGCTGGCGCAGCATTGGCTTGACTTAGACCTGCGTTTGCTCGCAGAAGTAGGTATATCCACTCCCAAAGCGGGCCTTGACAATGGGTCCGCGAGCTCGCGGGCTCATTTCACCGTCACGTTTGTAGACAGCGATGTACTGCAAGTAATCACCAGGCTCGCCCGAAAGGCCTACCCACCCATCAGGTTCAAGGGTGGTCCCCCCATACTTAACAGCCTCGTGAATGGTCTCGACGAGCGCACGGTATAACCGGCGAACCTCTTGAGCGGAAAGCGTTGAGGTATTGCGATCGTAGCGAAGCCCGGCGTGAAAAAGGATCTCGTCAGAGTAGATCGGACCAAAGCCGACCAAAAACGTCGGGTCCATCAGAATCGTCTTCAACTTGCCATCACGTCGCATGAGTCGCTCACCGAACGTGGTCCAAGAAATCGGTTCCTCAATGGCATCGAGGCCAAGCGTGAGGAGCTCTGGATGTAGTTCCTCAAGTTCGTCAGCAGCGACGAGCTCGACCGCAGCTTCTTTCTTGGGGTCCACCAAGCGAAGCTGTCCTCCTTGGGTAAACGAGACGACCAGCGCTGTTCCGGTGGTGAGTGGTTCCTTGGGCTGGTTCCGCGTCATCCGGCTGTGCTCGCCCATGGAGATCACGAGTAACTGCTCGCCCTCAACCTGAAAAATCAAGAGCATGCCGCGACGGGTCACTCCGCTGAGCTTCATGCCTTCTAGGGCCGCAGTAAGGCCCTTCTTGTTTGGATGCTTGGCCACCGAAGGGGCCGTGACCTCAATGAACTTGATCTTGCGATCCCCTACCTCTCGTTCAAGGTCGCGTCGCAATAGTTCGAGCTCTGGAAGCTCAGGCATGACTACCCCCCGGTTTTGTTTCCGCCGGTGTAGATGAAGCTCCCTGGTCGTCCGACGCCGCTAGGGAACGCAGATCTTTCTGGTCCGATTCTGTGTCTGTGTCTGTCAGTTCAGCATCAATGAGTTCTGAACCATCCGTGGGTTCTTGCTCAGCATGTGATGGGTTCGCCTTCTTGCTGCTTGCATTCTTCAGGCGCCGAAATGCTTGCTCGGCTGCTGCTTGCTCGGCCTCTTTTTTGGTGCGGCCTTCTCCAGCACCCCACGGTTCGCCGTTGAGTTCTACCTGAGCCCAGAAGTGCTTCTCATGCTCCGGGCCTTCATCGGTCAGGACGTACCTCGGGAGCTGGCTAAAGCGACGTGCGCTCAACTCTTGGAGCTGAGACTTGTGATCACTCGCCAGACCGCCGTACAAGACGTCTTGGATTCGGTCATGCAACAAATCAAGCACCACAGGAGTCACCGCACCGATGCCGCCATCAAGGTAAACGGCGCCGAGTACAGCTTCGACCCCATCGGCAAGAATTGAAGTTTTTTCTCGTCCACCCGTTAACTCTTCGCCTTTACCAAGCAACATCGCAGCACCGAGTTGCACCGTGCTGGCCACGCTCGCAAGGGCCACAGCACTCACTAATTCAGATCGGTTCCGCGCCAAGACGCCTTCGCTGGTATCTGGATCGGATCGATATAAGTGATCAGTAATCACCAGACCCAACACCGAGTCACCGAGGAACTCGAGTCGTTCGTTTGACGCGACTGCTCCGTTCTCTGCGCACCAAGAGCGATGCCGCAGGGAAAGTTCGAGCCACCCCGGATCAGCAAACTGATACCCGAGAAGGCTGCAGAGTTGCTCCCGGGGGCCGAGAATCTGGACCTCAGACTCTTGGAAGTACATAGTCGACGACGTCACGAACAGTCTTGAGATCTTCGAGGTCTTCATCCTCAATGCGGAATCCATCAGAACGCTGACTGAACTCTTCTTCAATCGCCTCAACGAGTTCGATGAGTTCGAGGGAACCCAGATGAAGGTCCTCTACAAATGAGTCTCCTTCGTTGATGGAACTTGGTTCCACTTCCAAGATGTCAGCGAGTAGGTCTTTGATAACTCGAAACACCTCTGCCCGATCCGGTGCAGTGCTTTCTGATTGAGTCTCAGCAGACACGACTACTCTCTCTCTGTTAACTACCAACAGCCGCTCGTGGCTAGGCGAAGTGGCCCACACTGTACCCGTCTCAGGACATGCCTCGGACGACAATTATGAAGCAGCGAACTGCACGGAACCACGAAACTGGCTCAGGGCCAACGATCGCTTATCGGAATGTACAAAAAATAATCACCAACGGTAGGCCCGCTAGTTAGTCAACCTCGATGGCCTGACGGCCGGCGTACCAACCACAGTTCCCACACACCACATGGGGCACCTTCACGGCATTACATCGAGGGCACACGCTGCGCGGGGCGGCCTCAAGGGTCCAGTTGGAAGCCCGACGGCTCCGGCTTTTCGACTTCGAAGTCTTCTTCTTTGGTACAGCCATGGTCTTCTCTACTCTGGAGGGGCGTAAACAGTGCTTTGAGGCAGTCTCTCAGCGGAGTGGGTATCTTAGCTACTCCGCGGGGTCCGAGTCGAAGTGAAGCTCAGCCAACGAGGCCCATCGAGGGTCAATCGGGTCTGCTGCGCCTGATTCAGCAGTGATCACAGGGAACAGATCAGGGATGGGTCCGGCGCAATCAGCTCTACACAGCGGAGCGATCGGTAGCGCAAGAATTGCAGCATCATGTACCACCTGACCAAGGTCAATAGAATCGCTCGAGATCGGCAAAATCTCACCCATCTCGCCATCGGTTCGATCCTTGAAGATTTCTGAGATCTCGACGCTTACTGCGCCCGAGGTCATCTCCAAACATCGGCGGCACTCCCCCTGCCAAGGAACCTGAACCATCCCAGACACTGTCAAGCCATCAGAGAGTGCCTCTAATGTGACGCTCAGGAGCACCTCTTCACGCTCTGGGATGTTGGCACTCGATATGGCGAGCGCTCCGAGCGCCACCGAGCGCTCAATCTGCAGTCGATTACCTGGGCGTCTGCGCAATTCCGAGACGTTTACCCGCAACTCGGGGTCAGTCACTGATCTTGATTAAACATGGGAACAGCTCCCGTGGGTTGGTCGTCATATTCAAATGAATCGTCACGACCGACCGCCCCCAACTCTGCCTCTTCAATCGTGGGGGCCGAGAGCCTGCTGCGGCCAGCAGTCACCGTCTTTTGGATGCGCTCGAGCACATTCTCGAAGCTGGCTAGCTTTTGATCGCAATAGTCTTCGGTTTCTCTGCGCATCCTGCGAGCCGAGCCTTCAGCATCTTCAATAATCTGCGTGGCCCGAAGCTCAGCGGCCTTCGCCACCTCCGTGCGCTGCACCATGTGAGCTACCCGAGACTTTGCATCCGCAATGATCTCCTCGCCATCCCTTCGGGATCGAGCAATGAACTCCTCACGCTCCTTGAGTAGCCATCGAGCGCTCCGCAACTCATCGGGGAGTCGAGAGATTGCATCATCAAGCAACTCAAGGACCTCCTCTTTGTTCACTCGCACAGATGCAGACATCGGCATGCCGGGCGAAGTATCGATCATCTCGACCACGCGACGCAGGATCGCCTCGCTCTCGGGTACGCGGTATTGCTCGCCACCCGTTACTCGCCGCGCAGCAGATCGCGTCTCGTCAGCGGCGTCATCATCTAGGTCATCGAAGGCTCGTGGACTCATGGTCTCTCCATATTGTCAGAATCACTCACTGAACTCGCGATTACTCAGCAGTTCGTCCGCGAGACAGGAGCGATGCAGGCTTAGCCGAACTTTTCTTGCAAGCGATTCGCAACGGGCGCTGGAACCATGGTCGTGACATCACCGCCGAATCGAGCCACCTCGCGAATGAGCTTTGAGGCAAGAAACGAGTTCCGCGACGCGGAGGGAACAAACAGTGTGTCGACTCCCGAGATCGAGCGATTCATCTGAGCCATCTGCAACTCGGACTCAAAGTCAGAGACTGCTCGCAAACCCTTAATGATGAAATGGGCCCCCTTCTCTTTGGCCAGATCCACTACGAGGGAGGAGAACATCGTCACCTCGACGTTGTCGAGATGCGCAAGAGAGTCCTCGATCAACTCCTGGCGCTCATCGAGCGTAAAGAGCGGCTCTCCTTTCTGAGGGTTGCGCATGGCAGCGACAATGACCTTGTCGAACAGTCGCGCTGCTGTCTCTACTATTTCAACATGTCCATTGTGAATCGGATCGAACGATCCGGGATACAACACGACTGTCATCAGGGGTCCTCCGAGTTGGCCGGGTCACGTGGTGAGCGACCGCTGCGAGAAACAACTGTCACTACCGTACCGCCGTATCGTCGTTGTCTCAGCACCTCGAACCCATTGGGGGGATCGATCTGCCGATTCGACTCGATCACGAGTGTGTGCGCATCGAGTCCACGCAGTAGTTCAGCCCAGCCATCAAACTCGTACGGCGGATCAAGAAGCGCAAGGTCATAGGACCTAATCATCTGGCCTAAGTGCGCGGTGGCGTCAGACCGAATCACCGTGCACAAGGCTGCAACCTCACAAGCAGCAATATTTGCGCGCACTACCTCAAGCGCCTTTGGGGAAGAGTCCACAAAGGTCACGTGTTGTGCCCCACGAGAGATTGCCTCGAGCCCGAGCGCTCCAGATCCAGCGAACAGATCCAGCACCTGCGCGCCTTCAACAACACCCAACGAGCCAAGTGCATTAAAGATCGCTTCACGCACGCGATCCCCCGTTGGGCGAACCTCAGTACCTGTCAGGGTGGTCAACTTTCGACCACGTTGCATGCCAGCGACAATCCTCATTGAGCATCAATCCTCACCGGATCACATTAGAAGACTCCCCTGCCCCGCAGGAATCCTTAGGACTTATGCAGGAACTCCCGGTCTTCGTCATCAAGTACAAGCTTGAGTTCCTCCAGAAGCTGCGGGTGCTGCTGCAAACCCGTGCCATCACCAACGATCTTGAGTGCGACTGCCCTGGCCTTTTCAACCCAGTCACGATCGCGTCGGAGCGAGGCAAGTTGAAGATCATTACGGCCTTTTTGACGTTCGCCCATAACCGTGCCTTCTCCGCGCAGGTCCAGGTCTACCTCGGCGAGCTCGAACCCATCGGTGGTTCTCACCATGGCTTCAAGGCGCGCCTGAGCATCGGCTGTTGGCTCTGCTGTTGCTACAAGCACACAAAAACCCTTCGCTCCACCGCGACCAACTCGGCCTCGAAGCTGATGAAGCTGCGCTATGCCAAACCGGTCAGCATCAAGAATCACCATCACCGTGGCGTTGGCGACATCCACGCCCACCTCAATCACCGTGGTGGCGATGAGCACGTCAACCTCACCTCGGCGAAACTGCTCCATCACCAACTGTTTGTCCTCCGAGGCCATCCGGCCATGCAGCAAACCGAGGCGAAGACCATTGAGTTCTTGAGCCGAGAGACGATCGAGCGTCTCCTCTGCAGAGGCCGCCTCAAGCTTTTCAGACTCTTCAATCAGTGGGCACACGACATAGCTCTGATAACCGGCCGCTACTTGCTCACGGACGAGTTCCCATGCTGATTGTTCACCCTCATCATCCGATGCCCAGCTCGTCTCGATGGGCGTTCTTCCCGGTGGCAACTCATCGAGCACGGTCACATCGAGATCCCCATACACCGTCATCGCTGCCGTTCGGGGAATGGGGGTTGCCGTCATCACCAACACGTCGGGAACGGTGGAGTCAGCGTTGGCTGAACGAAGCGCTGCGCGCTGCTCCACGCCAAAACGATGTTGTTCGTCAATGACCACAACCCCGAGCGAGCGGAACTGAACCGTCTCTTGAATCAGGGCGTGGGTACCGATCAAAATATCAAGAGTGCCCTCGGCCAAACTTGCCAACAACCGTCGACGCTCCGCTGCACGCGTGCGATTGGTAAGCAACCCCACCGAAACCGGGCGGTTGCCAAGGAGACTTCCCGGCGCGTCAAGAGTCATCTCGCCGATGAGCGCACGGACAGAACTCCCATGTTGCTCTGCGAGGACCTCAGTTGGAGCCATGAGTGCGCCTTGGTGGCCGCCCTGCACAGCCGTCAGCAAAGCACTGACAGCAACCACCGTCTTTCCCGACCCCACGTCGCCCTGCAACAGGCGATGCATCGGAATCGGGCGAGCGAGATCTGCGTCGATCTCGGCGATGGCGCGTTTCTGCGCCGAGGTGAGCTCGTAGGGCAGTCCAGCAAGAAACGCCCGAACAAGTCCGGGGGCAGTTCCAACGGAGTCTCCAACTTGTTGCACAATGCCCAAGGAGTTGCGCTCAAGATCCCGCTGTCTCTGCACCAGAGATAATTGCAGCCGGAGCAACTCATCAAACACGAGTCGATCTCGCGAGGTCACCATATGAGCCATGGATTCGGGAGCATGAATGCCAGCAAAGGCAGACTGCCTCTCCATCAACCCAAGCGATTGGAGCACCTCGTCTGGGACCGGGTCGGCGATACCTCGATCGGCGCATCTGCGCAGGACTTGCCCAACCCAGTCCCCGACCTCCCAAGTAGAGAGTCCCGATTTTTCCGAGAGCGGATACATCGACACAATTCTTCCCGTTCGACTTCCCACCAGATCAACAACCGGATTGGTCATCTGTCGACGACCGCTAAACATCTCAACCTTGCCAAACACTGCGAGCTCGCCAATCTGTGGATTGCAGAGCTGATGCTCGCGCCAAGCCTGATTGAAAAACGTGCATCGCAGCGTCCCAGTTGCATCTCGAATCTCTGCAACCACCATCACTTTGCCGTTGCGAGTTCGGCGAGAAGAGACCGAGGCAACCTCACCCAGAATCAAGACCTCTTCGCCGAGAAGGGAGGACGAGATCTGCGCTTCGCGCGTTCGGTCGATGTATCGGCGCGGATAGTGAGTGAGCAGGTCCAAGAGAGACTCGACCCCTAAGAACTCAAGGCCCTGGAGTTTTTTGGGTCCCACGCCGTTCAGTCGGCTCAGACCCATCCCTGCAAGATCGGTCAGAGTGATCGGGTCACTCACGCGGTCTCGCTTTTCAGACCGATATGAAGGTTCTTGGGGCGGCCGACCTCGAAGATTGCCTCAACGGCCTCTCCTGGCAGCGTTGTCAGCAGCTCAGCCTTCCAAATTGGTCCGATCCCATCAAAGAATCGGAGCGAACCGAGTTCATGCCATGCAGTCTCAAGCCAATTGGCAGACTCGATGCCGCAACCGGCGTGAGCTATGACTTCGCAACGCACCAGAAATTTTTGGCCGCCAGACACCAGAGCTGGTGTGCCAGAAGGCGGGGCAGGCAGGGGCTCCCCGGTCAGCACGCTGGCGAGGGTATCGAGGATGAGCAGAAACCCAGCAGCACCGGCATCGACCACTCCGCGCTCAACAAGGTCGGGGTTTGACCGAGGCCCAGTTTCAAGCTCGGCCAAACCTTCATCCGCTGCGAGAATCACCACGTCTGCAAGATCTGCGCCATCGTCGACCGCACGCAGTGCTGCCAAAGCCGATGCTGCAACAACTGCCGGCATGGAACCTGCGCGTTTTCCACCATCGCTTGGAGCGAGTCGCTCAGCGGCAACCTCGAGGCCCAGTGCGAGCCCTGCACCATCAAGGTAATCAAGATTGCAGAGCACTTCAGCGAGACCAGCAAGCAGATTGGCGAGCGTTTGCCCTGCGGGTCCCGTAGCTCCCGTGAGTGCACCCCGCCTCAAAGCCTCAAATAAATGTGCCATATCGGTGGATCCCTCTGCGGAAGTGACCGCAGCACCGAAGGTCACCGCAAGGTCGGTACCCGCAAGGGGGGTTCGGCTTGCAAATGCAGAGGCCGCCGCTCCTTGTTCAGAAGGTTGGGCTGGCGAACTCAGTTCCTCAAACTCGGCGTCGTCAGCGGCCTGCAACGCGTCAAGTGCTCCCGCATGATCCGCCAACACTGCGGCCACGGAGCGAAACGCGAAGAGAAGATCGGTGGCTGCGATCTGCGAGGGGAAAGGCATCGGGTTTGATCCTACTGATGAGCTGAGACGCACTGCTGATCAAGGAGGCGCAGTCCCTGCTTGTGAGTTCGGCGCCGACCTGAACTAGTATTGCTCCTCGGTTCACATCAAAGTGATCCCGTGGACGCTTCTGAAGGAATCCTGCAAGGTTCCGGCAGCACAGTGGTCACGTTCCCAAGATCAATAAGAGAGCACAGCATGGCCGCCGTTTGTGAAGTCTGCGACAAAAAACCTATCTTCGGCATGAGCCTCAGCCACTCGCACCGCCGCACCAAGCGTCGTTGGAATCCAAATATTCAACGTATTCGCGTTCAGGTTGGATCCTCCACAAAGCGAATGAATGTTTGCACCCGCTGCATCAAAGCCGGGAAAATCCAAAAACCCACTGTTCGCACGAACGCTTAACTGACCGCTCTGGGTTTACCCATGTCAGGTAACCCCCGTTGATGTACTGGGAGTTCTGAGATGCAAGGCGTCATCAAATCTTATGATCCGGCTTCGAGCGACGGAATCGTTGTGCGAGACACAGATATGAGCGAGTACGACCTTGCGCCGAACTCACTTGAGGGAACCGTGTTTCGGATGCTGCGGCAAGGCCAGCGCGTCTGCTTTGAGCTTGACACCGAGGGGCGCGCCACAAATCTCAACCTCGGCTCCGAAGTAGATATGGGAACGCCAGCATTTCAACAGCATGCCGAGCCAGTACCCGAGACCTGATCTCGGGGATGAGTAAAAGTGTTCTGAGGGTCTGGAGCTACTCCTCCCGACTGGCAGAGGAGATGCGAAGCTACTCCTCCCGACTGGCAGAGGAGATGCGAAGCTACTCCTCCCGACTGGCAG
>JBAXCX010000011.1:0-38484 GCA_037141255.1 Actinomycetes bacterium | reverse complement strand
AGCAGGTTTGAGGTTGAACCGGTGAAGGCAAGCTCTTGCGCCGGGGGCGCTTGGGTCAGGGTTGCCGAAAGCACCGAGGCCCCAGGGTCTGGCACCGTAGTGGCAGGCAGAACGCTCGCAGGCACCGTGGTGCTGGTGGTCGTGGTGGTGGTCGTGGTGGTGGAAGTTGTCGAAGCAGTTGTCGGCGGTGGGCATGGGAATCCCCAGTATTGCTGAGCTGTTGCTGTGTCCAGAGGAAACAGCATGGGCCCTGGCCACTCACCCGTTGGGCTGATGGTCTGCGGTGTTGCACCAGTCACAACATCAAACTGCACGGGTAAGCAGTCCTTCGAAAAGGTAATCACCGTGGTGCCGGCTTGAGAGATGGTGAATTTACGCGCCTCAGCGAGTTGCTGTGGCCAAGCCACGCCTTTGCCCGGCATTGAGTAGATCACCGCTGTGGCAGCTACTGGAGTGCACAGCGGGGCTGAGGCAATCACCGTCAGAACGAATTTAGTCTCTGAGGAGGAGACTCGATTGGTCAGGGCCAGCACTCTGGGGAGACAAGATCCTTGCACTGGGCTTGCGGTCTGAACGACTGAAATCTTTGACGGAGCTACCGGTTCAGCAGCGGGGGAAGCGGCATCACCTTCGGAAGCGATTGCGATTGCAGGTGTGAGAAGCAGGGCTACGCCACAGGCGAGAGCCGCTAGGGCCACTGACTTTCGCAGGGGTCCGAACGCTCCGAAACAGCGTCGAGGTAGCTTCTCTTCGATCTTTGGCACTTGGTAAATCCTTCTTGGAATGAGGGAATCTTCGCCAACACGAAGAAAGGTTTAGTGAGGCTAGACATGGACCGATCCGCGAAAAATGAACTCTTCTTAGTTGAGCATGATTTGGTGTTATTAGCAACAAGTAATTTTGACTTCCGGGCTGCTCCGCAACGGGGTTGAGCAGGCAAGGATGCGCTGAGCGCCGCCGGTTTGGCTTGAGAATTCGTCACAAATCAGGAAAATCACTGCATCGAGTTGAGTTCACCGGGAGTTGTTCTGCGCAGCAACCTGATGCACAAGGTAGTCAATCTCCGTTTCGGTGTTGTATACGTGCGGCGAAGCTCGAACTGCCGCCTCGAGACCGCGCTGATCCATATCTAACCGAGTCCATGCAGCGCGGGTTACTGACACGTTTATGCCGCCAAGATTGAGTTGCTCGGCAAGATCATCACAGCCAACGGAGGGCAAGGTGAACGAGACAATTCCCGATTGCGGCCCTGCGCCATCATGAACCTGGGCTCCCACTTGGCTGAGTCCCTCACGCAGCATCTCTGCGAGCATCAGGATTCGGTCAGAGATCTCGTCGATTCCTAGATCTAGGGCGTAGCCAACCGCAACGCCTAGTCCGATCTGCGCAGCGTACGAGGTTTCGAACTCCTCAAAGCGTTGGGCTCGTGGCAGGAGTTCAAGGGTGCGTTGGGTGGTCCACGTGGCCGATGAGCCATCAACTCCTGGCGGCTGCATGCGCTCAGCCCACTCCTGACGAACGAAGAGCCAGCCCGTGCCCCGAGGTCCACGAAGGAATTTTCTTCCGGTTCCGGTGGCCACATCACACTGAATCGCCGTCAGGTCTAGTGGCAGTTGCCCAGCCGACTGGCAAGCATCAAGGAAAAATGGAATCCCCAGCGGACGTGTGAGTGCGCCGATCTTCGCCACATCCGCAACGGCGCCTTTATGTGTTCCAACATGAGTCGCGGTAACCATCTTGACCGAGGAATCCAACACCGTTTCAAGGTGATTGAGGTCGATGATTCCGTCCGAGTCAGATTTCATGATCTCGATGCTCAGGCCGAAGCGCTCCTGCGCTTGGAGGAGCGCAAAGTAGTGACTGTTGTACATCGCAGGGTCGACCAAAACCCGTCCTCCCGGACTGAACCAGCCGGAAAGAGCGAGGCCCCAAAAAGATTTTGACCAAGCTGCAGTATCGCTCTGGGTAAGGGCAATGTCGGCTGAGTCAACGCTGAGGAGTTGACTCAGAGCGGAGCGGGCGTCTGTCAGCAGTACCGTCGAAGCCTCGGCAGCTTCGTACCCGCCGATGCTGGCCTCGAGGCGGAGATACTTGATCACTGCCTCGGTCACGACCTGCGGGGGGAGTGCAGCTCCGGCATTATTCAGGTGAACGACCTGCTCACACCCCGCAGTATCGGCACGCAGTCTGTCTACGTCAAGGCTCATCCTTTGAACGTACCCCGATTCGACTGCAACGGTGGTCTGAGCTGATCCGCGACACAATGAGTCCCCAAGGTGTCACTAGGGGTCGCTAACTTGTACGTAGATACCATTCTCTTTCACTTCCCCCGAAGTCACCAAGCACACAGGAGCGATCATGGCCTTCGGTCAAGTATCCGGGCCACCGGCTGCAGTTCAACAACTCAATCGGCTTACCGAGCTGTTGGCCGAGCGAGGTTTCGACTCCTTTAAGGAGGCTCGTCACCCGTTCGGTCTGACGCAGCGACAGGCTGGAGGGAAGTTCTCAAGCGAAGAAGCAGCCGAGCTGATCGATCGACTCGAGGCAGAAGCCATCGTGTCAGCCGATCCCCCCAACAAGGCCGATGTTGCCAGCTCCGCGAAGCGCAATTCCGCCAGCGTAGCTGCCAAGACTGCGGGTAGATCGGCCACGGCAGCGGCAGGTAACAGCAGCAAGACAAAGGGAGCTGAGGTTCCGCAGAGTGCTGCGGCGCAGGCTCGTGCGATCAAGAAGCGGCGTGCTCGAGAAGAGGAAGTTGCGACGCGCATCGAGTCCGAGGTGATGGCCAATGAGCTGGTCTCTCGCGGTTGGTGCTGCATCGCTCCTGAGTAACCCGATTCTCCCGCTCGGGGTCGCTCGCAGAAAATGGCTGGAATTGACGGTGAGCTCAGACCTGGGGTGAGGCGGTACTCAGAGTCCAGTCGACAGGGAGTCTGCCTGCAGCGCTGAGCGCAGCGTTAGCTCGAGAGAACGGTGCAGATTCAAAGAATCCTCGATAGGCCGAGAGGGGCGATGGATGAGCAGATTCAATGATGAAGTGGCGCTCTGAGTCGATCATCGCTCGCTTCTTGCGCGCTGCTGCACCCCACAGAATGAAAACCACCGGATCGGAAAAGTTGTTGACCGTTCGGATGACCTGATCGGTAAACAATTCCCAACCCCGGCCTTGATGCGAACCTGCCTCGCCGGCACGCACAGTCAGGGTGGTGTTGAGCAGCAGCACGCCAGCGCTTGCCCATTGCTCCAAGGTCCCCTGAGCGGGTGCAGCAGTTCGCAAGTCTGACTGAAGCTCGGTGAAAATATTGCGTAACGAGGGCGGTACTGGCACCCCGGGAGGCACCGAGAAACACAAGCCGTGGGCTTGGCCGAAGCCGTGGTACGGGTCTTGTCCGAGCAGCACAACCTTGACCCGATCCGGTGGCGTTTTTTGAAATGCTGCGAACACCTGATCGGGTGGCGGAAAGACTTGGTGCTCCGCTCGTTCCTCTTTCAGGAACTGCCGCAAACTGGCCCAATAGGGTGCATCAAACTCGCTTGCGAGAAGCTGCCCCCAATCGCCAAGTTCAGAGACCTCAAACGGCTCTCGGGCGAGAATTTGGCCTTGAGGGGTAGAAATGCCCGGCAGTTCTTGCTGGGTCACAACGGGGATGCGACTACCTGCAACGGGCCGCCGTGCCGCTGCTGCCAGTCGGTGTAGCGGTCAAAGAATTCCGCTCCGAATGGGTCCTCGCCGAGGAGCTTCATGCCTGCGCGCCAAATCGTAAAGTCGTCGGGTGCGAGTCGATCAGCCAGTGCCACTCGCGCCCGCGCTGCTTCCTCAAAACCGTGCCGTTGCAACTCAAGGGCAAGGCGGAACTCGGTGCGCGCCTGTCGCTGATCGACGCTGAGCTCGCCGATCTGCTCAGTCGGCTGGTCCTTCGGGGCAGGGAGTTCATCGTTGAGGACCCAGTTGCGCACCGCGTCTAAATGCGGCGCAGAGGCAACACCATGTATCTCAGTGAACTGGTCATCAGAGAATTCCGCCGATGGCTGCCGCACAATGTTGCGCTCCTCGTCGAGCCAAAACACGGTTGGCACATTCGTGAGCCCGTAGGTGTCGGCAAAAGTGCGATCAGTATCAACAAACACGGGGTAGTCAATGTTTTCAGTCCAGGGGAGCACGTCTTTCACTGACTCGTCAATGGCTACGGCCACTACGTTGAACGAGGCGTGAGCGAGCTCATCCTTGAGTGCTTTCCATCCGGGCAGGTCATAGCGGCAACCGCACCAGCTCGAGAAGGCAACCACCATGGTCTTGCCGGTAGCAGCGTCAAACAAACCGTGCTGAACGCCATCTACTCCAAGAAGGCTCACATCAGGGGCTCGGCCCGATTTGAGGGTTCGTGAGGCGTCGACACGGGTTCCGATCACGGCAATCCGTTGCTTCTGATCGATTGCGACTGCTGCACCGAGCACCTCTGCAATCTTGGCGGCGCTGAGTTGATTTTCCTTCGCTGCGGGGCCGATGAGTGAGGCCGGAATGCACTCGGTTCCCCGGCACCACCCCTCAGGTTTTTGTTCCCAACCGGTCACTCGTTCGAGGTCATGCACGGCCAGCATCGGATTCGACCCCGTCCCGCCAGGAGCGCTTGCCGATTCACCGATGATGGTCCAAGTCTTCATGCAGCCAAGGTAGCAGTCAGTGCATAACCTAACCCTGCTCGGATTGCCATGCGAGCAGTGCTTCAACGCTGAGCTGGCGAACGGATCGTTCAAGACCAGCTGAGGCAGCCACAAGATCCTCGTGCTCAGGCTTTGCACCATAAGGGCCAACCTTGATGCGCACCGGGTAGCCCTCAATCTCTATGTTGTGAATGGCGCGCGGGAGTTCATGCTTGGTGAGGTTCCACTGGCGAAACCCAAGCGTTGCCGTCTCGCTGCTGATGAGTTCCACGATTTGAGGTGCAAGCTCAGGTGTGCACAGCACGCTGAGTTGATGTGCCGAGCGGGACTTCTTCATGGTGATTGCGCCGACCCACGCGTCGTCGGCACCTAGGGCAAGTGCAGCCGTGATGACGTGACCCAGAATCTCGGGGGTGACGTCGTCAAGGTTGGTCTGGATCATGGTTGACGTGCGTGAGGCTCCCCGTTGTTCGCCTTCAGTCTCAGTCTCAGTCGAGATAAGCACTGCAGTGACAACATTTGCGTGGGAGTCAGGGTCTTTGGTTCCCGCACCCCGGCCAGTTCTCCTGATGATGCCAGCGGGCAGATGTCCCCAGGTGTCAACCATCGCAGCGAGGAGGGCGACGCCAGTCGGGGTGGCAGTTTCAGAATCCCAATCCACTGCAACGCTGGGGAGACCGACCAAGAGTTCAAGAGTGGCGGGTGCGGGCACCGGAATCACCCCATGTGCCATTTTTTGCGTTGAAGTCCCCAAACCAATCGGAGCCGACTGCACTTGGTTTACCCCTAGTGATACCAGTGCTGCCCAGGAGCCCACGATGTCGACGATGGCATCCACCGCTCCAACTTCATGAAAATGAACTTGGTCAATGGCAATTCCGTGCACCTTGGCTTCGGCGGTTCCAAGGAGCCAGAAACTCTTTCTCGCTCCCTCCACTACCTGTGGGTGAAGTGATGAGTTGCTCAGCATTTCGTCAATACGAGACCAAGAACGGTGATGGTCCGGGGTCGGAACCTGCACCGTTACAGAAGTCGCAATCAGGCCACTTCGATGCGTGGATGTCACCGTCATCGACCACCCGGGTAGGTCCAAGGCAAGAAGTTGGGAGCGCACAAAAGTTTCATCAGCGCCAAGGTCCAACAGTGAGCCGAGAAGCATGTCTCCTGCCACCCCGAGCGCAGGATTAATCCACAGTGAACGGTTCATCGGGGACTCGATATCGGCAGGGCCTGTGCATCAGCTGGGACTTCAGACAAGGGGTGAGTCATATGCAACATGCGCACAGCGGCACATGCGGCGCCGTACCCGTTATCGATTCCAACCACGCTCATTCCCGGCGCGCAACTTGCTAGGGCAGAGAGCAGCGCCGTGACACCTTCAAGGCTGCTTCCGTACCCCACTGAAGTCGGCACAGCGATAATCGGGTTTGGAATCAGACCTGCCAGCACGGTGCTGAGCGATCCCTCCATTCCGGCCACCACAAGAACCACCGAGGCATCCGAGAACTCTTCGAGCGAGTCCAACACTCGATGTAATCCGGCCACTCCAACATCGCGAACCGATCTGGTCGGCACCCCGAGTGCTTGCAGGGTTGCGACTGCCTCGTCCAGAACGAACTGATCTGAGGTTCCACCGGAGACCACCACTGCGGGGCTGACCGCCAAGGGCTGCAGATGTTGCCAAGTGAGCGTGTT
This sequence comes from Actinomycetes bacterium, assembly GCA_037141255.1. Taxonomy (GTDB): domain Bacteria; phylum Actinomycetota; class Acidimicrobiia; order Acidimicrobiales; family Microtrichaceae; genus IMCC26207. The sequence continues at coordinate 32,127 of JBAXCX010000011.1, read as the reverse complement.
GGAGAACACTGAATCGGGCTGCAGTTTCAGGAGTTCCGCTTTCTGTTCGCCGGTGGCCCGCGTGACGATGATCGGATCATCTGTCTGTGACCGCAATCGAGAGACGATCTCGATGCACTGCTCCACGGTCTTGCCCGATGCAAAAACTGCCTCTGGCATACCGAGGCGCCGCATCCGATCCAAGTCGAGCTTGGTGTGGCCGAGGTGGCCTATTCGTGCTGAGTCAGACACTGGCGTGTCAGTCATGCTCGTTGCCTGTCCCTACATCAACTGCCTGAACGGGGGGAAGAATCGATGCTGCCGAGCGGGGATTTGCTGAAGGGATATTTGAATTGACCTTCGCTTCGGATACCCCAATTCCCAAGGATCGGTTCAGATTTCCTGATTGCAGGCCTGCGAGATCCAAAGTGACATAGCTGAAGCCCAACTGCGTGAGCGCTGCAACCATCTGTTCCGCCTGCTGCGCTGCTCGGGGTAGCTCGGCGGAAGGAAGTTCAATTCGTGCTGTCTCCCCATAATGGCGCACGCGAACATCGCTGAATCCGAGTGCCCGGATAGCAGCTTCGGAGCGGTCGACACTGCGCAGCAACTCCACGCTTACTGCGGTGCCATACGGGATTCGAGAGGCAAGACATGGCATAGCGGGCTTGTCCCATACAGCCAGCGCGTAGTGCTGAGAGAGTCCGCGAATGAGTTGCTTATTGAGGCCGGCTTGAACCAGAGGGAATGATGCGCCCCGCTCTTGCGCAGCGCGCTGGCCGGGCCGGTGGTCGCCGAGATCATCGCAGTTGACGCCAAGGATGACCGTGGCCCGCCGCTGCACGGCAATGGGAATGAGTGAATCCATCAGAGCGGTCTTGCACCAGAAGCAGCGGTCTTTGTCATTGACTCGGTACTCGGGGTTGTCAATCTCGCGCGTCTGAACGCTGCGCCAAGGCAGCCCCCACTCCGCTGCAGTGCTGCGACAATGGTCGAGTTCCCCGTCCGCAAGGGAGTCTGAATCGGCTGTGACTGCCAGAACCCGGTCGGGTCCTAGAGACTTGAGGGCTACATAGGCGAGAAGTGCTGAGTCGACTCCTCCGGAGAACGCAATCACAACCGAGGCGAGCTTCAGGAGTGACTCGCTCAGGCGTTGCGCTGCCTCGTCGAGCCCTCCCGGGGAAGGGCGAGGAACCACGAGGAGCGGGTCCAGGCTCATTTCCTGCAGCGATTGCTGCTGGGCGGATTGTTGAACGGAGGGACTCACGACAGAGATGGTAATGGGCAGCGGGCGCAACACCGGGCAGAACTGGATGAGGGCAGCTTGGTGCTACTTGCTTCCGGTCTTCTTGGTGGTGCTGTCTTTGGCTGATCGAACGAACGCAAAGATCCCAATTGCAACAACGCCCACAACAGAAACGATCAATATCACGGTCATGAGATACTCCTCTGGCCCGGTACGATTCGGGCAACGTTGACTACTTGGAGTGCTAAATGAACTCGTCCAATGCTGCCACTACTCATCACTGGGGAGAAATTGATGGGGTATCCATCGACTTTCCGATGGTGGTTGACGAGATGCATCAGGCGACCTTGACCTACACCGTTCCTCTCGAAGCGGCTCAGGCCCTCATCCCGGGAGACAGATTTGAAGTGTTCGAGGTAGCTCCGGGATCTGCAATGTTCCTGCTGGCTGTCGTTGACTACGTGCAAAATCCTTGGGGCGATTACAACGAGGTGAATTTCGGTTTACTGGCATACCCGACTGGTCAGCCCGAGCGAGTCGGTGCCTTTGTCTACCGGATGCCGGTAGATCAAGAGTTCACCATGAAGGCTGGCAACCAAGTGCTTGGCTTGCCAAAGACTGTTGAGGACCTGAGTTTCGTGTACACCGAGGACTCGGTTGTCGTTGAGTTGTCGATGGGCGGCGAGCCAACTATGAAATTGACTCTGCCTCGCGTGCAGGCTGCAGAGGCTCCTACATCGACAGAGACGGTCACGTTCTCGTATCTCAACGGAGTGCCAACCGAATTGCCGCTCACAATTGAACTCGGTGCCGGAGTGATTTCTCCTAGCTTGGTTCAGATGGAACTGGGAACTTCTTCGGTGGCCGAGGAGCTTCGCAGCCTTGGGCTTCCCGGTGTACCTGAAATGGCCGTGTGGGGGGAGAGCCTATGTGGAACGTTTTTGTTGCCTCGACCCGTGTGAATCCGTTTGTTGACGACCTAGGCCTGGTGTCACAAACGTGAACAACTTAGCTAGTGATGTCTCTGGCAGCGATGCGTCAGGTGGCCTTCGGGTGGGTGAAGCCGAGGCCGATTGGACGGGAGATGCTGAGTACTTTGAGTATTCGCGTGCAGCGAACCCCATCGGTGCCGGCATCACATCGAAGGTTCCCATCAGAACCTTCTCGGCTGCTCTGCATAGCGGGGCGGACACCACTGTTGAGGTGCTTGACCTCTCGACTGAGCTCAACACGCCATGGCCTGCGACGAGTCCTGCCCTACAAGCCGCCTTTCTGCTGATTCAAGCGGGGGAGTCCTTGAGCACTACTGCGCTGGCAACCTCTCAGCTGTTCTATGTGCTTTCGGGTTTGGGAAAAAGCGAACTTGAGGGTCAGGAACTTCACTGGGCTGAGGGGGATGTAATTGTGCTGCCGATGTCTGCCTCGGTGGTTCATTCTGCTGAGCAGCGGGCGGTTCTGTATTGGGTGACGGATGAACCGCTCATGCATTACTTGGGAGTGGCGCCCAGTTCGGCTCGCTTTTCGCCGACCCGGTTTCCTGCCGAGCGAATTCGTCACGAACTTGATCTCATTGCTAGCGATCCGAGAGCCATGGATCGGAATCGGCTGAGCGTGTTGCTCGGCACCTCGCCGCAGACCCAAACACTCACCATTACCCATGTGCTGTGGGCCATGTTTGGATTGTTGCCAGTCGGCGCAGTTCAGAAGCCACACCGTCACCAGTCAGTGGCGCTCGACCTGATCGTGCAGTGCGAGCCAGGGTGCTACACGCTTGTGGGGGCGACCGTGAATGCCGAGGGCGAAATTGAAAAACCAACTCGGGTGAATTGGGAGTCGGGTGGAGCCTTCGTGACGCCACCCGGCCTTTGGCACGCGCACTACAACGAGTCAGGTTCTGCTGCGCATTTGCTTCCCGTGCAAGATGCCGGGCTGCATACCTATCTACGTTCGCATGATATTCGCTTTGTCTCGCCAGCTTCAGGCAGCTGATTTTTGTTTACGCCGACGTAACAGCGACCGCACAAGGAAGAACAGGCCGACTAAGCCTGCGAGGATGACTCCCACAATCAACGCGTCCTGAACGAGTGCCTCAGCGGCGGCTGCTTTGCCAGTGCGGGTGGGGAGTGCGTCGCCTTGTTGAAATCCGAGTTTGTCAAGGTAGAGCCGGCGCTGGCCGCCAGGCGTTCCAGCCTGATTCGGCAGCCAACCGTGATGCACCATCCAGACTCCGGGTTTGCCTGCAGATTCGAAGAACTCTTGACCGCCAGGCCCTTTCGAGAAGGTGCTCGAATCCATCCATGGCTTCTCCTCAGGTTTGGTGCATGGACCAGTGACCGAGGTGCAGGTGGCCGCCCCGATTGCATAGTCAGTGGTGTCCCACTGATTTGCTGAGTAGAACAGGTAATAGGTGGCGCCCTTTCGAACCATGGATGGCCCCTCAACGAGGTTGCCTTCCCATGGTTGGCTTGCGGTGATCAACTCAACGGCTGGCCCGGCCACGCTGAGCCCATCTGGGCTGAGTGGCTGCGAGTAAATCACCGTAGGTAAGTTGCAGCAATTTCCGTCGCTCTTCCAGATCAGGTAGAGGACATCGTTTGTATCGACAAAGATGGAGGCATCGATTGCTCCACCTTGGCTCAGTGGGCAGATAAAGGCTTCGGTCGAGTTGTCGACAAAGGGGCCAGCAGGGTCACTACTCGTTGCTCGAGAGATGCATTGTTTACTGCCAAAACCAGCCGAGGACGGGGTGGTGTAGTACATCACAAAACTGCCACCCGGAGCAGCCCAGACTGAGGGTGCCCATTGAAACCCCTTGACTGTCCAAGAAGGCAGTGTGGGAAGTGCATCGCCAAGGTATTGAGCTTTGAAGAGCTTGTTTTTTTGAATGCGAATGACCGGAATGTTCACATCAACGGTGTTGGTTGCATAGATGTACAACGCGTTTGGCTCGGCAAGAGCAAAGGGATCGGCGAAGTCGCCCTCGACGATGGGCACACCCCTGAGCAGGCCGTCCACAAGATTCACATCGCGCTCTGCCCGTGGTACCGAGTTAGTTTTGACTGGGCCTCGAGTGGGCAGGCGCTGACCTGGCTGCGCGTCGTTTGAATCCTGCGCTCCGGCGGCTTCAGCGCTCATCAGGCCAGCAAAGATGCTCAGTCCGATGAGGAGCGTGAGGCCCAAAAGAACATTCCGGCAAGCTACAAGCATCGAGTGCCGAGGTAGGCGGCTACTGGCGGATGTAAGAGTCTCCTCATGCGGCTGAAGCTGGAGCGTGACCGGCAACCGAATGAATAGCATCTGTTGAATCTACCCGGTTGAGTCTCATGTATCGGGTAGCTCGAACCCGGTCGGTGCGTCACACTAGTGAGATGTCTGCTGATTCGGAGGGGTTCGCAATTCCACATGCTGCGCAGAACCGCGTGGCCGACTACCAACAGGTGAGTGCGGAGTTCCCTCAGCCCGAGCTGATTCGGTACGCGGCTGGGCTCTTAGGCCGTGGGGCTTTGGTGGCCTTTCCTACTGAAACTGTCTACGGCCTTGGTGCTCAGGCCAGCGACCCCGTTGCCGTTCGTGATGTGTTTTTGGCCAAGGGCAGGCCGCTCACTGATCCGCTGATCCTTCATGTTGCTCAGGTGCAACAGGTTCACGAGCTGGTCTCGGTTTTTCCTGAGACTGCAGCTCAGTTGGCATCGCAGTTTTGGCCTGGTCCATTGACCTTGGTGCTGCCCCGTCACCCCGATGTGCTTGACCTCGTTACAGCCTCGCAGCCCACGGTTGCGGTGCGAATCCCCTCGCACCCTGTCGCTCAGGCACTGCTCATCGAGGCTGGGTTTGCCGTTGCGGCCCCCTCTGCGAATCGATTTGGTCGAATCAGTCCGACGAGCGCTGCGCACGTGATAAGTGAGCTAGCTGGCGAGTATGACCTGCTGCTAGACGGGGGCACCACAACCGTAGGCGTTGAGTCCACCGTGGTGGACCTTTCGGGGGAGGTGCCCCGATTGCTGCGACCGGGTGGGGTCACCTTGGAGCAGTTATCGGCTGTTGTGGACCAGATCGAATACGTTGAACGAAGAGTCGCTCCTGAGGCAGAAAACGTGAGTGCCCCGGGGCAGTTTTTGCGTCATTATTCGCCAGCTACTCCAATGGTCTTGTTCGAGGCTGGGGATGCTCAGGCGCGGCAACTCATCGCTGCTCTGAGTGAGCGCGATGTGACTGCGCAGATCGTTAAGATCCCGCAAGACCCCGTTGTTGCAGCCCGAGAGTTGTACCAGATCCTTCGTCAGGCCGATGATTCCAAGTGCCAGTTGCTCCTGGTGCCACCCACAGAGCCATCGGGTATCGGGACAGCAGTCAACGACCGACTGTTTCGAGCAGCTCAGGGCCGGAGCCTGAGCGATTTCTCTAACGAATCAGTGCGGATTGCGCTGTCTATCGTGCTCGCTGTAACGGCGTAGATCACTGCGACTAACCTTCCAGTTCTGTGTTGAGTTTGGGGCCCACCTTCAACGTAAAAAGAGTTTTTCTCGGCACGCTTATTTGCGCCTGCGCTCTTCTTGCTGCTTGCACGCCCAGCGGCTCTCAGGCCGGAACTGTTGAGCTGAATTCCAAGATTGGAAACTTTCCATCTCAGCCAATCAGCCAAGGCAGTGCTTCCGATACTCAATCTGCCTCTGTCGAGATTCCAGCAGAGGTTTTTGCCGCCGGCGTAGTCGCAACTCCGTTTCCTGCCAACGATGCGTCAGGCCAGCAGGCAGCGGAGGTAAAGAGTCAGGATTCCACGGCGCCAGATTCTCCCGCCCCGAGTGCTGACTCGCAAACGCCACCCGAGCAATCACCGGTTTCACAGGTGGCGGCTCAAGCCGAAGTTGCGCCGCTTGTTCTCGAGCCTGGAGCGGCTCAAGCAGTTGAGAATCTGGCATCCCCGCTGGACCGAGCGCTGGCGGCTCAGGCATTAGGGCTGATCGCGTACGACTGGCAGAACTCTCTGAAAGGTTGGGAACTGCGTTTTCTTGGCGCACGCACCGGGTATCGAGGAATGACCTATCCCAACGACCGGCGTATTGAGGTGTATCTGCGTGATGGAGATACTGCTCAAAGTTTGGCCCACGTGGTGGCCCACGAGATGGGCCACGCAGTTGACCTCACCTTCTTCACAGATGCCGACCGTCGGGCGTGGATATCTGCGCGGAAAGTGAGTCAGAGTGCGCCGTGGTTCGTGGCTTCGGGCGGATCGGACTTTGCGAGCGGGTGCGGGGATTTTGCCGAAAGCTTTGCCTGGTGGCAGGTTGGCCCTCCCGCATGGTTTGGTGAACTTGGGTCTCCCCCTACAACCGCTCAGCTTGGAATTCTGGTGGGCCTCGTAGTACTTCCGAGCCTGCCCCGCTGAGATAGCGCAGCTTGAACTTCGGGGGTTTCCCCTCGCGCAACCTCAAAGATTCCGAAAAGACATGGAGTCTCTGTATGCTCAAACGCTAGAGATACCAACACCTGTGCCCATCTGGTACATGGGCTCATCATGATGAAGACCGGAAAGGGGCGTCGTGGCTGAACAGTTGACCAAGACGCCTGAAAGAACCAGTTTGCCCATGGGCATGCTCAAGGCATGTCGGCCAAAACAGTGGCCGAAGAACGTTCTGGTTTTTGTTGCGCCGGCCGCTGCGGGAGTGATTACTGAGCCCTACCGGCTCAAACTCACCATCATTGGTTTTATTGCTTTCTGCATGGTGTCCTCTGCTACGTACTTGCTCAACGACATCCTTGATGTTGAGTCGGATCGCCAGCATCCAACGAAATGCAATCGCCCAATCGCTGCCGGTGTTGTTCCGATCCCCTTGGGTATTGCCATGTCTGTGGTGCTCTTTGTCGGCGGCCTTGCCGTTGCTTGGCTCGATAACCCGAAGCTCACGATGGTCGTTGCCCTCTACGCGATACTCACGACGAGTTACTCGCTTTTCCTGAAAGCCATACCAATTCTGGATCTGGTGATCCTGTCTGCAGGATTTATTCTGCGCCTTCTCGGTGGCGCTTTTGCCGCTGAGGTCGTGGTATCGGACTGGTTCTTGATTATCTCGCTCTTTGGTTCGCTCTTCATTGCTTCGGCCAAGCGGTTTGCAGAGAAGAAGGAACTCGGGGACCGAGCAGCGGAACTTCGGCCAACACTCGGTGCGTACAGCCTCGAGTACTTGGGATTTCTTCGAGCAGTCTCGGTCGCAGCCTTGGTTATGAGTTACTGCCTCTGGGCAGTGGAACACGCAAGTCTGAACGATGCCTCGCCATGGGCGCAGATCTCGATCATTCCCTTCCTGATTGCAGTGCTGCAGTATGCACTGTTAGTGGATCAGGGCAAGGGTTCAGCGCCCGAGGATGTCATCCTTCATGATCGGCTGATGCAGGTGATGGGCGTGATCTGGGTGGTTCTGTTGGCCATCGGGATTTACCGGTGACCGCGGCCGAGTTGGAGATCGAATCGAAACTGCTTGGTGGCTGGGGGCGAACGTCTCCGACGCTTGCGGACTTGGTTCATGCACGCACGAGTGAGCAGGTCGTGCAGGCGGTTCATGCTGCGAACGGCCGAGGAATCGTGGCTCGGGGTCTTGGACGGGGCTATGGGGATTGTGCTCAAAATGCGGGTGGACTTGTACTCGATGGACCGGCACGATCCGGAGTCATCGAGGTTGACCTGGAACGGTCTCAGGTGCGTGCGCTTGCGGGAACCAGTCTTGACGAGTTGATGAAGTGGTTTGTGCCGCTTGGCATGTTTGTGCCGGTCACTCCGGGGACAAGATCAGTCACCATCGGCGGAGCGATCGCTGCCGATATTCACGGAAAGAATCATCACATCAAGGGTTCCTGGGGGAGCCATGTGCTGTCCCTTCGATTGGTCGATGGGTTCGGAGCCATCCGTGAACTCTCTCCCTCGCAAGAACCAGAGTTGTTCTGGGCGACGATCGGCGGCATGGGGCTCACCGGCATCGTGGTGGACGCAACCATCCAGATGACGCCTATTGGGTCAAGCTTTGTGGTGGTCGACACCGACCGGACCGATGACCTTGATGGCGTCATGACGCTCATGCGAGAGGGCGATGAGTACTACGACTACTCAGTCGCTTGGATTGACCTCATTGCAACGGGTGCGAATATGGGACGCTCAATCTTGGAACGAGGCCGCTTTGCTACTCGTGAAGAGGCGCTAGCCGCTGGCCATGGTGACCCGTATAAGTATTCGCCGCATCAGCTGATTTCACCCCCGGACTTGTTTCCCTCTGGGCTTCTCAATCGACTCACTGTTCGTGCGTTCAACGAGCTGTGGTACCGCAAGGCCCCAAAGCTGAAGCGGGACCACATCTCGAGTATCGAGGCCTTCTTTCATCCGCTCGACATGATCGAGGATTGGAACCGGCTTTACGGGCAGCGAGGGTTTTTGCAATGGCAGTTTGCGGTTCCTGACGAGGCAACTGATGTGGTTCGAACCACCGTGGAGCGACTCTCTGCTGCAGGAGCATCTTCGTTTCTTGCCGTGCTCAAACGCTTTGGTCCGGGCAATATCGCACCGTTGTCCTTCCCTACAAAGGGCTGGACGCTGGCGCTCGACATTCCCGTTGCTGCCAACCTTGACCGCTTACTCGACGAGCTTGATGAGCTTGTGGTGGCCGCCGAGGGGCGGGTCTACTTGGCCAAAGACAGCCGAGTCCGCCCGGAACTTGTACCGGTCATGTATCCGCGCCTTGATGAGTGGCGGCAGGTTCGTAACGCTGCAGACCCTGAGGGCAGGTTCTGCAGCGATATGAGTCGCAGACTCAACCTTATTTAGCCGCCAACCTCACTGGCGTACTGGTCCAAGGACGCTTGGAACTCGGTGTTGGCAGTCTTGATCGTCGCTGTGACTTCACCGCCACCTGTTGTGACCTTCTCGAGCGCACCTCGGGTGATCGAGCGGAACTCGTTATAGGGGCCAATCACTGGACCAGGGAACTCTGGGTCAAGGTTCACGAGGCCGTCCGAGGCCACGGCTAACCATTGGCCGCGCTGACTGTCTTGGAAAGCCGCTATCAGCGCAGGGTCTTCACGTGCGGTCTGAGACACCGGCAGGTATGAGCCTTCCAGAGTCCAACGAACTTGCTGAGGGGTCTCGTTGAAGTACTTCATAAAGTCCCAGGCCGCTGCAATAGAGGCATCCTTGCCGCTGTTGACCATGTACCACCCTGCGCCACCGATCTGGCCGACACCAGCTTCTTTCAGGCCGGGATTGAGCCCGACTCCGATTTTGAGTGTGTCGAACTTCACCGTAGAGAGATCAATTCCCAAGTTGGTGGCACCAACATCTTCATTCGTGAGCGTTCCCTCAATTGCGGCGTTCACCGAGGTGATTGCAGTAGAGGTATCAATGAGCATCGAGGAGGTCTGAAGCGCCATAGCGAAGAGCTGCCCAAAGGAGTCCGAGTAAGGGACCGCTTTGAGCAAGCCATCCTTTTGCATGGACTGGAACCACTGAAAGACTTCGGTTGTTGGATCGCTGATCAGTTCTGACTTTGTTGCCAATCCTGAACGACCGTTGCTGTTGTTGACTACTCGCTGCTGCACGCCAGCGAGTGCTTGCTCGAGGTACCACGAGTCGACGCGAAGCACGAGTGGCTGTTCGACACCCGGGATATTTGCAGCTTTGATCTTCTCTGCTGTGGCCCGAAGCTCAGTCAAGGTCTTTGGCAGCGCTGCTGGAGTTGAGTCCACCCCTGCGGCGGCCAAGTGAGCCTGATTGACGTAGAGCACGGGCTGGCTCACCGAGAATGCGGCAGGCCAAAGCACATCATCCACGGTGTAGCCGCTGATGACGGCTGGGAGAATATTCTTGTAGATAGCTGCGGCTGAGTCATCGGCAGCTATGCAATCTTGGGCGGGAACGATGGACTCGGAATCAATCATGAATTGCGTCGTGGTGTCTTCGCTCAGCACAATATCGGGAAGCGAAGCTGGATCGCCGAGAGCGTCTTGGTACTTCTTGAGCAACTCCTCGTAGGTCCCCTGAGCCTCTACTTGAAGCACCACTTTGTTCTGACTCTTGTTGTAGGAGTCCGCAATGCTCTGAAGAGTCTTTGCAGTGAGTCCGATCCAGGCATGCCATATGGTGATCTTGACTGGCCCGGCGGCTTTATCTAGCGCAGCAACGGGGCACAGCGAAGCGTCGCCTTTGCTGGTGTTGCCCGAGGCTGAGTCGCTACTATCCGAACCGCCGCATGAGACTGCGAACAGCGCGAGCAGAAGCAGTAACGCCGCACCGATCTGCGTGCGGTGCTTGGGCCTGAACTGCCGAGACTCCGCAGAGCTGAGCGTGCGAGGGCTGGACTGGTTCTGCATCTGGCAGTTCTCCTGTGCTTGAGGCACCTCAGGGCCGTGTTTGATTCACGGCACCTAGTAGCAAACCACCAAGTTAGTTGCCGGGCGGGCCGCGCATGCAGGTTCTGCGCAAACAGATGGTGAACTCTGCTTGCTAGGACTGACTTTGGGGCTAGCCGGCGACCTCTTGGGCATAAGAATCCAAATCTGATTGGAACTTCTTGTTGAATTCAGACAGCGCCGTTGCGGGGTCATCCCCGCCAAGAACGACTCCTTCAAGCATTTTGTGGATTCCAGATCGGTACTGGTTATAGGGGCCAATGACGGGTCCTGGAAACTTCGGATCGAGGCCGAGGAGCTGCTGGTTTGCTACGCCAAGCCATTTTCCAGCGGGGTCATTGGCAAAGTAATTCACGATCGTTGGGTCTTCTTGAACTGCAGTGGACACCGGCAAGTACGAGCCTTGCAAGGTCCAATCCACCTGCACGGGTGTTGAGTTGAAAAACTTGATGAAATCCCAACCGGCAGCGATCTTTGCATCCTCGGTACCTGCCACAAGGTAGGCCGCCGATCCCCAAACTGCGCCTTGGCCGGCTGCTTTCAAGCCGGGAACGAGCCCGACACCAAGGTCGAGTCCCGCGAGTGCAGCACTGTCTACTGAGCCAGCCCCAGCCACAGCGTCGCCCGTATAAGAGTTCTGCACGATGGCATTGACCGTGGTGATCGCCCGCGACCCGTCGATCAGAATCGAGGAACTTTGATTGCCCATTGCTAAGAACTGGTCGATCCCTGCTGCGTACGGGTAGGCCTTGAGCAGGCCGTCTTGTTGCATCCCTTGCATCCAGTCGAGGATCTCGGTGGTGGAGTTGTTCTTCATCTCCGATGTGGTGGCACGCCCGTCATGGCCGTTTCCTTGATTGACAATCTCTTGCTGTACCCCAGTGAGCCAATTCTCGGGAAACCATCCGTAAAGTTCCATCACCACAGGAAACTCAACCCCTGCGATATGTGCAGCCTTGATCTTCTCCGCAGCCGTGCGCACTTCGGCCAACGTGGTGGGGAGCGCTGTTGGACTGAGCCCCGCTGCAGCGAAATGAGCGTTGTTGACATACATGATGGGCATAGAGACGCCGAAGGCCCCAGGCCAGAGTTGGCCTTGGGAGCTAAAGGCGTTCCGTACAGCCGGGAGGAGTTCCTTGTAGAACTGCCCCGCGGCAGGGTCGGCTGCGATGCAATCAGCGGCAGGAATGACAGAGCCCGAATCAATCATGAATTGCAGTGTGGTGTCCTCAGCAAAAACCACGTCGGGGAGCGATGAAGGGTCGCCGAGGCTCTCCTCGTACTTCTTGAGGAGTTCTTCATATGTGCCCTCCGCTTCAACCGAGACATGCACCTTGGTTTGCGATGCGTTGTATTGGGCTGCTGCTTTTTCGAGTGATTCTTTGGTGAGAGCGTTGTAGGGATGCCAAACCGTGAGTTCAACCGGCTTGCTAGCCGAATCGAGGGCCTGGACGGGGCAGTTGGATGGAGTGGCCTCAAGGGCAGTGCTGCTGGTTTGGTTTTTTCCTGCGGAGTTACTGGCACTATCGGTGCCGCTGCCGCAGGATGCACCAATCAGTGTCAGGAGCGAAACCACCACGGCGGGAGCAAATAAGCGAAGTTTCATAGTTCCCTTGTGGGATAGGCGTGCGACGCAGTGAGCACTGCGAGGCATGCTTCAGCCTTTGACTGCACCTGCGGTCAGGCCACGAACAATTTGGCGTTGGAAGAAGATGAGCAAAGCTAAAAGCGGAAGCGAGGCAACGATAGCCGCGGCGAATCCTAAATTGAGCTCACCGGGATTTTCTGAACCGATCGTGCGAAGGGCAACTTGAACGGTTTGCCAAGCTCCTCGGTCTGTTGCGAACCGCGGCCACACGTACTGATTCCATGCACCTAAAAATGCGATCACGATAAAGCTGCCGATAATCGCCTTACTCATCGGCATGGCAACTTTGAATAAAAAGCGCAGGTGGCCGTAGCCGTCGAGTTCGGAGGCGTCGCGCAAGTCTCGTGGTATCCCCAGAAACCCTTGACGAATGAGGAAGATGCCGATAGCAGTCGCGAGGAACGGGAAAGTTAACCCGGGTACCGAGTTAAGCAGGTGCAGTTTTCGAATGATCTCTACGTTGGCAATCAGTGTGACTTCAATTGGCAGGAGCAGGGTGCCGATCACCAAAACAAAGGCCAGCTTTTTGAGCGGAAACTCAAGAAAGGCAAAGGCGTAAGCGGCCAGCACAGCAGTCAGGAGTTGTGCGATCACAATCACAAACGTGACAACGAACGACAGCCCCATCGAGCGCCCGAGGCTGGCTTGGCCGAAGGCCCGGTTGAAGACGTCCCACTCAATTGAGACGGGGTAGAGCGGTTGGCCAGCGGAGATGTATTTGAGGGGGCTTGAGAGTGCCCGTAATAAGAGCATGTAAATCGGGAAGAGCACGATCACCGAGAGTGCAGTCAGGACAAGGTAGGTCGTGGTTGTTGCGACCACATTGCGGAACCCGCTTCGCGGTGGTTGCACGGCCTTGTCGTTGTCGTAGGGGGCCGGTACGAGCGGGTCAACAATTTGATCGGCGGTTTGGTTCAAGCGAACCTGCTTGTTCGCCGCTGAGACCGTGGGATCAGTCGCCATAGTGCACCCGCTTCGACATGATCGAGTATTGCGCCCCAGCCACAACTGCAGTCAGAACAAATAGGCCAAGAGAATATGAGGCTCGAACACCGAGCGGTCTGATGCCACGCGGGTCTGCAATCTTGAACAGCAGTGTTTCTGTAGCTCCACCCGGGCCGCCACCCGTCAGGATCTCAATCTGAGCGAAGGCCTGCAGGGCGCTCACGACTAAAACTATTCCGAGGAACAACAGCGCTGGAGAGATGAGCGGCACCGTGATGCGCCAGAACCTTCGGATCGCCCCATAGCCGTCCAGTGTGGCGGCCTCAATGAGTTCATCCGGGACTGTCTGCAGCGCTGCAAGCACCACGATGAACGTTAGGCCGAGGTTCTGCCAGACCGATGAGAGCGACACAGCAAACAGCGCCGTACTGGGGTTGCGAAGGCTCAACCATGGAACGTTCTTGAAGTAGCCGATCTCTGGATTCACCAAGGTAATGAACACCACCGAAGCAACGGCCACCGATGATGCAACCGTTGACGAGAAAATAGTTTGAAATACTTTGATTCCTTTGAGGCGGCGATGAGTCGAGACCGCCAACATGACTCCGAGCAGCAAACCCAGTGGAACGGTGTAGAGCATGTAGAGCCCCGAGTGAGTGAGCCCGCTGATGAAGTCATTGCTCGTCAATGAAGCCTTGATTTGGTTCAGTCCTACATAGCTCGCTGGTTTATTCCGGAACCGCGATTGCGTATGCGTCGCATACCAGAACAGCCGGTACAGCGGGTAGTACGAGAAGACAGAAAATACAATCAGCGCAGGAAGCAAGAACAGGTAGGCAAGGCCTGCATCTTTAACTTTGTTGCCAAAGCGCCGAGTTTGCGCTCGAGCCGGGGCAGCCATCTTTGTAGCTGGAGTCGTCGAAGTTGCCACCGCCGTATTGCTGCGATCTTGAGGAGCCGGGCTCAATTGAGTCGGTCCGTGGATGTGGGGTCGAACAGGTGCACCCCGCTGGGGTCGGCCTGCAAGGAGATCGCTTGGCCAATAGCAACAGGCGGCGCATCATTGGGCTGGCGAACCGTCATGAGCGTGGTGCCCACCGAACAAACCACGTGGCGCTCATGGCCGAGCAACTCAATGTTTTGAATGGTTCCGCGAAGCGCATTCGGGGTGTCGACCGGGTCGGTCACGTGAAGATGCTCAGGTCGGATTCCAAGAACTAGCTCGCTCCCGGTCACTGCTGATCCAGGATGGCCAATCGAGATCGACCCCTCCGCAGTCAGCACCGCTGGGGGTGCGCTTTCGGTGGCCCCTTGGAGTTTGCCTTCGATCGTGTTCATGGGCGGGCTGCCAATAAAGCTGGCGACGAATAAATTGGCAGGTCTTTCGTAGACGTCCTGAGGTGCGCCGACCTGTTGGATTCGACCCTCACTGATGACTGCAATTCGGTCGGCCATGGTCATAGCTTCGACTTGGTCGTGGGTGACATAGACGAATGTGGTGCCCAACCGACGGTGTAGGTCGACGAGTTCGAGCCGTGTCTGAGTGCGAAGTTTGGCGTCGAGGTTGGATAGAGGTTCGTCCATCAAGAACACCTCGGGCCGCCGCACGATGGCTCGGGCCAAGGCCACTCGTTGGCGTTGGCCTCCCGAGAGTTCGCCGGGCTTGCGGGCAAGGTACTCGGTCAGGCCTAGGGTTTCTGCGGCCTCGTGGACTCGCCTGAGGCGCTCAATTGGGTCAACCTTTGCCCGCTTATTTGCCACGAGAGGGGATTCGATATTCTTCTCGACTGACATGTGCGGGTAGAGCGCATAGCTCTGAAAGACCATGGCGATGTCTCGCTCGCGCGGGGGAATGTGATTCACCACTCGCTCGCCAATGGTCAGGATTCCACTCGAAATCTCTTCGAGCCCGGCAATCATTCGCAGGGCCGTTGACTTGCCACATCCGGAAGGCCCGAGCAAGACCATGAACTCTCCGTCGGCAATCTGCAACGAGAACTCGTCAACTGCAACGGTGTCTCCAAATTTTTTGGTGACTTGGTCAAAGGCGACAGCGCTCATGAGTCTCAGCCTTGCAGGTGGTTGCGGGAACGTTAGGTTTTCGAGTGTGAAAATGAGAGTGATTGGTCTCTCACCAGAGAGTGCGAATCAGGTTCAGGCTAGATCGAAGATGTCCGCGAGTTTGCCACTAGGAGGATTGTTTAGTCAGCGTTCATTCTGGCTTGCTGAACAGACTGCAACACCGCCGAGATCTTCTCAGCCACGTGATCTGCTCCGAGTCGGTGCAGCGTCCGGAGGATTGCGGGGATGTCGGGGACAGAACTGGCGACCCAGCGCCCGAACATCGCTGCATCCATCCACTCGGCCTCATCTGAACGAAGAGCGGTTGCTTGGAATTCGCCCCGAGCCGCTCGACGCCGCATACGTTCCCAGTCGAGTTGGTCGGCTGCACGAAAGGTGGCCTCAGTCATGGTCTCGAGCGATGGGCTGACCGAACCGAGCCCCGGTTCCCCGGGGTGAAGAGCAACTGCGCGTTCCCAGGTGACCTCCTCAAGGCTCATTGCCGACTGCATCACCTCGTTGAGCCAAACTCCTACCACGAGTGTTGCGAGACTTGGTGCGGCACCGGGTGAGGGAAGGCCAAGCATGCGGTGGAGGCAGTCCGTGATCATTCCCTGCGTGGGATGCACATGGTCATGTTCGCCTTCGGGTGAGTGTCGCGAGTTTGAGTCGCTGGGCGGCTGCTGATTGACAATCGCTCCATCTAGGGAGAGCTCGGTGCAGCTATCACCCGAGCGAGTCACCACGAGGCGGACCCGAGCCTTGCTGCTCAGGCTATCTTCATCCTCAGGGTGAGTAGCGGTGCCGCTGAGCACCGTGCCGACCGCTGTCCACGACTCGGGCAAGCAGATACCGAACAAGCCTGCAGCGGGTGTTCGCGAATCCTCTGGAAGTGCGGTCACATGCACGCTGAGGAAATCTGTGTTGGGCTCAAATCCGTAGAGCATGAACTCATCCTCGAGGGGCATCAGCTGAATGAAGTCGCGTGCGTTCGGCATGTTGGCGAGTTGGTGGATTGTTAGATGGGGCATGGGTCCTCGACGGCATCGTTACGTAATAGGTCCCATCGGGTGGGTCCAACCCTGCTGGGGAAGCCTGACAGAATTCGCATCGCGGCCGTGGCCGAAGCTCCGGGCAGGAGTCCCCCGTTCCGAGCCGGGGGTGCGTCCTCAGAGGGCAGGAACGAACAGATCGCAACTGGCGTAGGCAAGCGGCATGCGCCGAGCCACGAGTTCTCGGGCGAGGCGCGCATCGCTTGCTACGTACTCGCGCATCTCTTGGTCAGTGAGTAGGTGAATCTGCGTGCGATCAACTTCGACTGGGGCTAGTCCGAGCATCCGCGACAAAGGCTTGAGGCCGCAAGAGATTTTGAATTGTCGGCCCAGATCTGCCCGGTAGAGCTGATAGCCATCTAGGTGACGGTGGTCTCCCCAGCTGCTGGTATACGGCCGATTGTGGTGCTCCCGCGACCACCGAGAGGGCTCACCTGCGCCGAATCTCAAGCCCAGCGGAACCCCGCAGCGAGCAGCTCGTTCGGAAATAAAGGGCAAGTCGAAGTAGTTGCCGTTCCAGGTAATGAGCACGCCCGGAGTGAGTGATGCAATGAGTTCCTCAAGGTCTCTCAGAATCTGCAACTCCTTGCCGAGCAGAACGAAGTCTTCTTCAGCAGTTGACACAGCGACTGCAACGATCGCTGCCACGGTGGCATCGAGTCCGTTGATGGTTGTGTCGGTTTCTATGTCTAGGCCGTACCACTGTGCTGGTGGGGGAGCGTGTGCTGGTGGGGGAGCGCTCATGATTCACATGCTAGAGGTGAGCTGAGACACCGAACCCCTTCGCTGAAAAGCTCGAGATGTTGCTGCAGCGCCGGTTGTTGCCACACGGACTGCTGTGCTGACTCTTTGGTAGATGCACCGGGGGAGCGCAATGACCCAGCCAGCGCGAGCCAGCCCAGTACGATCTGAGCTGCAAACCACTCTGGAGCTTCTGTGCCACGTCACCTGATTACTAGTGCCTTGCCATATATCAATGGCGTGAAGCACCTTGGAAACTTGGTGGGATCGATGCTGCCCGCCGATGTGTATGCCCGCTACCTTCGGCAGTCGGGTGAAGAAGTGCTCTTTGTTTGCGCGACGGACGAGCACGGCACTCCCGCCGAGTTGGCTGCGAGTGCCGCAGGGCAGGCAGTGAGTGAGTATTGCGCCGAACAGCACGAGGTGCAGCGAGAACTCTGCGAACAGTTCGGACTGTCTTGGGACTGGTTCGGCCGCACCTCGAGACCGCAGAATTACGAGCTCACCAATCACTTCGCCCGCCGGCTCCGCTCCGAGGGATTCTGCGAAATCCGCTCCACTGAGCAGGTCTACTCACTGACCGACCAACGATTCCTGCCCGATCGCTACGTGGTGGGAACCTGTCCGAATTGTGGTTACGAGCGAGCCCGTGGCGATCAGTGCGAGAACTGCGGCAAGCCCCTCGAACCAGTGGACTTGATCGACCCTCGCTCTGCAATCTCTGGGTCCTTCGATCTTGAAGTCCGTAGCAGCAACCACGTGTTTTTAAAGCAAGAAGCCCTCGCAGATCGCATTCGCCAGTGGGTTGACACCAAGGACTCCTGGCCCACTCAGACTCGCTCCATTGCATACAAATGGCTAGATGAGGGTCTGCGTGACCGTGGCATTACCCGTGATTTGGCTTGGGGTATCCCCGTTGATCCGGAGGATTTTCCCGAGGTGGCCGGCAAGGTTTGGTACGTCTGGTTTGATGCACCAATTGGCTATCTCGCTGCAGTCCGCGAGTGGGCTGATGCAGGATGCGGTGGTGAGGATCCTCAAGCCGAGTTTGACTCATGGTGGCGCCTCGACCGGGGGGCGGACCAAGTGGAGTACACACAGTTCATGGGCAAAGACAACGTTCCGTTCCACACCCTGAGCTTTCCCGCAACGCTTTTAGGGTCGGGGGAGCCATGGAAGTTGGTCGATCGGCTGAAATCCTTTAATTGGCTGACCTACTACGGCGGAAAATTCTCTACCTCGGATCACCGCGGCGTCTTTATGTCGGATGCACTCGAATTACTCCCAGCGGATTACTGGCGCTGGTATCTCATGGCGAACGCTCCCGAGTCCGATGACTCAAGCTTTACCTGGGAATTATTTGGCGCAGCAGTCAACAAAGAACTCGTTGGCACTTTTGGAAACTTAGTGAATCGGACCGTCACGCAAGTCGAGCGGCACTTCGAGAGTTGCGTGCCGAGCGGCGGCGAGCCAGAGGCTGAAGAAGCTGAGTTAGAGGTGCTCGTGCAGCAACGACTCGAGGAATATCTGGGGTTCCTTGATGCACTTGAGTTCAGAAAAGCTGCCGCTTCGCTACGAGCGTTATGGTCAGTCGGCAATGTCTATTTAGAAACCCGCGAGCCATGGAAGACCATCAAAGTTGACTCGGCGAGAACGGCATGTACGTTGCGAACGGCGCTTGAGTTGTTGGTTGTCTGCGCTGTGGCTTCCGAGCCATTTATTCCTGCTGCTGCCGCCAAGTTGCAGTCGGCCTTCCCTACCGTGGCATGGGACTCTCTTCGCCTGACCCCTGATCTGCCAAGCCAACGACCTTTGAAGCCAGGAGATGAGGTTGAATCCTCAGGGCTATTGTTTGCCAAGTTGAGTGCCGAACAGCTCGAGGAATGGCAAGAACGCTTCGGGGGCACCCTGAGCGACCAACGGATAACCCAACAAGGCCAGGTGGCGCAGTGAGCTTTGCCGGCGTATCCAAGCATCTTGGCAAGCAAGGCGGAAGGTTCTTGCTGCTGGCTCTGGTGATTGTTGTGACGGGGGTTGGACTTGGCCTTGCCGCCGGATACCCGGTCAGCAGGATTCAGTTCCAAGACTCCGATGCTGTGCGGCTTGATCAAGCGCGATTGGCCGGAAAAGTCGATCCAGAAATGGCATTAACTTCGCAAAATGACCTTGCAATCGGCTGGAAAGTAGGCGATCCGGCGTTGAACTCATTCGGCCTTCTTGGATCTGATTTCTGTGGAGAGAAGGTCGATCTTCCCACCCAAGTCTCGCCCAAGGTCACCGCAGTCTTTGCAAAGCCCGCAGACTCCTCAGTCTTGATTTCTGAAGCCGTGCGAGTCGATGACTGGCAGTCTGCAACCGAGTATGTGGACGCAGTCGGCAAGGCACTCGGCACGTGCGATCGGTTCTTCCGAACGGATCTCTCCGGAAATCGAATCCAAGTAGAGATCAAGCCTGGCCCGAGCGATGACCTCATCACTGATCAGGTGTCGCGGCGGTTCGTTGCCAGCGACGGCTCGAATGTGCAGGTCTGGTCGATCATGGCAGTGGGAGATGTGATCGTCTCGACCGATTACCTGGGCCCTGCTGCGCCGCAGAAGTCGCTGATTCGCGATCTTGAGAAGAAGATTCTGCTGCGTGTCGCTCCCGAAAACTTTGCGCTTGGAGGTACACCGGCGACGAGCACTTCCGCTCTCGCAACACCCGAGGGCTCACCAACGACGGTGTTAGAAGGCGGAGCGGCTGATGAATCCTCGGGCGGTCAGCCCACAACTAGCGCGAGCTCAACAACCCTTCCGGGCTAACGCAACAATCGCAACGAAATTGGGATTGGTCATGCGTCTGACTCCCGAGAGGAGTCGGGGGTTGAATCAGACGCCTGATACATCGGGCGTGTGGCGCTAGATCTGTCCGGTCATCAGGTGAAACTGCTGGGCCAGCGGTACCGAGGCCCAACGGCCGCATCGCTCGAGTTCGCCACGTTGTTTAATCCGAAACTGCTCAATCGGATCGGCGGCAGTGGACTTGTACAGATGGGAAGTTTCAATCTGGCTTTGGTGGGCGAACAGTGCTTCAACTTGAGCCTGCAGATCTTGCTCTGAAACTGCCTCAGCGTGGTTGGGTTGATCTGGCTCAAACAGCAGCAATGCATGGGGGCGATGCGGCGTGATTCCGTCCACAAGCTGCTCTGGGTGAAAGAACGGATCACGAGCTGCAACGATTCCCTCAACGCAGAGCGTGCCAGCAGCGGCGTGATCCGGGTGAAGTCGATAACGTTTCCATGGGTCGTGGCCCAAAATAACTTCGGGTCTGAGTCGCCGGATAACTTCACAGACCTGAGCTCTCGTAGCCCGATTGGGTTCAAGTTCGCCGTCAATTTTAGCTAGGAACACCACTCCGGTTCCGCCCAAAAGAGTTGCCGCCTTGCGCTGTTCCTCTTTACGCAACTCAACAAGCACAGACTGATCCATCCCCCGATCCCAAGTTCCCTTCGACCCGTCGGTGAGTACCAGGTGATGCACGATGCACCCTGCGCGTGCCCACTTAGCTAGCGTCGCTCCGCATTGAAACTCGGCATCGTCGGGGTGCGCCACGATCACCAGCGCTGATTCGGGGCTCGTTAGATTGATGCTGATGAGGTCAAGATCGGGTTCGTTTGCTGTTCGAAGATCTTCCATTTTGAAACTGCCCTTCCGCTGAGTCCATGGTCCTAGGGTGATGCTGAGCGGTAATTTTTCCACCTGCGAGTAGCGGCGAGAATGCCGAGAAGTCAGCTGGAACCTGAAGATCTTCGGGTTCGTCGACATCCCAACTTAGTGCGTCAGAATCAACCACTCTTGCAGTGAGTTCGCACCGTTGGGCCTGTTGCTGGTGGCGAACGAACGAGCCGGGTCCGTAGGAAAAGGTGAAAGCAGTGCCCGTCGGAACTGACAGCACGTTGGTGCCTTGGCAGTGCCGGTCAGTCACAAGAAGCACCTCGGTTGATTCAGCCTCAGCGAGCGAGAGTAAATCCTGTGCGAAGGGAAGATCTGCATGACAGACGATTATTCGTTGGATGCCACGTTTGCCGAGGGTGTCAGATGCATGCTGAACAGCCCCATTGAGGTTATGTTCCGCCGCCCACTCAACGGTGGCACCCAACGACTCTGCAAAGGCAGCTACCTCTTCGTCATCACAGACCACGTGCGCTTCAAGCGGCTCTGCAGCCTTGATCACAACTGTCGCCATAGCTCGTGCTAATTCTGCTCGCTCGTGATTACTGAGCACCGCAGATAACCTCAGCTTTGCTAGAGCAAAGGCTTTCATGGGTATCAGCACGCAGGCTGCGTTCACAGGGGGCACGCGCACAGTGTAGAGACTGAGCGTTGGCTCACCGCAGCCCAGCGCAAGGTAGTAGGCCAAAGTATTCTTGCGGTCACACGTTTAACCCTCCGTTATCCAAGCTCCTCGGCGTACAGTCTTCAGGTGGATATTTCTGTAGCAGTCATCGGAGGCGGATCTTGGGGCACCACTGTTGCCCATCTTGCCGCTCATCAAGTTCCAACAGTGTTGTGGGCGCGCCGGGAAGAACTCGCCGCTGAGGTCAACGAGAGACATTCCAACGAACGCTATTTACCCGGCTACGAACTGCATCCGGCGCTGCGCTCAACGACTGATCTTGTTGAGGCAGTTGAACAGGCGGACGTGATTGTGATGGGGGTACCTTCGCAGGGGTTTAGATCTGCGCTTGAACTAGTCGCGCCACATGTTCGTGCTTGGGTACCCGTGGTCTCTTTGACAAAGGGTCTTGAGCAGGGAACTCGGCTGCGAATGACACAACTCATAAATCAGGTGCTACCCGGACACCCCGCTGCTGTATTGACGGGTCCGAATCTTGCAAAGGAAATTTTGGCTGGTCATGCAGCAGCAGCAGTCATCGCCACGCCAGACCCGGTGGTAGCGGACTGCTTGCAACGAATCTTTCACATGAATCTGTTCCGCATCTACACCAATCCAGATGTGATTGGCTGCGAGATTGCCGGAGCACTGAAGAACGTGATTGCTATTGCAGCGGGAATGGCCGATGGTCTTGGAGCAGGCGACAATACGAAATCTGCGGTCATCACTCGAGGTCTAGCGGAGTTGTCTCGCCTCGGCGAGGCAATGGGTGGACAGTTCACCACTTTTGCCGGCCTAGCAGGAATGGGTGACCTGCTTGCTACCTGTATGTCCGAGCAAAGCCGGAATCGTTTTGTAGGTGAACAACTCGGCAAAGGCCACAGCATTGATCAGATCATCGCCGACATGAATATGGTGGCTGAGGGCGTCAAGACCAGCCGCGTGGTCATGGAACTCGCTGGCGAATACGGAGTTGAGATGGCGATTGCCTCAGAGGTTTTTGCCGTGTGTCACGAGGGAGCGAGCGCGCAGGACGCCTACCGCGGTCTGATTCGTCGCGAGTCCAGCGGACCTGAATATCCTTCGCTGAGCTACTAGCGACTCGACTGCGCTGATCGGTCGTGAGTCGAGTTGCAGTCTCGGCGGCACCTGCTTCTACCCTCTTGCTTGTGCCTAACGTTTCTGACCCCTCCGATCCCTCTGCATCATCGCGCCCCGAGTTTGATGCTGGCAACGACACTGACGGGGCGAGCGGCGAGTCTGAGGGTGTGCGCAGCTCGGAGGAGCGAGTCATCCTGCCGTACTCTCTCGTGCGAGCAGCGACTGCTCACTCGCAGGTGGCGCGAGTCTGGACGCCACTTGGAACAGTTGATGCGGGTGTTATTGCTGATTGTGACCCTGCCGGCATGGTGCAGATGCGCGGCGAGCGTTGGTCGGTGGACTGGTGGATTGGGGCTGAGGATCGCTGGCACTATCCCTCTCTTGATGCAGCCGTTCGACAACGCCGCATTGGTGATTCACCAGTAATTGAAACGGCAATGCGAGTGCCGGGCGGAGATATTATCCAGCGGGTATTTGGTGTGCGCGCCACCTCAGCACAATCCGAGGGCAGCATCTGGGATGACTCTGCCCTCGTCATCGAGATTGAGAACCTGACTGCGGTGCCGGTTGCGCTAGCAATCCTGCTGCGGCCGTTCCTTCTTGACGGGCCAGGCTCGCTCTCTTCATTGACCTCAGAGGGTTCGGTGCTCTCCGCTGACGGTCAAGTCGCAGCTGTGCTCTCCAAGCCTGTTGCTCGACGAGTGGTTGGCAAGCTTGGAACGGTCGCTGCTCGATTAGCGAACGGTGATGACGAAGGACCCGACGGAACCACGAAGCTTCAAGGCGCTTCGCTCGAAGGCGCATTTATTGTTGCGCTGCCGCACACTGCTGTCGTGCGAATCCTCCTGCCGCGCTCCACGCGTGACTCCGCGCCACGGCGCAGTCGAAAGGGATCAGCCGCTGCGCTCAAACCGAGAGCCCTGTGGGAGGCACCAGACGCAGCGGCAATCGAGGCCGGCTGGACTGCTCATACGAAGGATGCGGCGAGGATCGAACTTCCCGATTCGCTACTCGACCGCGTCGTGACTCGCTCCGAGCGAGTCCTTTTGCTTGCGGCAACGGAGGAGTTCTTTACAGCCTCGGGTCCAGCCAGTGCGGCCGTCGGTGCCGCAGAACTCTGCGATGCACTTGTTCGAGCGGGTGTCAGTGAGCCGCTCGGACCTCTTGCCCGAGCGCTGCTCAGCCTGCAACGTGTCGGCGGCTCACTTCGCATGCCCGACCGCAGCGATGCAACTGTGGCTCTGGTTCATGCAGCCGTACCATTGTTGGCTGGCAAGAAACGCGAAGTGTGGGCAGAGGAGCTCGTTGGCCCGGTAGCCAAGGCAATTCACCGACTCGCACAGGCCAAAGGCATAGAGGGTGCAACGCTGACTCGCTCAGCGGCTATCGCTCTGGGTCGCGTGGCTCCATCGCTGCGTTTCGTGGGTCAGCCAGAGGTTGCAGAAGCCGCGGAACGAGCAGCGGACAATCTCTGGGAGTTGTGGGCGTCAACTCCGTTCGCTGGTCCTGTCAACTCTTCAGGTTCGGTCGATGGTTGGCTCCTTGCAGAAGGACTCGAACTGCGCTTGGCGTTAGCGGCTAGCAAGGCAGATGCACTGCCTCGCATTCTTGAGCTCGGCCGGCTTGGCGAGCAAGCGGGGCTTTGTGACCGCATAGATACCGCTGGCATGTCATGCGGAACGATGGCGATTCACCCCGCAGCTCTTGCAGCGCGTATGGCTGCCATTTTCGACCTTGCTCTTCTCGAGCAGTCTCAGGGCTTGGTGATTCTGCCGATTTGGTCTGACTCTTGGTTCGGTGCCCCGATTGAGGCGCATGGTCTGCGCACCCGTTGGGGTGTGGTTTCATTTGCGATTCGATGGCACGGTGAGCGCCCCGCCGTGCTCTGGGAAGTCATCCCCGGTCCTGGGGTAGACCCATCGGGTCTGGGTCCAAAGTTCACCGCTCCTGGGCTGGACACAGCTTGGTCTGCTCAGGGCTGGACCGGTGACGCGCTCCTCGCCCCCATCGGTCCTGTAGTTCTCACCGAAGCATCTCAGGCGAGCGGTTCCGCTCTTGAAACTGCTCGTATCGACCAAGGTTCCGCTGGCGCTGCTCCTGCTCCGGCTGGCTCAGCTCCAGCGTTTCAAGCACCTCGAGAGGGCGACTCATTTACCTGAATAAGAAGTGATTCGAGTCCCCGCAGAGTGAAACTTGGTCGAAAGATTGGCAGATCGGAGCCCTGAGCGCTCGTGTCAATCGACATGTTCTCGAAGCGCTCGAGGAGCGAGCGAAATACGATCTCACCCTCAGCTCTGGCAAGGTGGGCTCCTAGGCAGTGATGCGCTCCCCATCCAAAGCTCAGCGGCTGGGGAGCTTCGGAGTTGGTGAAGCGGGCCAAGTCAAATTTCTCTCCGAGTGGGTAGACCGAGGAGTCATGATTTCCGCAACTTTGCAGCACCACGAACGAGGCACCTCGGGGGTGTAGTTCGCCAAAAAGTTCGACGGGTTCAAGTGCTACTCGCACGTTCATCTGCACCGGTGAGTCCGCACGCAGCATCTCGAGGATCGCAGGCCCCATGAGTTGTGGTTCGGCGCGCAGACGTTGCATTTGGTCAGGATTGTTGAGCAGTAGGAGCAGACCGTTTCCAATCAGGTTTGAGGTTGTCTCAAATCCAGCGGCATACAGCAAAACGATATTCGTGATGAGTTCCTCGATAGATAACTTGTCGCCGGCTTCTTCAACCTGAATGAGTGCGCTCAGTAGTCGGTCATCAGGGTGAGCTCGCTTTTCTTCGACGAGACCCAAGAAGTAGACGGCGATTTCCATCCCCGCTGCTTCACCTTCAGCAGTTGCTTCTGGGGAAGAGGCCGGGTCGATGAGGGCCGTGAGCGCTCGCACTAGGGGGAGTATGTGCTCATTTCCTTCCTGGGGAACACCCAGTAGTTCGCTGATGACAGCTACGGGGTAGGGGACAGCGAGATCAGCCATGACGTCTCCGCCGCCTTGGTCCACAAACCGGTCAAGCACTGGCAGAAGCAGGTTCTCGATCGTCGGTCGGAGTTCGTCAACTCTGCGAGGTGTGAAAGCCCGGCTCACCATGGATCGAATCCGAGTGTGATCGGGAGGGTTGATGAGCAACATCGTCGAGGTGTCGTCAGAGACCCGTCGCTCATTTCCGGCAATCGAGAGCGGCAGATCCATATCGGCTTCAGCCCGACCCAGCTTTGGATGGCGAAGCACCTCAAGGCAATCGTTGTAGCCGGTCAGAATCGTAGATCCGGTGTTACTTCTCCATCTTGTCGGCGATGACCGGAGTTGGTTATATGCGGGGTACGGATTTTGGCGGCCTTCGTCGGTTTGGATTGTGTACGTCAAAAGCGCATCAGCTTCCGCGGGGGTCATCGCAGGATTCTCGGACATGTGTACAGGATGTCATGCTGAAGGAGTTGTGCGCGTGCGAGTGTCGCCGTCGAAGTCATTTGCTTTATGTGGGATCGAGCGCAACCGTCAGAATTTGATGAGGTCGAACCTCGAGTTCCTCAGAGAAATCTCCCCGTTTGTTGCCGAGCAGATCGATGATCTGCCCTGTGCGCCCGGGGATTCGCATGTTTCCCAGCTGACCCAGCGGCTCATGGCAACGCAGCACAAGCCGGCCCGTGCGGTCGGTGAGGAGGGCATCGACCTCCATGCCCGTCAGACTAAGTCGCGAGCCGCTCGCCGGTAAGGGCCCTCCACCTTCAGACTCAGCAATTTGCAGCGGAGTCCACACGCTGTCGGCAAACTCGAAGGGATCGGGGTGATCGAGGGCAATTGCATAGTTCAACCTGAGGGGCTTTTGCAGTTGGGCGCCGAGCAGTTCGTTCTCGGGTCCGGCAGGAAGCGGTCGAGAGGCCATCGGCCCTCGCGACAACCAGCCGGTGCAGCGCAACAGCGTCAGGGCGAGCGCCCCTGAGGTCGTGAGCGGGTCATTAGCGTCACCATCAAGGTCGACAAGTTCGTACTCGCAGAGTCCTTCGTGCGTGACCGTCAACTCTCCAGCTTGGACGAACCTTCGCGATGGATAGGTTGGAACTCCCCATTCGTTTGGGCCCCCCTCGGCTGAGAGCGGGCGTTGCACCAGGCCGAACGCGCACTCTGCTCGGGAGTGCTGAGCCCGGTTCTGCAACGGGAAATGAACACGCATCCGGTGGTCTCGAACCTGATTCAACAAGCTTGTACTGACACGAAGGAGTGCCTCGTCAGCGCGCAGCTCAATCACGGTAGTAAGGCTCTGCACCGAGAATGGAACCTCGCCTTTCGAACTGCTCGGGGCGCAGCTCGGTAGGAGGTACTCGCTGTCGATTCGAATCTTGGATCGCAGGGGCCCACTCTCGATGATCTCTGCATGAACGGCCTGAGGTTGATCAACCAGAAGCGCTGGCTCTGCGGGACACCAGTTATAGGTGTCACCGACGTCTATTTCGTCAATAATCCGGCCGTATCCGGGGTGACCGTTGACTGCAAAGGTTCCATCTGTTGGGTTGACCTGAACCGACACGAGGCCATTACTCAAGCCGCACGGCCCCTCGGCTGCAACCGTAAATTTTGCCCCGCTCGGGTGCCAGATGGACCATCCAAAACCTGCGACGTTGCCAGACATGGTGAGCACACGGCTCGAGGCTTCCGGGTGGTGCAGCACAGTGCTCACGAGCAGGTCAGGGTTCTGTTCGCAGCGCTGACCAATTTCACTGAGGGCCTCGAGCGGGCTGAGCACACCGGTGCTGGCTGCAGGCTCGCTCGGGTCTTGCTGATCGTTGTTGAGCAGGTGAACTTCAAGAACGTTCAGTGGTGCGGAGCCCGAGTCTGCTGGAGTGGGCCGTTCAACAAGTCGCACCTGGCTGACCTCGGGGTGTTCGAAGATGAGTTCGCGCGCAACAATCAGCGGAGCATCAGCTGCGGGGGTCAAGTAGAGCTCCTCCTCGGCCGCACGCTCGGAGAGAACCTGCGCCCATGGCTGGTCTGATAGCCCGCTTTGTGCATTCAGGATGCTTCCCGGCAGCTCAACCTCGATGAGTTCACTGCGTACGCGCGCACAGGAGTTGAGTAACAAAATTCCGCTGCTATCAATTTGTGTTCTGGCTGACTCAATTGCCGACTGAGCCACCCCGAGCGCAGTTCGCCTAGCTTCGGCATAACGATGCAGCACTGCCTCAACAACCTCGTCGTGACTGCACGCACAAATCGAGTCATGGGCGGCATTGCGAATGACCTCTAGCCAAGCTAGGTCGAGCAGCGGCTGGGCTTGAATTGGGTCGGCCGCCCACAGCGAATTGAGGGGTTCAGCGAGGCGTTCCAGAGTTCGTTCGGCAACCGCTGCGGCGATTTTGACGTCAACGCGATTCGAGGTAACACCCATCAGCAGGTTGGCCCGAGCCCCCGAACGCAACTCCCCGCGATGAGTCGGCAGGTTTGTGGAAGGAGCAAGCTCGAGATACTCGGTCAGCGATCCAATTCGAATGTCGAGCGCCTCAGCCGGTGATTGATCAGCAACCCGCACCGCCTCCTGAGCCTGAAAGTCAGCGACCACGCGAGACAGGTGCGGCGGAGGTGCCTCATGGTCCATGCCGGCCATCCATAACACGGGGTCGCCAACTAATCCGCCCTGAACGTTCAGAAACATCTCGATTCGCTCTCGCAGCTGTGCGGCCTCTTCAGGCATTCCCGACCCATTGCCGTATCCAGCAGACAAATACTCTGCACGCACGTTGCTGCCATCGGGGGATTCCCACAAGAAGGCTGGCTGATCAACCGAGAAGGGCACGCCCCTCCAGACCACTGCGTGTTCAAATCCAAACAAACTCAGAATCTGCGGCATTGCAGCAATGTGGCCAAACATGTCGGGGAGGTAGCCAATCTGCATGGCGCCACCAAATTCCTCGGCGCGCTCAATCCCAAGCTGCAGGTTTCGGATCAGGGTTTCGCCCGAGACCAAGAACTCATCGGGCAACACATACCACGGCCCCATCGAGAGCCGCCCTGCACCGCTCAACTGGCACAGGAGTTCGCGCTGTTCGGGCCGCACCGAAAGGTAATCGTCAACAACTGCCATCTGCCCATCAAGTTGGAAGTGGGTAAAGGCCGTATCGGTCACAAGACGTGGCAGAAGCTCGTCGAGCATCTGCACCAGTCTGTTCCGAAACGTGGGAAACGGGTCATACCATTCGCGGTCCCAGTGGGTATGAGGTACTACGTGCACAGATCGAGCCATTGCTGCATCGTATGGTCACGAATCAAGGCGTGCAGGGTTGTTGGAGCAACTAGCCTGCTGCTGTGGCAGGTCAGCGTACTCTCGGGCGATCAGCACCGACTCTTGCGCTCGAGAAGCAGTTCTTCGCTCAGGGCTACGAGGTGATTGTGGGCCTTGACGAGGTTGGTCGCGGGGCGTGGGCGGGACCGCTCAGCGTTGGGGCTGCTGTACTGAACCGCGAGCGTCGGGTGAACGGAGTGCGAGATTCCAAACAGCTTTCTGAGGCTCGGCGAGAACTCCTCTTTGACCGCATCGCCAACTGGTGCACGAGTTGGTCAGTTGGGCATGCAAGCCATCAGGAGTGCGACGAACTCGGAATGTCGGCGGCGCAACGCCTTGCAGCCCGTCGAGCACTTGATGGCCTGAGCGTGACGCCAGACATGGTGCTGATGGACGGGAATTGGGACTTTGTGGGCGGTGAGCACACGCAGACGATCATCAAGGGTGATACCACCGTGTTGTCGATTGCAGCAGCCTCGATTCTGGCAAAAGTGACTCGCGATCGGATGATGAGGGCTCAGGCCGAGAGCTACCCGGGCTTTGACTTTGATCGCAATAAGGGCTATCCCTGCCCGCGGCATCAGTTCGCATTGAAGGGCTACGGTCCAACCCCGATTCACCGGCGATCCTGGGCGTTCATGGACTCGATTCCGTGGCTGGGAACCCGCTTAGAAAGCGAATACCCCAGTTAGCTAATGCTTGCAATAGTTTGCAATTTCTGACACAATTAATCTGTCCATAGCGCAGGCGAATCGCAGAAACGAAACTGCCCCCGAGATGCTGGTCAAGAGGTGGTTCAGATGAGCGAAAACAGAACACGCGGCATACAGTTCGGCGCGCCCCGCGCGTCTGAAGCCCCCGGAGGAACCGGCATCGAGCCGCCAGTGCCAGAATGGGTTGATGTATCGCAGACCTTGGAGCGTTGGTTTGCGTTTGTGGACGTCTGCGGGTTTACCTCCTACACCGAGAGATACGGAACGCCCGCAGCGCTTGCAGTGTTAACTAGGTTTCGCACGGCGGTTCGAGGGGTCACCGGTAGGCGCGGTGTACGGGTATTGAAATGGCTCGGAGATGGGGCCATGTTGGTGGGCGTTGAGCCAGGACCGGTCATCGCTGCTGTTTGTGAACTCGGACTGCGATTCGAGGAAGATAATTTCGATATCCATGCTGGGATCGCCGGCGGGCAGGTGTTGTTATTCGAGGGCGATGACTACATCGGCCCATCAGCTAATCATGCCGCAAGGCTCTGCGAAGCGGCCAGCGCAGGAGAGGTCTTAGGGCTTGGAGTGGCCCCCTATTTGCCCGACTGGGTGCGAATCGTCCGAGAGACCGAAGTCCATGCGCATGGTCTTGGCTTGTTGAAACACGTATCCGAACTTGCCGTGGTGGACTTATCTCTTGAGCAAGAAACAGCAAGTTAGCCGCAGCAGTTCGAGCGCAATCCAATCACGGTTCGGTGCGGTTTATTGCCAAGTCCTTAAAAGCGGTGGTGGAGTCAATCCCTGGGTCTTTAGGAAGTCCGAGCACGCGCTCAGCGACGATGTTCTTCATGATCTCGTCGGTGCCGCCGGCAACGCGCATGCCGGGAATCCCACAGAGCATTTGCGAGAACGCGTAGGAACCCCATTCGCCGCCATCGGCAGTGATACGAGGGCCGAGAACTGAAGCAACCCATTCGGTAAAGGCAGAGAGGTTGTTCGTCAGAGCAAGCTTTGCCGTAGACATTTCGGGTCCGGGAAGCTGCCCCGCTCGGATCTTGTCTAGGGCGCGCTGGTTGTTCCATTTTGCCACGGTGAAATTCACGTACAGGCGAGTTGCTTGATCTACGAGAACTGGATTATCCGCTGCACCAAAGTGTTCAAGCATGGCGTGCAGCCGTTGCGGGCTAAACAGTCCAACTCCGCCGCCGCCACCTCCAGCACCGATCGAGGAGCGCTCGTTCATGAGGGTGGTGAGTGCAACACCCCAGCCGTTATTTACCTCTCCAAGTCGATGCGTGTCGGGGATGCGAACCTCGTCAAAGAACACCTCGTTAAAGCTCGCGCCTCCGGTCATCTGTCGAAGCGGGCGAATCTCTACCCCGGGTGCATGCATATCAACCACGAATACGGTCAGGCCTTTGTGCTTGGGGAGTTCGGGGTCAGTACGACAGATCACTTCGCCAATCTCGGCTAGGTGTGCTGCCGAGGTCCAGACCTTCTGTCCGCTCACAACCCACTCGTCGCCATCACGAATGGCTTTCATTGAGACTGAGGCAAGATCTGATCCGGAACCCGGTTCAGAAAAAAGCTGGCAGGCAACGCGATCCCCCCGATAGAGATCTTTCAGGTACAGGTCCTGAACCTCGGCAATCCCATGGGCCAGAATCGTTGGAGCGACCATGCCCAAACTGATCGTGAAGACGCTCATATTCGGGGTGACGTACTGCGACTCGATGGAGTTATAGGCCCGTTCGTAGGCGGCGCCAAGGCTACGGCCACCAAACTCCTCGGGCCCACCAATCCAACCAAAGCCGCTGTCGAAGCGCTTACGCCGCCACTCCTTGGCACGTTCTGCCTGAGCTAATTCTGACTCGCGGCTCATTTCATCGAACATGGCTACGTCATCGGAGCCTTGACCCCAGACAAACTCCTTGACCGGCGGACGGGGAGCAGCATTTGCTTCTAGGAACGCTCTCGCCTGAGCAGAGAATTCCTCGATGGTGATGTCATCTTCCTGTGTGGCCGACATGGGTCCCCTTGTTGTGAAATTGAATGTCGAGCGAAGCTATTTGCCAACGTTGCTCAGTGACTTGACCGTTCGGTCAAGTGCTGGCCAAAACCTAGTACGTCATGCAAGGCTAACTTGTTCGGATGAGTCGTCGGTCTGCAATCACTGTTGGTGCATTTCTGATGTGGACCATCTTCGTGTGGGGCATCGTCCGGGTGCGCAACATCATGAACGACCCCATCCTCAGCAGATCTGAACGCACCTGGCCGTTGATTCTGGCGGCGAGCTTATGGGTTCCAGCAGCGGTCCTCCTCGTTGCCCTTTTGGTGAACTTATTGCGTAAGCAACGGCTTGCTCAACCAGCAAAAATCGGTGTTATGGCGCTGGGCGTCTGGACCACGTTGGTCTGGTTAGTGCGCGCATTCGATATTGCATTTCTGTCTAACCGGGAACTTCCGTTCATTGTGGTCCACGTTGTGTTGGCCGTTATCTCGATAGCGCTCGCAGTCCTCGCTGCGCTGTCGCTGCGCGCTGAGGTACCGAGTATCGATCCCGCTCCCACCGACCGCACCTAACCCCCGTTTCGTTTTGCGAGTGACCTGCCAGAGGGGG
>JBAXCX010000010.1:0-39122 GCA_037141255.1 Actinomycetes bacterium | reverse complement strand
GTGGGTGACAGCCTGAGTCAACTGCGCAATCACCAAGGAATTCCCGACGGCAGCGTGGATCTTGTCTTCACGAACCCCCCTTTTCATGATGATCACGCGCTCAGCGATGCAACCGCATGGCAGATGTTTACAGATGCCCATCGAGTCTTGCGGAGCAATGGCCAGCTCTGGGTCATAGGAAACCGACATCTCGCCTATCACGCAAAGCTCAAACGAATTTTTGGCAACTGCGACATCATCGCAAGCAACTCGAAGTTTGTGGTGTTTCGTTCCACGCGCAAGCCCGTACCCGACCAGCACAAGGTTGACGACTTCTCCTGAGTGATGCTGCTCTCAACCCAGCTGCCCTCAACCCTGCTGCTCTGCCCACCAGAACAGAGCCCCGCTCGCCGCCGCTACAGCAGTACTAAGGGTTGCCTGCAGTAGGTAGCCGCCAGTGGGTGCCTCCCAGTCGATCATCTCGCCAGCAACAAAGGTGCCAGGGTGGCTCCGCAACATGTAGCGCTCATCGAGTTCCTCAAACACGACGCCTCCTGCAGTTGAGATTGCTCGGTCGTTACCTTGGCTGCACCGTAGCGAGAGTGGGAGTGACTTCAGCAGGCCTGCGAGCTCGGCTGGCGACCGCGGCAAATTGTTCGTGGTCGCTTCTCGCATGAGGCCGATGGACACCAACGGCAAACCGATGCAACGCTGCAGCAACGTCGAAGTGGAATCCTTGGGTCTGGCAGTGTCGAGCCTTTTCTCGATCTGATTGCGAGTCAGATCTGGGCGCAGATCCACCTCGACCGTTGACTTTCCATCAGCCCCGCAAGCCTCTCGAAGCTCTCTACCCACGGCGTAAACCGCCCCGCCTTCTATTCCCTCAGACGAGATCATGAGTTCCCCACGAACAGAGTTTTCGCCCACGACAAGCGCAATATTCTTTATGGGTACACCTTCAAATCGCGAGATGAACTCAGCAGTCCAGTCCACCAAAAAGCCACTGTTGGCTGGAGTGAGTTCCTTCACTTTGATGCCAGCGGCCTCGTACTTATGTACCCAACTTCCGTCCGAACCTGTGCGTGCCCAGCTACCACCACCAAGGCTCATCACGGTGATATCTGGGTAACTGCTGATGGGTTCGGCCACCGCGTTGTTCTGCCCTACGTTGCGAATAAGCAATGCTCCCGTTGCCTCATCCCAGCCAATCCACTGGCGATTATTCTGGAGATCAACGCCAAGTCCTTCAAGAGAACCAAGCCAATTGCGAAGCAGTTCGGTGGCGCGAAATCCAGATGGGAACACCCGCCCGCTCGTGCCAACAAAGGTTTCTTGGAACAGCCCTGCGCACCAAGCCCGCACCTCAGTCGGCGGGAAGGCCTCGATGGCGAAGCGAAGCGAGGGGCTGACTTCTCCATATTTGGAGAGGAACTCGGGAAGCGGCTCAGAATGGGTGATGTTGAGGCCACCCCGGCCAGCGATCAGGAGTTTTCTCCCCATAGTTGGCATCTGTTCATAGATGGTTACCAAGGCACCATTACGTGCAAGAACCTCCGCCGCCATCAGACCACCCGGCCCTCCACCAACCACAGCAGCAGTGGGATGATTTCTCTGAGCCGGGATCACGAGAGCAGTGCGCTGTTGTGAAGTCACGTTGTTCAGCCTAGGAGCAGGTCGTGTTCGCCTTGTGTGAACGGAAGGTCTGCGGTCCTTCAGCCTCTAACCTGAGACCATGGGTTATGCAGATGTAGACCGCAGCAGTGAGAGTGACCGAGTCTGGAGGAATCAGGCGATTCGCCGCGTTGAGGCCGACGCAAACCGCTCCGCCGACACCCACCTTTTGGTTGTGCCGCTTCCCGAGGAGTGGGGAGTCGACCTCTACCTGAAGGATGAGTCAACACATCCCACCGGATCCCTCAAGCATCGCTTGGCCCGCTCTTTATTTCTCTACGCACTCTCGAACGCTTGGATTCACGAGCACACCACAGTGGTAGAGGCCTCTTCTGGATCGACGGCAGTCTCAGAGGCCTATTTCGCACGCCTGATCGGCTTGCCGTTCATAGCTGTCATGCCGCAGGCAACAAGTCGCGAGAAGTGCTTGTTGATCGAGCAGTTTGGAGGTAGCTGTCACTTCGTCTCACAGCCATCGGAGATGTACGAAGAGGCGAAGCGAGTCGCTGCGCAGACCGGTGGTCACTATATGGATCAGTTCACGTACTCCGAGCGCGCCACTGACTGGCGAGGCAACAACAACATTGCAGAGTCAATTTTTGAGCAACTCGCAGATGAGCCCCACCCGATTCCAGCTTGGATTGTTGTCGGTGCGGGTACAGGCGGCACCTCTGCAACCATCGGTCGCTACGTTCGCTATCGGTGCCACGACACCTCCCTAGCCGTGGTAGATCCCGAGCACTCGGCGTTCTTCGAGGGATGGGTCAACGAGGACTCGAGCGTCACAACCTCTACTCCATCGAGAATCGAGGGAATTGGACGACCTCGCGTTGAACCCTCGTTCCTGTCATCAGTGATTGATCGGATGATTCAGGTGCCAGACGCGGCGTCGATTGCTGCGATGCAATTCCTGAACGAGTCAATTGGTCGAAGCGTTGGGCCATCAACCGGCACGAACTTCTGGGGAGCACTTCAGATCATTGCCGGCATGCGTGTCGCCGAGCAGCAGGGGTCTGTTGTGAGCCTGATCTGCGATGGTGGAGAGCGTTACGGGCAGCTACGTGAGGCTGGCTTCTTGAACGATGTGGGTCTGAGTCCCGGCACGCACACCGACATGTTGACGCAGTTCTTTGCCGGGGGCCCTTGGCTTAACTGCGATTGATTTACTCCATCCCAACGCGATCGGCGAACGCAGACATCTCCTCGCACACCTGGTCTAGGTCGGTACTCTGGGAGGGTGACAGAACGAGCCGGTGAGCGCCTGCACTACTCGCTTCAGCCAGGCTCTGCTCGGTGGCTGCGGCTAGTGATCCGCCCAGGCTGAGTTCTAGTTCGGCCGGATCTCTGCCGGATTGCTTTGCCGCCTCCGTCATGACTGCGACCAGGCGGCGCAACTCCTCGCCACCCAATCCAAGTGGCTGAAAGCCATCACCCCGCATGCCAGCGCGGCGTGCGGCAGCTTCGCTGTGGCCTCCGATATGAATTGGTATCCCGAGGGGCTGCACTGGTTTGGGATTGCTATGAGCGCGTTCGAAGTCAAAGAACTCCCCGTGGAATGACAGACCCATCTCTGACTCGGGGCCCCATAAGACTCGGAGTACATCAATACACTCGTCAGTTCGTTTACCACGCGTCTCGAACTCGACCCCGCAGGCTCGCAACTCTTCCTTCATCCATCCGACCCCTACGCAGAGCCGCACCCGTCCAGCAGAGAGCGAATCCAATGTTGCCAGACGCTTTGCAAGCGGCACAGGGTGGTGCTCGGGAAGTATGAGGACCCCCGTCGCAAGCCGCAAGGTGCTCGTTACCGCAGCTAAGTATGACAACAGGTCAAGCGGATCTGGAACAACGCATTGATCTGGCAACGGCATCCTGCCGGTCTCGGAGTACGGATAGGCATGCTCGTAACCAGATATCACCACTGCGTGTTCCACGAGCACGATCGACTCAAACCCAAGATCCTCGGCGTGACGCGCAAACCCAGTCATCCAGCGAGGATCAGCAGTAACGCCCGAACGAACAGGTGGAATAATTCCAAATTTCACGGGGTTTCGCTTCCATCTCGCAGTTCAAAACTTGCTGCTCGAGAATCCGCCATCAGATGCTGAACCTGGCTGCTCTCAGAGCAGCTACATCCGCGTCCGACCCAACCAACTCAACCTCAGCGGCACTCTGACGACCATAAATGAACAGAGCTAATTCTCCGGCCGAGCCAGTTACGGTGACGAGTGGAGTTTTTGCGCGCGCAATCGTCGAGTCGGAATTGGTGCAGAGAAGTTCAACCCCCACGGGGGCTCGTCGAAGGAGCAACTTGGACATGCGCTTCACTAGGTTCCAGAGCTCCAGTTGGAGGCCCTCGGGCAACTCGCGCGCCTGGGGTTTGGGTTGCGCTCGGGACACGTCCTCGTGATGAATGAAGTACTCCATCGTGTTCGCCATGCGGTCCAGGCCTGGCAATCCGAAAATTGAAAGCATCGGTGGGCCCGTGCGAACTTGATCTACGAGTTCCTCCCACTCGGTAGATGCAACGCCAACTCTGACGCGCTCTCCGTAGCTTGCCAAAGGTGGTGCCAGAATTCCAAGCGCCGCATCTGGCCTTCGCTCACGCACGACAAGGTGTGCAGCGAGATCTCGAGTTGTCCAGCCATCGCACAGAGTTGGAGCGTCGGGCCCTACCTCTTCAAACAGATCACAGAGGAGCGAGCGCTCGTCCTGAGCAAAGTTATGGGTTGACATCTGCTCAGTCTTGCGCATTCTTGTGGTACCTCACTCTCAGGGAGTGACAATTTGGCTCGCAGTGACCGATACTAGGTTTGCATTCATCGGCATTGATTGGCCGTTCATGCTGAGAAGGACTCCGCAACCAAACAGGATGCAAGCATCCTCCTCGAAAACAACAAAAAAGTTAACTGGAGCTTCGCAATGAGTAGCAGCACATACGAATTGGTCATCTTCGGTGGAAACGCCGGCGGACTATCGGTGGCGGTGTCTCTGCGGGAGGCAGGCTTGGACAGTGTCCGCATTCTGGAACCCAGTTCTGCGGTGGTTTTTCCGGAACTGGTTGGAGAGCATCAACTCGATGTTGGCTACGGAGAGACGGTTCGTTCTATCAACGCAGAACGCCTTGCCGATACCGAAGTTCTCGAGTCAGGTACCTCTCCCTACCTGATAGTGACGACTGATCGTCATGCCTACCGAGCGCGGGCGGTCGTGATCGCCCAGCGAGGATACCTGCCCGATTGGACTCCTCCGATTAGCGCAAAAATCGGCGAAAGAATCCTGATTGATCAGATTCCTGCAACCGCAGTTGACGAAGACGTCCTCGTGATCGGCCATACCGACCACGCCGTCGAGATTGCCTCCGCCCTCGCAACAGCGGGAGCGGGGGTGGTACTCGCTGGCGGCGGGATGAACCCGGCACGCCTGTCACCTGCAGGTGAGGCATGGCTCCGTCGTCTTGAACGCGAGCGCCGAGCAACCTTGCTCTACCGCTCAATTCCTGAACAAGTGGATGAGGTCGATGGCTACCCGATGGCATTCTTTGCAGATCGACGTACTCCCGACCTTCAGTTCGACCACGTGGTATTTGCCTCTGAGCGTACGATCCTCCAGCCAGCCGAGGTCGGCGCATCTGCAGAAGCGCTAGCAAGTGGCCGGATGTTCTTCATTGGGGACGTCGCTCCCGATAATGAGGGCCTTACTGTGGCACCGGGCTGGGATATCACACGCCTAGTCGCTCATCTTTTCCCCGAGGTCGAATTGGCCGAACCTCCCTCCGCCGCCGAAAGGCGCCGAGGGTTCACCGGCGCTATTGAGGAACTCTGCGTAGAGAACTACAACGCCACGATCACTCATTTTGAACCCACTCATTCCGACCTTTGGGTTCTTCGTGTTCGGCCCGACCGCGGCGAAATCTCGCATTTGCCGGGCCAATATGCGTCGCTCGGATTGGGATACTGGGAAGCTCGTGTGGACCATGCCGAGGATCCGCGCTTAGAAGAGCAGTGGGAGAAGTTGGTGAGACGCTCGTATTCAATCTCGAGTCGAATGTTCGATGAGTATGGCTACCTCTCGGGCGAGGAGGGTGTTGAGGAATTGGAGTTCTACATCGTTTTGGTACCCCCGACCCCAGATAACGTTCCTGGACTGACTCCCCGCTTGGCGCTCAAACGCCCCGGAGACCGAATCTATCTGGGTCCTAAAGTCGCAGGTCGATACACCCTTGCCGCCGTGACAGACCCGCTCAGTACGGTTCTGTTCTTTTCGACGGGCACGGGGGAAGCGCCCCATAACGCGATGGTGGTTGAACTTCTTCGCAAAGGTCATCGCGGGCCGATTCTTTCGGCTGTATCAGTCAGAGAATGGGCTGATCTGGGTTATCTCAAGCAGCATCGCGAACTTGAGGAGCGCTACAGCAACTATCACTACTTGCCAATGCCCACGCGGGAGGCTGACGTCCCCAAGCGCTACATTCAGTCCCTGATCACCGAGGGCACATTGAGCTCAGAGTACGGCATCACGCTCGACCCAGAACATACCAACGTCTACCTATGCGGAAACCCATCCATGATTGGTCTTCCGGAGGAAGTTGACGGAGTGGACGTGTACCCCGAGACCACCGGAGTTGTCGAACTTCTTGTTGCGCGGGGATTCTTGGTGGATCACCGCAAACAACGTGGCAACCTTCACTTCGAGGAATATTGGTAACGACTACCCGGTGCGCAATTCAAAGCACCGATTCAAATTACCGATTCAAAACACGAATGAAAGCGGCATGTGATGTTGGCAGTGAGATGCGTCTCCCAATCTGTGACAGACCCACTTTCGGGACTCAGCATTGAAGAGGTCTCAGCCCCTGAGCCCGGAGAGGGATGGGTTCGTGTCCGGCTACGTAGCTGTGCGCTCAATCACCACGACCTCTGGTCACTGAAAGGGGTTGGCCTTAATGCCTCGCTGCTTCCGATGACACTTGGTTGCGATGGCGCTGGACTCCTTGATGACGGCAGCGAGGTAGTCATTCACTCAGTTATTGGCAATCCAACCGCCGGCGATGGAGACGAGACTCTGGATCCAAAAAGGACGCTTCTCTCTGAATTGCATCAAGGCACCTTGGCTGAACAGGTGATCGTTCCCAGTCGCAACGTGGTTGCCAAGCCTGCTGGGATGACCTGGGAGGATGCCGCCTGCATGCCGTCGGCATGGCTGACTGCATATCGGATGCTGACGACTCGGTCCGGCCTCGATGGCCTAGGAACGGTGCTCGTTCAAGGTGCTGGCGGCGGCGTGGCCACCGCTGCAATTCAGTTGGCCTCGGCCCTCGGACACACCGTGTTTTGCACCTCTCGAGATGAAGAGAAACGAGTGCGTTCCTTGGCCCTTGGCGCAGATCTAGCAGTGCAGACCGGCGAGCGTCTGCCCGAGAAGGTCGATTTGGTGATCGAGACCGTTGGAGATGCAACCTGGGATCACTCGCTTCGTTCGCTCCGACCAGGCGGACGCGTTGTGGTCAGCGGCGCAACCAGTGGACCGAACCCGCCTGCCGACCTCAACCGAGTGTTCTTTCTTCAACTCTCGGTTGTTGGCTCCACAATGGGGACCCGTGATGAACTTATCGAGTTGCTCGAGTTCGTCGTAGCCAAGGGCATTCGCCCCGTGATTGATGATGTACGTCCGATTGAGCAGGCCCGAGACTCATTCGAGCGAGTTCAGAGCGGACAGGGCTTTGGAAAACTTGTACTCAGCGTGGACGGACTCAACGAGTCCTCGCAGGTCTAGAGAAATTCCGCTGTTGATCCGCCGAGTGGGATCGGATCCATCCCGAGCTTGCGATGATCCCAAGACCGGGTGCGTTGAGCCTGAACGCGAACCGCTACACGCTTGTGCAGCATGAACTCCACCAGCGGGCTGAGTTCCTCGGTGTAGGGGCCGTTATAACGCTCCCAGATACTTACCCCAACCTTCCAGAGCAGATCTGGGTCCTCGACAATCTCGGCGGTACCCTCGATGGAGACACCACGCAATGTGTCGTAGGTATGGCCATCCTCGACCATGACCGTTATGCGAGAGTCACGTCTCAGATTCACAGCTTTTTGTGAACGAGCCTTTGTCTCAAACCAGATTTCTCCGTCGAGGACTGCGTACCACATCGCAACAAGATGCGGTGTGCCGGTTGACCCGAGGGTGGCCATTGTGGCTGAACGACTGCGCACGAGATATTCCGCAATCTCTTCATCAGTCATTGTGATCTGCGAGCGTTGGTTTGCACCCATGAAGGAACCTCCGGTAAAGCTGACACCTGAAGGCTTTGAATCTAGGGGAAGATTGCCCGCATCCGGGTAGCGGTTCCCCCGAGATCTTCGCATCTGCTCGAACAACTGCAATAACCTCAGTAGGACACCACCCTGCTCCGCCCCACGCCCTCTCCAACAAAGGCCGCTCAACACATGCCAACAGAAATCACACTTCTTGGTACGGGAAGCCCCTTGCCTGATCCCAACCGAGCGGGGCCCTCCACCTTGGTGCAAGCAGGAGGAGTCAGCCTCCTCGTTGACGCAGGACGTGGCGTGCTGATGCGCCTTGCTGCTGCTGGTAGTAGCGCTGCGCAGATCACTGCGGTTCTTCTCACTCACTTGCATAGCGATCATCTCACCGATCTCAACGACGTCATCACCACAAAATGGATTATGAGTTTTCC
This sequence comes from Actinomycetes bacterium, assembly GCA_037141255.1. Classification (GTDB taxonomy): domain Bacteria; phylum Actinomycetota; class Acidimicrobiia; order Acidimicrobiales; family Microtrichaceae; genus IMCC26207. The sequence goes on along the minus strand of JBAXCX010000010.1, from coordinate 30,778 downwards.
CGCAACACCACTCATCATTCTCGGGCCACCCGGTACAGCAAACGTGGTGGACCACATCATGGCAATGCTGCGCGCAGACATCTCATATCGATTGGCACATCACGACGACCTGTCTGACCCTCCAGAGGTTCACGTGACTGAATGTGTCTCTGGGATGAGTTTTGAGTTTGACCAGGTCAGGGTGACTGTCGGTGATACCGACCATCGTCCCGTTGAACCGAGCATCGGGTTTCGAATCGATCACCAGGGTGTCGGCGTGGTCATTGCTGGAGATACCGTTCCGTGCGAGGGGCTCGACACGCTCTGCGAGGGTGCCGATGCACTCGTGCACACAGCGATTCGAGCTGACATCGTTGCGATGGTGCCTGTGCAGCGAATGCAGGACATCTTGGATTACCACTCCTCGGTTGAGCAGGCAGCGCAAACAGCACAGCGGGCAGGTGTGGGAACACTGCTGCTGACTCACTATGTTCCTGCTTTTGCATCTGGCGAAGATCAGGAATGGCGTGATCTTGCAGCAGCGCAGTTCGATGGCGTGGTTGAACTCGGAGATGACCTTCATCATGTCATCGTCTCGGCCCGACCTACTGAGACTGGATCAACTTGAGTTCACAACAGGATGATGTCATTCAAACCGTCGACCTCACAAAGGTTTACCCGGGCGAGATTACTGCGGTGGATGGCCTCAACCTGACTGTCACTCGCGGAGAGATTTTCGGCCTGCTCGGCCCAAACGGTGCGGGCAAGACAACTACCGCCGGGATGCTGACCACTCGCGTGCGGCCGACGCGTGGGCGCTGCGTAGTTGGTGGTGTTGATGTTTGGGAACACCCTGCACGCGCGAAAGCGCTCATCGGCGTGGTTCCGCAGTCCAACACGTTGGACCGCTCCCTCAGCGTTTGGGAAAACTTGTACTTTCATGGGCGCTTTTTTGGCTTTGATGCCAAAAAGTCAAAGGCTGAAGCAACGCGACTCTTGGAACAGTTCCGCCTGATCGATCGAAGGGATGCATCGGTTCTGGCACTCTCCGGAGGTATGGCTCAACGACTGATGGTGGCCCGGGCAATCATGCATCGGCCCTCAGTACTCTTTCTCGACGAGCCCACGGCAGGTCTCGATCCGCAAAGTCGAATTGCCATGTGGGACATCCTTGATGAGTTACACCGTGAGGGACAGACCATCATGCTCACAACGCACTATATGGAAGAGGCCGACGAGTTTTGTTCTCGGGTCGCGGTTATTGACCATGGGAAGATTCTTGCCCTCGACACCCCCACGAACCTCAAGGCCTCAACCGGTATTGACACGCTGGTGACCATCACCGCCGAAGGCGACCTTGAAGCACTCGCTTCCCTGCTGCACGCGGGCATTGTCGGAGCAACAAACGCTGAGGTCGTGGACCGAAAAGTGCTGCTAGAAGTGAAGGGCTCTCAGGGCGTGTTACCGGCAGTGGTTCAGCTTGCCGATGATCGCGGTTTTCTGGTGACCGATCTCAGAATCAATGAGCCCACACTCGAGACTGTATTCATCAAACTGACCGGCAAGGACTTACGCGAATGACAGACCTGACCAAAAGTGCAGGGTCGCTCCTCACTGCCGACTCGCCCCCCGTGTCGAACCTCGTGGCCTTTCGAGCACTGCTCCAACGCGATGCCTTTGTCCTTTCCCATAACCTCAAGGAGTTCATTCCTCGAACAGTGCTTCAGCCGTTGTTGCTCGTCTTTGTCTTCACCTACGTCTTCCCCAAGATTGGTCAAGGTGTGGGTGGTGGACAGGGTGCAGCGCAGTTCTCGACGATGTTGGTTGCTGGTGTGCTTGCGAGCGTCATCCTCTTTCAAGGCATTCAAGCGGTGGCGCTGCCACTTGTGCAGGAGTTCGGCTACACCAAAGAGATCGAGGATCGTGTTCTTGCGCCACTAGCCGTTGAGATGGTTGCAATAGAGAAAATTGTTGCCGGAGCGTTGCAGTGCCTGATCGCCGCTCTCATCGTGTTTCCGATTGCGTATTTTGTTCCAGCCACGGCTGTGAATATTCACTACCACTGGCTCATCCTGTTGACATTCATCCCGCTAGCCTGTGTCTCCTCTGCCGCCTTGGGCTTATCATTTGGAACGTTCTTCGAACCCAGAACAGTGCCGTTGCTCTTTGGCGTCGTGGTCTTGCCGCTGACCTTTCTGGGCTGCATCTACTTTCCCTGGCAGAGCTTGGAATCGATTCGATGGCTCCAGATTCTGGTGCTCATCAACCCGTTGGTGTACATGAGCGAAGGATTCAGAGCCGCACTTACCGACACTCCGCATATGCCCATCGGGGCCGTGTACCTCGTCATGTTTGGGTTCACGGCGCTGTTTGTTTGGGTCGGGATCTCGGGTTTCAAAAAACGTGTTCTGAGCTGAAAGGTCCTGAGCGTTACGCCGTTCGCTCAGACCATCACCACCCCTGCACACATCTCGATGAGGTTGTTAACGAACTCGGTCTCGGTCGTGAACAGTTCATCACCATCTTCTATGCGGCGTGCGCGCTCTGCGCACGCGCCTGTGAGGAGCATGATGAGGCCGAGTACGCGCTCATGTCGAAGTGCCAAGCTAACCGTGGGCTTCGATTCAATCTCATCAAGGATTCTCGCCAGATGCTTCGTTGTCTCGCTATCGGACTCGACGCGCCAAGCAGCAAAGCGCCCGCGCAGCTGAGCCACAATCCTCAGGTACGCTCGACCCTGCGTTGTTGCCAAGAGATCGCAGTACGGTCTCACCAAACACGCAACGAGGTCTTTCAGTGTCGGCAGCGACGGCAGCTGACTTCGAAGTTCGCCGCGGTGGTCGTCTACTGGCCCGCCGCGCCGAGAAAGAACTGCTAACAGGAGTCCGTGTCGCGAGCCAAAGTGATAACTGATAGCCGAGGTATTCCTTTGATCGGCTGCTTCGGTGATCTCACGAGTCGTCACACCTGCCACCGAAGATCGGGCAAAGAGCAACTCAGCCTGATCGAGAAGCAGTTCTCGTGTTGTCATCTTGGGCTACCGGCAGTTCACACGTTCAGGGGCAAGAGGGCATTCGTCGGAATCACCGTAACCTCAAGTCCCTCGGGCAGTGAGTTGGCATAATCTGAGTACTTCCGAACTGCATTGGCCCGGAATCTTGTAGTGGAGTGCACTGGATCCGTATCGAAGTTTGGAATGACCTGAGCACCAAACAGTTCAATCATCTCGAGCACCTCCTCGTGCTCAAATCCCTCGCTGGGAAGACCGAAAACCAACTGGTCACAGCCAACCTCTTGATACTTGGCAATCTGTTCGTTCACCTCATCAGGATTGCCGCAGAGCAAGTAGCCGGCTTCAATCAACATGTCGAGTGTGGCCTCGTCTTGGATCGCGTAGGGGGCTCCTGGCCATTTCACCGCACCCTTCTGGGGAGGCATGGTGTCGTGGTAAAGATTGACCATGGTGTTCAGGTACCCGCGACCTGCAGACATTGCAACCTGACGTGCGCGGTTCCGGTCAGCGAGGCACACAACCCCATTTGTCATCATGACGTTGTTGTTGACGTACTGCCCAAGCGGCACCTCGCAAACCTCGATACCCTCTTTGTAACTTTCGATTCGGCCCTTGAGGTTGTAGATCGGCTCGAAGTTAAATGCGATTGCACCGATGCCCAGCTCGCCAGCTTTGGTGAACGTTCCGGGGTTTCCGCAGCCGACCCAGAGTGGCGGGTGTCCGATGCCATAGGGCTTCGGGAGAATATTGTGTGGCTTCTCGACACGAAAGAACTCACCCTCAAAGGTGTAGTCGCGCTGTTCCCACATCCGCAGGATCTCGGTGGCCGCTTCATCCCACATGGCCTTGGTCTCACTCGTTAACAAATCAAACGTCGCCATCTCGTGGCTACCAGCCCCTCGACCCGTTCCCCATTCGTAGCGACCCTCAGTCACGTGATCAAGCATGGCGACTCGCTCAGCGTTTCGCACCGGGTGATTCACTGGTCGAGACAGGTTCATAATCCCTGAACCAACATGTATCTGCTTTGTCCTCGCAGCGATATAGCCAAACACAACCTCTGGAGCCGACATGTGGGAGTACTCGGTCAGTGCATGATGTTCACCAATCCACACGTACTTCCAATTGAATCCATCGGCGTGGATGGCATAACTCATCTCTCTCGTGATCATCTCGTGTTCTGAGGGCCCATTATGAGCACCGGGCCCGGGAAGGTAACCGTTGAGGAAGATGCCGAACTCCATGAGAACCACCTTTAGCTACGGGATCGAACAGATCGGTGAAGATGCGATCTCTGCACAGAGCGAATGTTCTAATGTATGCCATTACTTTCTCGTTCGCAAGCAAGTTAGGTTGCGTTTGCTGGCTTCTACGGCTGCTAAAGAGTGACTTGATTTGAAGTGATAAGCATGCCTACCATAAGACGTATGGGATCTAGTTTGTTGATCACGCTTCGCGAGGGCCTTGAGATTGCTCTGGTGCTCGCCATCATTGCGGGCTACCTGAAAAAGACTGACCGTAGCGACCGGCTTCCCACGATGTGGATTGGTGCTGGGTCAGCTGCACTCGTTTGTGTGGTGCTCGGGCTTATATTCGACCAACTCATCGGCGAGTTCACTGGCAAATGGGAGCAGTTCATTGAAGGGACACTGGCCCTGACCGCAGCCGGTGTTCTGACATGGATGATATTTTGGATGCGCGGACACGCTCGAGGCATCGCATCTGACCTACAACAAAAGATCGATACGGCAATTGAACGCGCACCATGGGCACTAGCTCTCGTGGCTTTTATTGCCGTAGCTCGTGAGGGGTTCGAGACTGTGTTGTTCTTGCTTGGTGCACAATCCTCGGGTGCCTCCGCAGGATCAGTGCTCCTCGGTGGTCTGCTCGGCTTGGCGCTGTCGGCTGTCCTCGGGTACGCGTTCTATCTGGGAAGCGAACGGATCAATCTCCGGAGTTTCTTTCAATGGACGGGGCTGTTACTCATCTTGTTTGCTGCGGGACTCTTCGCCAAGGGCATTCACGAGTTCCGAGAGTTCTTTGCCTTTGATGCCCCCTGGTACTCGGCGCCGTTGTGGCAGATCTCAAAAGGCCCTCTGGCCAGTGGTTGGACTTCAGACTTCCTGACCGGTTTGTTCGGCTGGAGTCCAGAACCGGAGCGTGTACGAGTAGCTGCATACTTCGCATTCTTGTTGCCAGCGCTGTGGTTCTATTACCACGAACCTGCCAAACGAATCTCCCCTGCTGCCTTACAGCAAACCAGTGTCAGCGAGGAAGCCCGTGTTGAGCAGTGAGTCCATAGCATCGGCAGGAATCGGCCTAGAGAACAAGAAGCCCTGCGCATAGAGGCAGCCAAAATTCGTCAACCAGGCTTGCTGCTCGGGAGTCTCAACCCCTTCCGCAATCACCTCGTGACCGAGCACCTCGGCAAGACGAATAATGGCCGTGACGATTGCCTCATCTTCACGGTCAACACCGAGACCGTCTACGAACTCCCGGTCGATCTTCAAGGCGTCAATTGGATAGCGCTTGAGATACACCAACGAGGAATATCCTGTCCCAAAATCATCGACCATGAACCGGACACCAAGAGCGCGAAGCGAACGCAGAATATCTAGGGTCATCTCGTCGTTTGCCATCACCATGCTCTCGGTGATCTCAAGCCAAAGTTTCGAGCCACGAACCCCATACTTGCCCAGAGTTACTGCAACAAAGTCAACAATGTCAGCATTGGCGAAATGCCGTGCCGAGAGATTTACCGAGATGGTCAGATCCGGCGAGGTGTGATTCCAAATTGAGAGTCGGCGAACGGCCTGATCTAGAACGGTCTGATCGATGGCAACGATCTGCCCAGTTTCCTCCGCCAACTCCAAGAATTGATCTGGGTTGAGGAGCCCGCGAGTGGGATGGTTCCAACGAACGAGTGCCTCCAAACTGTGGATCTCTTCTGAAACTAGGTTGAGGCTAGGTTGAAAGAAAGGTACGAACTCACCCGATTTCAACGCCACGGTAAGTTCCTGACCAAGTTCTGCTCGACGGAACATCTCATCGCGCATCTCAGCGGTGTAACGAACCACACGATTTCGGCCTCCTGTTTTCGCTCGATACATCGCCACGTCTGCGTTGCCGAGCAACTCCTCCGAGGTGATTCCGAGAGTAGATTCCGAAACGCCGACGCTCAGACTCACGTTGGTCTCCCGGCCGTCGATCGTGAGTGCATCGGTCATCGCCTGACAAACGCGCTCTGCGAGAGCCTCTGCCGCAGATCCGTTCAGACCAGGAGCTACGACTACAAACTCATCGCCAGCTAGACGGGCCACGAGGTCTTCATCTCGAACTGCTAGGCGCAGTCGCTCCGCAACCTCAACGAGAACCATGTCGCCAAAATGATGTCCGTACATGTCGTTGAGCAACTTGAAGCGATCCACGTCGATGTACAAAACACAGAGCTGAGAATGGGGAGCTCCTCTCTCGAGTTCGTAACCCATCATCTCGAGTACTGAGGCGCGGTTTGGCAGAGAAGTCAGTGCATCATGGCTTGCCTTGAACTTTTCACCCTCGAGGGCGTCACGAAGCACATGCATGGCTGCAGCATCCGTAACAGCGAGTGAAGCATGATCGGCTAACTGCAGCAGCACTTCCTGCTCCGCAGGCGTGAAGCATCTTCCAGACTCTCGAGATGCAACATTGAGCACCCCGACGATCTTCTCGTCATGATGAACTGGTGCTGCCATGGCCGCCGTAACCTGGTCTTGCGGTGGCCTCCCGAGAAGTTGAGCGTCACGGTTTAAGTCGTCAGTTGAAACAAGAACCCCTTCAAGAAATGCTCGGCCAGAAAACCCCTGCTCAAGAGGAACGGCGCGAAAGGTAGCCAGACTCTCGTCTGGGTACCCGGCGAGGGAGGCCATCGGTTCCGATCGCTCCCCGATTCCGACGACTCGAAGCCCAACAACATCCACGCTCAGAAGCTCCGCAGCCCCTTCTGTGATGTTGTCCATCACTTCTTGCAAGGAGGCTCGATGAGAGATGGACTGCTGTATCTGCGACAGCCGATCGCTCAGATATTGCCGCTCAGCGAGTCTCTCTGCCAGAGCCCGGCTTTCGGTCAGGCGATCAGTAGCTGTCATTGCAAGACCAAGCGCCTTTGCCATCGACCGAACCAATGTCTCTTCTTCTCGGTCAAAGTCCTGCCGAGCTCGTAAAACAACCAGAACACACCCCGAAGAGGAAACCACTGCGCTGAGGGAGTACACCTCTCCGATGCCGGGCGCATCAAACTTAGACTTGCGAACGGCAGCGGCTGATCGGAGCAGTTTTTCAGGTACGCGGCCCGGCGGAAATCCAACGCAGCGTCGAACGACGTCCTCTACTACGAGCGCCACCACCTCGGCATCGAGCGCAGATGCAACGCGGTCGATCGCAATCTTGGTCATTTTTTCACCATCAAGCAGTTCGAGTACCTCGAAGATTTCTAGGAACTCGGACAGTTGAACGGTGGACCAAGGCGCTGATGGCACGCAGTTAGCCCAGTGCCAAGACGACAAGCGTCTGGTTGTGGAAGCCACTCGAACCAGAGGTTCGTGCGAACTCACCGTAGCTATAGAATCCCGCAACAGGTGCACCTTCAGCCTCAACACAAATCTGATTGATCTCTGCTGTGATGCCCTCGCCAAGAACACCCTTGCGGGCGATGCAGTCGAAAACCATCATGCCCTGTGTGGCACCGCCATTGAACTCTGAAAGGGCTGCGGTGCATGCAGCCTGAGTTGCTCCCAGAACCGAATCAGCGTCCCCTTCCATCAGTGAGACTGAGCCGCCCTGAGGCACCTCGGCGAAACAAGTGAAGGTCCTCGTCTCGAAATCCGCAGTCGCCACAAAACGAATCTCGTTCCGGTGCCTCCGAATCAACCCAATGGGCCGTGTGGCGGCAAAGTCCGTAAAGGCAGCGGCATCAATCCGAACCGCCGCTGGAGCTTGTAACGCATCCAGATACACGTCTAAGGCGGGTTCGTCATCGAGTGTTTCAACAACAACCCCACTCGACTTTGTCACGGTCATCGGCTCGCCAGCAGCGCGCCAACCATGGCTCACGCCGATGCCAATCGGACCATCTGAGGTGATCGCTGCAGCGACTACTGCGCCTGTGAACGATTCGGAGCCAAAGAACTGAGATGTTCGCTCCATACGCAAACCATCGCCAGCGCATCCACCCACAAGAGGAATCTCGGCTCCGACTTGTTCGTATGCTCCTCGGACAATCTCTTGTTGGTCACCCGATAGCCCATCTGACAGCAAGAGCAACACGGTGGAACTGCGCCGCTCAAGACTTTCAACACACCGGGCAACTTCAGCACCTGCGGCACGGAGACCATTGTCATTCATCTTGGCGATCGATACTGCGACCTCAAATCCCTCTCCACCAAGGGCAAACACCACGACGCCACCATCATCGGGACCGGCCGTGGCAATCTCGCCGGCGGTCGAACACCCGATCAGGGGCACCCCTTGGGCGGCCGATCCGAAGCCCTCCGCCAGCAGTGTTGATTCATACGTAGAGGCTGCATAGGCAACAAACAAAACTGGCTCTGCGCCGGAAGCTCTCAATTGCGCTGCAGCACCCTGTACTGCCTCTCGTGCAGCTTCGGTTGCGTCTGACAACTGCGAGGTGCCTGTTGCTGTGACCCGTGAGTGGCTGCCATCGGATGGAGCCCACTCTGATTGTGCTGATGATTCTGACATTTTGACCCTTACCCCCATATAATCAGACGACTACACAATGATAATCGGCAATGCGGTGACTGTTCTTAATCTTCTTCATATTTGCCGGCAGCATTCACTGACTTGCGCGGTTCCCGTTCTCCAGTAAAGGCCCTACGCTGAGCAGCACTGTGATTCCTCTAAAAGGCAATTTCCACGCGTGCAACACATGTGACTCTGTACACCGCAGTGACAACGAGATAGGCATATTTCAAAATGCAGAGTCACCGCAGATCCACTCACTCGCCTTAGCTTTTGGCACCCAGTGAGTGAGGAACTCAATCAACCCCAAGCCGCCCCGCGAGGGGCCAACCTCCTGAGCTTTGGCGCCTTCGCTGGCGCGTCGGCGAACTCCGCACTCGAGATTGAACTGCAGGTCGACCAGATCCTGGAGTCACTTTCGATCGAAGAGCGACTCGACCTGATGTCTGGAGATGGTGCATTCATCTCGGGCACTCGGGCAATGAGTAAACGTTACAACGGTGTACCCGTTGTAGCGGGCGCACTCAAGCGCCTCGGGATACCGGGAATTCGCTTCACCGATGGCCCTCGCGGCGTGGTGATGTACCACTCCACCGCGTTCCCTTCACCAATGGCGCGCGGAGCGAGTTTCAACGTAGAGCTTGAAGAGCGAATCGGGGACGCGATCGGTGTTGAAGCACGTACTCAAGGTGCCAACCTCTTCGCCGGAGTCTGCATCAACCTCCTTCGCCATCCAGCCTGGGGCCGCGCTCAGGAAACCTACGGCGAAGACAGCTTCCTGCTGGGTGAGATGGGCGTGGCTCTCGTCACCGGCACCCAGCGACATGTGATGGCTTGCGTGAAGCATTTTGCTGCGAACAGCATGGAGAACTCCAGGCTGTGGCTCGACGTCAAAATCGATGAGCGTGACCTCTCTGACATTTACCTACCCCACTTCAGAAAGTGTATCGATGCCGGCGTTGCCGGAGTCATGACGGCATACAACTCGGTCAATGGAAGCCCCTGCGGTCAGCAGAACCATCTGATTTCCGAGGTTCTCAAGGGTCAGTGGGGTTTTGATGGTTTTGTGATTTCTGACTTCACCTGGGGAATTCGAAGCGCTGCAGACGCAGTGAATGCGGGAATGGACGTGGAGATGCCCTTTCGATGGCGGTTTCGTGCGCTCCCCCGTTTGCTCACATCCCGCAAGATCTCACTAGACCGAATAAACGATGCAGTCCGGCGCTTGTTGCGAATGCAGATTCGCTTCGGGTCCGTCGGCGAGCCGGATCGGTATGTCGAAGAGGCCGTGGCTGGCCCCGAACATCGGGCATTATCGCGTTCCGCAGCTGCCGAATCGATGGTCCTGCTGCGCAATGAGATCATCAGCCGCCTCGATACTGCCCCGGCGACAGCTTCGACCGAGTCGAGAGATTCGAGAGAAGGTTCTGGACCACTCCTACCGATCGATCCGAATACGGTGAGCTCAATTGCCGTTATTGGGTGGCTCGCTGCGGAACAGAACATTGGGGACTTGGGATCGAGTCAGGTGCACCCGCCTTCGGTGGTAACGCTTCTGCACGGCATGGCAACGGCAGGGGCTGAGTTCGGGATTGATATTCGCTTCCACGACGGTGTTGACCCGTCGGGTGCTGCATCCCTAGCGGCGAACTGCGAAGCCGTGGTAGTGGTAGCTGGGTCAAGTTATCGAGACGAAGGAGAGTGGATTATTCGCGCGGGTGGAGACCGCTCTAGCCTCCGTCTCTGCGACCATGATGAGCAGTTGATAGCGGCAGTCGTTGCCGCAAATAGCAAAACGGCCGTGGTTCTCATGGGCGGAAGCGCCTTTATCACCGATACATGGCATGAGCAGGTCCCCGCTCTTGTCATGGCTTGGTATCCCGGCATGGAGGGCGGCCATGCAGTGGCAGATCTGATCTTCGGTCGAGTTGCGCCAGCGGGGAGGCTTCCTTGCACATGGCCTGCTAGTTCCAATGACCTCCCTCCATTTCAGCGCTTTGCCAAGTCAATTACGTACGGACCTCTGCACGGATACCGACTGCTGGAGGCCAACCGGCAAGTTCCATCTTTTCCATTTGGGTTTGGGCTGGGCTACAGCCAGATTCAGTGGAGCGCGCCCGAACTCCAGTCCTCTATCGAGGTGAGCGATGGAGAGTTCGAGATACGAATTGCCGTTGACGTCACGAACAGCGGAACTCGACCGGCTATCGAGGTCATTCAGGCCTACCGACCCCAAAAGCTTGGGTCCTACGAGTCACCCCTGCGAACGTTGTGCGGCTTTGCCAAGGTTCACCTAGGACCCGGAGAGTCGAGGACCGCCAGCGTTCGACTACAGCTGTCAGGTCGAACAGCGGAAATATTCCTCGGGCAATCTTCCGATCCAACCACCCACCAGCGGGTTCTTATTGAAAGCTGAGCTTGCTGGGCGCTCACTCACCTCTCGTTGTCAACCTAAAAGGGTTGATTCTAGGCGAAGTGCCCGTACACTGAAGACGCACGCGTCTCGCGTGCTTGCGTTAAGTGGTGCGGTGTTCACTCACCGAAGGAGCAGCACGTGAGTTCGGAGCCAGTGCCAGAATCCTTGATGGATGAGATGGCTCTCATCACTCATATTTTGGATCACAGCACTGAGGCCGCCCTTGTCCTGGACCCACTCAAAGGAATCAGTTTCGCAACAGCGTCATGCAGTCACGTGCTGGGAAGGACTCCCGAGCAACTCAGCGGGGCGCTGGCCAAAGCTTTTTTTCACGAGGATGACGTTCCCCGGGCGATTGAGGCCCGAGTCGGAGCGTTGGCCTTGGGCCATAGCGGGCCCACTGACCTTCGAGGCCTTCATGGCGACGGAGGCTATCGGTGGTTCGAAGCGGAATGGTGGAGATTCGACGAGCCCGGATCGGGCCGGCAACGAGTGGTAATGCACCTCAGAGACATTGATCACCGAATCCAGACCGTTACGGCTCTCAGCGTAAGCCAGGCTCAGCAGGACCGTCTTTTGCAATACGGAGCTGGAGTAACAGCCATTCTTCTCCCCGATTCCGGGCTGTTGAGTTATGTCAGCCCCTCGGTTCAGCACGTGCTCGGATGGAGTCAGGAGCAGATTTCAGAACTTCCCATGCGTCGGTTCATCCACCCAGACGACATCACTGCTTTCGAGGAGATCCAGGCTCAAGTAGCCGATCTAGACCAGGGGCGTGCCCAGATTGAGATTCAGTGCAGACACAAGAACGGTTCGTGGCGCACCGTTGAACTCACGCTAGAAAACCTGATCTCTGAAGATGCTGTCAAGGGGCTCTTATTCTATGTCTATGACGTAACCGATCGGAGACAAGCTCTCGACGAACTCACCAGGCAACAGCGAACAGATTCCCTCACTGGTCTGGCAAACCGATTCCTGCTGCTTGATCGTATTGCGGTTGCACTCGAAACGATTGATCACGGCGCTGGAAGCTTGGTGCTCCTAAAGTTTGACATTGACCGATTTGGCATGTTCAACGATGCCTTGGGTCAAGAGGTCGGCGATGAACTCCTTGGCGAGTTCGCCAGACGTCTGCGAGCACTCGCGCGGCGCTTGCGCAGCGTGAGCCGGCTGGAGGTAACCGTCGCCCGCCTATCAAGCGACGAGTTTGGACTTCTGGTTTCCGCAGCTGACAAGGAACTCGTTCCTGCAGAACTCGTTGAAGAGCTTCGCCATAGCCTTATCACCCCGTTTAGCCTCCAGGGAACCGAACACGCTGTGACTGTCTGCGTGGGAGTTGCGGTATCAGAACAGGACTCCACCGCAGAAGAGATCGCTCGGGATGCCAGTGCGGCAATGCACTTCGCAAAGAGCACCGGAGCCAATCAGGTCTCATACTTCAACCGACAGGTACGCGAAGCGGCCATTGAACGACTCGAGACACAAAGTGACCTTGTTCGCGCGATCCAACGCGATGAACTTGTCCTTCATTTCCAGCCTGCCTACGACACGCGCACGGGGCTTGTTGAGTCCACGGAGGCACTCGTACGCTGGCAGCACCCCGAACGCGGGCTACTTGGACCTGGATATTTTGTGCCTGATGCCGAGTCCTCAAATCGAATCGTCGAACTCGGCAACTGGGTCATCGACCACGCTGCGCAGGTTGCCGCTAACTGGAAATTTGATGATCCAGCCATGCCACGCAAGATGTGGGTGAACGTCTCTGCATTGCAGTTACAGTCCTCTACGTTCGCTGAGAACTTGAGCGACTCACTCAGATCGGCTGGCCTAGCGAGTTCAGCATTTGGCATCGAAATAACGGAATCCGTGCTCTTGGTTTCGGACCCGCAGATCTCAAAGACTCTTTATGACGTCCACCATCGTGGTGTTTCGATAGCACTTGACGACTTCGGCACGGGTTACTCCTCACTGACCTACCTGCAGCGGTACAAGGTCGACGCAATCAAGATCGACCAGACATTTGTGGCTGGTCTCACCTCTGATGCCGATGATGCATCCATCGTGGTTGCTGTGAACAGCCTAGGTCGATCGCTCAACCTTGCCGTCATCGCAGAGGGCGTAGAAACTGCTGGTCAGCTTGATGCTCTGATCTCTATGGGTTGCACCCTCGTGAGCGGGTTCGGCCTGTGCAGACCGATTCCTGAGGAGGAGTTAACCCCTCTGCTCAACATTCCCCTGCAGACGCGCAGGGTCGAGATCGATCTCACGGATCAGCGCAGCTTGAAGCACTAACGCCGCTTACCTCTCAAGGAAGACACGTCCCGAGAATATCTTCTTGGTCCCACCCCTTGGCAGAGCAGCAAACCTGTGCTTTACTCAGTCCTGCGCTCAGCACCTCCGGTGTTGCTGGGGAGAGCGTGTCCCGAAGGATGAGACACGTTGGCGTTACTCGAAACCAGATTTTCAGAAAGTATGCCCAAGACGCTGCTTGAGCGTGACGCGGCCGAGCATGCAGCGCGAATGTTCGAGCCGGATCGCCTAGACCCGGGCCTCACCTCACAGACCGTCACCTCAGAGGATCCTCTTTGGGACCCCGCCGAACGCTTTGTCTATTCGCTCTTCCGCTTATCAGGCTTCTGCGCTGAGTCCCCACGCGAATGGGTAGAAGAAACCCAGCCTTGGCGCGAGGACAGTTGCTTACACGTCATTACCGAGGGTGAGCAACTCGTAACCGGTGTAGCGCGAACGATGATTGGGAAGTATCAAGAACTACCGGTCAGTCAGTTCACCCCCACCATCGACATACCCGACGGGCCGCTTTGCGAAATCGGTTCACTGGCAGTCCGCCCGACTCAGCGTGGCCTTGGCGTGGCAAACGAGCTTCATCGAACTGCTTTTCAATACGGAATTCGACGTGGCGTTGAGGGATTCGTGTTTCTCATCGATCAGTGGATGTTCGAGTTTTTTGAATCGCATTATGGGCTCCCCGTTCTGGCACTGTCTCCGCCACGCGAGTTCATGGGCGGCGTCGTGGTGCCCACTGCCATGTGGCTTCCCGAGATGATGCAACAGCTTGTTCGGACCCGACCCAACGTCTTCAAGTGGTCAATTGAGGGTTTCGATGCGCCGACCATCGCGAAGCTCGAACTTCCGATTCTTTTGGACTGACTCCGCCACGGGGATCACTCCGATAGCGCAGAAACTCGCGTAGATTCGCTTACGCAAGTAACCGGCGTCAGTGACAAGAAGGCCCCATGACCTTGAAGCCAGAATCGTCTGTCTATAAAGAGATTTCTTCACTCGGCGGTTTCGGACGTGCTTGGGCTATCGGAATCATTCTGTTCTCGGCGGCTCGGGCGTTGCTGGCTTGGCCAACCCTCGGAAGATATGGGGTCAACCCATGGTTGTTCCTCTGCATCGACTTGCTGACAGCGGCGCCCTACGGAATAAGCCAGGCAGTGACGGTGAAGATCCTCCGCGAGCGATCACGGCCTCCTCGAGATGCCATCCCGTGGTCGATCATGGTGGTGGCGATGTTTTTGGCACCCTATGTGTACATCTTTTTTGCCTCAGGAGAGATGCCTGTACTCGCCTATGCCGGAATCACCGCATGGATTGTTCTCTTTGCTGCACTTGCGCTAGCGCGGATGGTTCGACAGGTGCGAGCACCAGAACCAGATATACCAGAAGCGAACCCGATATTCGGCCCTGAGACGCCTCGGGCAAGCGCCGACACCAAGGGCTGAAACCAATTCAGGAAGTTCTCTAACTCCTTAACATTCGGTCGGAACTGCCGAATGGCTGCTGAAGAGATTGATCAGCGAGGAACAGATGTCGGGCATCATCCTGAGCCAGAAGACCATCCGCAGGAGACCAAGCGAGCGCGCTGTGCTGCGCCGTTATCTACTGGGCAGCGCCATCTGGGGAATCATCTTCATCCTTGTTCCAACTTCGCTCAAGCCTGTCTGGTACTCAATCTTCGGCTGGACATCTGTCGTGATAGCAGGCTTACGAGTCCGCAAGCTGCCCACGGAGATTCGCAAGCCCGCCGCGCTGATCGTGGGTGCAGGAGCCCTGGCACTCGCGGGCGGAATTGTCCGGTTCGCCGACAGCGTAATCCGAGGAATTGACTACCCGTTTCCATCGGTGGCTGATGGCTTCAGCTTTGTTTCTGTCTGCCTTTTTCTTATAGCCATCCTGTTCATCGTAAAACAGCGCGTGCAGCGGATCACTCTGGATCCCCTCCTTGATGCCATCATCGGCGCGCTGGCCGTTGCGCTACTTCAGTGGTCTGTGGTGCTGCTTCCCTACCTGCAAAGCAGCAACGCACCCACACCGCACAAAGTTACCAATCTTGTGTATGCCGCTCTCTCGCTGCTTCTCGTGGTGGCAGCCTTGCTCGCTCTGGTCTCTGGCGCGCAGCGCTCCGTGAGCAACCGGCTGCTTGCTGCCGGATTGGTGTCTACTTTTGCTCTCGATCTTGTGGCAACACTCGTAACCGCCGGACGACTCGGGTCAGAAGCCCGGCTCTTTATTGCGCCGTTTGCATTCATGTTTGGCGTAGCGGGTCTCTTGCACCCCTCTGTTGTTTTGCTGATATCTCGGCCATCTGACCCGACGCTGATGCGAAGACTCACCAACAGAAGGATTGGCATCCTTGCCCTTGCACTGCTGACCCCGCCAGTCTTGATTCTGTTTGCACTCCTGCGTGATAACTCCGCTGGATTAGCACTACCAGCCCTGGCCTCGCTAGCACTTGCCCCACTAGTGGTGACCAGACTCGGTCGACTGGTTCGACAAAATGAGGAACTTGCAGAAACTGAGGAGTCCTTGCGCTTTGTCGGGGAACGTCTGGTGAGCGCAGAGACCACTGATGACATCGTTCGTATCATCACCCTTGGCAGCGAGCATGTTCTTGGCAAGAACTTTGTTCAGGCGCAGCTACTCACTCAGTCTTCCCAAGAGCCTGTTGTTCCTGCCGGCGATTACTCAGCGGAGGCCGCGCTCGCAATCCAAGCAGCGCTCACTCAAAGCGCTACTCAATCCGTCGGAGCGCTCGAGACACACACTGACAAAGACGGAACAAGGTGGACCGTTGGCCCCGTCTCGATACGGCCTGATCTCAGGGCGGCCCTTCTGGTGCAATCGCGACACTCCCTAAGCGACATCGAGCACAACGCCGTGTTGGCGCTGTGTCGCGAATCGGCTATTGCATTTCGAGCAGTGGACCTTACTCAACAGCAGGTGCTGCAGCGAAGCGAAGAGCGATTCGGCGCACTCATTGACAACTCCTCCGATATTGTCCTGGTGTTGCGGGAGGATCTCTCCTGTAGCTATATCTCTCCTGTTGCAGTGCGGCTGCTTGGCTACCCACAGCTGAGTTATACCGAATTCGACCTGCTGGCCTTGGTTCATCGTGATGATCGTGCATCTGCGTTATCTCTGCTGCAGCGATCCAGACAGAGCTCAACCGAGACGATCGAAGTCCGGATACGCCATTTCGCAGGCACCTATGCCTGGTTTGAAATTGGAGGAACAGACCTGACTCAGGATCCCAGCATCAATGGACTCGTGATCAACGCTCGCGAGATCGGCGATCGCAAGATGGCCGAGGAGCGGCTGCTGCATTCTGAGGCACGGTTTAAGGCACTGGTTCAGAACTCCACCGATCTCGTCATTGTCCTTGATCCGTGCGGCTCTATTCGCTATGCCAGTCCCTCCGTAGAGAGCGTGGTGCAGTTGCCAGCAGAGAAAATTCAGGGCCAACTTATGCAGGATGTCTTCAGCGAAAACACCTTGCCGCTCGATGCGTTGTTCGACCCTCTGCAGCCCGTTCACGGCTGGAGTTCTGCCGGAATCGAATTTGGCTTTCGTACATCAGCAGGGGTATGGAGAATTCTTGAGACCACCTTGACAGACCTCCGAAACGAACCCGCCGTTGGAGGACTCGTATTGAACGCTCGAGATATCACCGAGCGAAAACAGATGGATGATCTGCTCCTACATCAAGCCACCCATGACGAGCTGACTGGGCTTCCAAACCGTCGCAAACTGCTCGACGTGCTGGCACAGACCCTTGCTCGAAATAGTGGCACAACAACAGTTGCAGCCTTGTTGGTCGACATCGACGATTTCAAAGACATCAACGACTCACTTGGACACGCTTACGGGGACCGGCTCCTTGTTGCGATCGCAACACGCATGGCAGACCTAGTTGAGACTGGTGATGTTGTGGCGCGCATCGGTGGAGACGAGTTTGTCATGGCTCTTGAACGTGGCCACGGCGAAAAACAGATCGCAGATGTGTGCGAGCGGATTCTCGCATCGCTCAGCGCACCTTTCATCATCGAGGGACGCGAGTTGAGCATCACTGCATCGGCGGGCTTGGCCTTTGACCACGAGCGCTCAAGCTCCGCAGAAGTTCTCCTTCGCAATTCTGATACTGCGATGTATAAAGCAAAAGGCCTTGGCAAACGACAGATCGTGGTCTTTGAGAACTTCATGCACACGGCAACCTTTGACCGGCTTGAGTTGCGAGCCGACCTTGCCCGAGCAGTGGCTCAGGAGCAGTTCTCCGCCTATTACCAGCCTGTAGTGAACTTAGCTACACGCAAGATCGTGGGCGCAGAGGCACTTGTACGTTGGAAGCACCCAAAGCGGGGAATGGTCGGCCCGGGCCTGTTCATCCCACTGGCCGAGGAGTCGGGTCTCATCTCCCCGATCGGCGAATTCATGCTCAACGAAGCCTGCTCTGATCTCGCCACATGGAGAAGCGAGTTCGGTTCAGCGGTCGAGGATTTCACCATCTCTGTGAATCTCTCGGTTCAGCAATTGCACGACCGTCGCATCGTGGGGAAGGTCTCCGACATACTCGAACGAACGGGGCTACCCGCTGAGCGACTCGTTCTTGAGATTACGGAGTCGACACTCATTACCGAGACAGAGATGATCGCCTCAACGATGCAACAATTGCGCTCCTTTGGAACCCGCTTGGCAATCGATGATTTTGGAACCGGATATTCCTCTCTTGGGTACATTCAGCAGTTCGAATTTGATGTGCTCAAGATCGACAAGACATTTGTTGATGACCTCGACAGTTTCACCAATCAGCGCATCATCACCGCAGTGTTGCAACTGGCCGAGCAACTTGGGGTGAAAACCATTGCTGAGGGTATCGAGCATGAACTGCAGGGTGAGCTACTCAAGTCCCTCGGTTGCAAACTTGGGCAGGGCTACTTCTATGCGAAGCCCATGCCAGCACAGGAGTTCCACGAACTGCTCCAGGTAGGCTTACCCGCCGATGATCTGCCCACGGGATTTCGGGAGCAGGTCCAGTAGCTTTCATCTCACTCTACAATTCTCGGGATTTTCTCGGCACAAGATG
This sequence comes from Actinomycetes bacterium, assembly GCA_037141255.1. Lineage (GTDB taxonomy): Bacteria > Actinomycetota > Acidimicrobiia > Acidimicrobiales > Microtrichaceae > IMCC26207. Next base: position 12,247 of record JBAXCX010000010.1, on the reverse strand, counting down.
TTTGGGAGAGACTTGCATCATGGAGCGAATTGCGAATCCACGCGATACCCGACTCCTTGACTACAACAACTTGACCGATGCCGCTGCAGGGAAGGCCGGTATCTTCATCGTTGAAGGCCTTCTTGCCGTTCAGCGGCTCATGGACTGCACTGATAGAACCTCAGCAAGCAGAATCCGATCGGTACTGCTCACGCCAAGTCGAGCTGCAACGCTCACCGATCTCGCAACGGCTTGCAGTGCACGCAGGATCCCGTTGCTCGTAGCCGATCGAAGCCTGCTGCACGAGGTGACCGGTTTCGACGTGCACCGTGGGGTTCTTGCAGCGGTGCAGCGAACGGAGATGCGATCACTTACCGAGGTTCTCGATGGTGCTCAACGAATCGTTGTCCTCGAGGGGATCAACGATCATGAGAACATTGGTTCAATTTTCCGTAACGCCGCTGCACTTCAGGTAGATGCAGTCCTGCTCGATAGCCAGTCCTCAGATCCCCTGTATCGGCGAAGTATCAGAGTCTCGTCCGGTCATGTGCTCAGCACGCCTTGGACACGAGTCGCACAGCTGCATTCCTCCCTCACGCAAATTTCTCAGGAAGGATTTCGTATTGTTGGGATGACACCGCACCTAGGCGCACTCGCAGTCGATGCAGCAGCCGTGAACGGTATCCTGGACTCCCCTGTTGCATTCGTACTCGGAGCCGAAGGCCCGGGACTCTCTGACGCGACACTTCGGGCTTGCGACTATCAAGTGCGGATACCAATGCGCGCAGACGTGGACTCACTCAATGTCGCTACCTCGCTCGCTGTCGTGGCAAGCTTCGCGGCAGCACGGCATGGCTGGTCTGACAAACTGCCCTAGCTAGGGACACTGCGTTACCTTGAGAGACTGCGCACTGCTTCAAGCACAGCGATCATCTCGAGAGCAGTAGCGGCTGCTTCGGCACCCTTGTTGTCGCCAACAACATCATCGTCGAGAACCGACCGCACGAGGGCCTGGCGACGAGTCTCTACCGTGAGCACTCCGAAGATGATTGGAATTTCGGTTTCCAATTGTGAGCGCAAAATTCCATCTGCAGCCGGACCAGCTACGTACTCAAAGTGTGCAGTATCGCCACGAATAACGCATCCAAGAGCCAGAATCGCATCGTACCGACCAGTTCCAGCCATCACCTTGGCAGCTAGGGGCAACTCGAATGCACCGGGCACCCAGAACACATCGGTGTCATCGCTCGATACTCCGGCAGCCTGAAGCTCGCTGAGTGCACCCGACAACAAACGTTTGGTGATGGCATCGTTCCAACGGGCAATGGCGATCCCGATTCTGCAGCCAGCGCCCGCTGTTCCGCTTCTGCCTTCGGCTTCTGATCCATCCACTACGGAGAAGTTGAGACCCATTAGTCCAACCCATCTAACAGGTGACCCATTCGCTCCCGCTTCGTTCGCAGATACTCGATATTCTCGGGATTTGGAATCGACTCCAAGGAAACACGCTCGCTGATTTCGAGACCAAAGCCCTCAAGGCCACCGTATTTAGCGGGATTGTTGGTCATGAGGCGCATGGTGGTGATGCCGAGGTCGTTCAGTATCTGCGCTCCAATGCCATACTCACGGCTGTCGACTGGTAGCCCGAGTTCAACGTTGGCATCCACCGTGTCATGGCCCTGTTCCTGAAGGCTGTAGGCGCGAATCTTGTGACCGAGGCCGATCCCGCGCCCTTCGTGTCCTCGCAGATACACCAAAACGCCAAGACCTTCAGTGTCGATTGCCTGCATCGCAGCATCAAGCTGAAGCCCACAATCGCACCGCAAGGAGTGAAATACGTCCCCCGTAAGGCATTCAGAGTGCACTCGCACGAGGACATTGCGCTCGCCCTGAACTGCTCCACGCACCATGGCTACATGCTGCTCTCCGTCAATCACGGACTCATAGACATACGAGGTGAAGTCTCCCCAAGGAGTCGGGATTCTCGCCTCCGCGACGCGACGTACCAATTTCTCGTTTTGTCGGCGGTACTTGACGAGTTGCGCAATGGTCACCATCAAGAGACCGTGCTCTTTGCAGAACTCAATGAGATCAGGAACTCGTGCCATAGTTCCGTCGTCATTGACAATCTCGCACAACACCCCAGCAGGATCTAAGCCAGCTAGACGCGAGAGGTCAACAGCAGCTTCCGTATGGCCTGCTCGCTTGAGGACGCCTCCTTCGGAGTACCGCAACGGGAAGATATGGCCAGGTCGAGCAAGGTCAGCGGGTCGAGTAGCGGGATCGATCAGCGCACGAATAGTGGCAGACCGGTCGGCAGCAGAGATACCAGTTGAGGTTCCGTGAACGAAGTCGACTGAATATGTAAACGCTGTACGATGCGATTCGGTGTTGTTATGCACCATGAGTGGAATCTCGAGCTCGTCAAGTCGCTCCCCGGTCAGCGGCGCACAGATCACCCCAGATGTATGCCGAACAAAGAAGGTGATGTTTTCGGCAGTGGCAGCCTCAGCCGACATGATGAGGTCACCCTCGTTCTCGCGATCCTCATCATCGACTACCACGATGATCTCGCCGCGTGCCATAGCCGCGACAGCGTCCTCGATCGAGGCAAAAACCGAATCTGCTGCGCCCTGCTCCGAAAGTGGCTCTCGTGTTTGCGGGTCGGTGCTCATGTGGGGAGTGCTCCTTCGTATTGATTCTTGGTACTGCTCTGCGATGTCTCCGGGAGATACCCGACGAGTAGGCGCTCAGCATATTTAGCCATGACATCTACTTCGAGGTTGACGAGATCTCCGGTCGATCGTGATCCCAACGTGGTGACTTCGCAAGTATGCGGTATCAGTGCAACCGTAAACCCATCCTGAAGTACATCGACAACGGTAAGCGATACTCCATCGACGGTGACGGAACCCTTCACCACGACATAGCGCAGCAAGTCAGATGGAATTCTGATCTGAAGATCGGGGGCTGGCACAACCACTTGGCCAACAGCATCTACATGGCCTTGGACGAGATGCCCACCTAAGCGATCCTCTAGACGGACTGGTCGTTCCAAATTGACGGGATCGCCGGAGTGCAGCGAGCGCAGCGAGGTGCGCTCGAGGGTCTCCACACTCAGGTCCGCATCCCAGTAGTCGCTCCCCCACCCAACCACAGTCAGACAACAACCATTGACTGCAATGGATGCCCCAAGCGAAACATCTTCAAGAACTATGCCCGCTCCAACTCGCAAGCGCGAACCCGTGAGCGACTGAACAGTCCCGAGTTCTTCGACAATGCCGGTAAACACTTCTGCTTCCTACTTTCAGTTGGCGCACATGCTCAAGGAACTCAAAAAGCGTCTTGAGCTGCGAGTTCCACACGAAGATCTTCTCCAACTCGCTCAACCGCTACAAACCTACCTCGCCAAACATTGCCGATGTCCCAGGCCCCCGCACCTTCGAACAGGCCATTGGCGTCATCTCCTCCAAAGAGGGCTGGTGCGATGTAAATCACGTATCGGTCGACGAGTCCGCGACGATGGAACTCTCCAGCAACCCCCGCACCACCTTCGACAAGAAGCTGCAAAATACCTTCTGATCCGAGCTGATCAAGTATCAGTCCGAGGTCGCCGCTCATCTCGCGACATGGCTGAACTCTGGCAGTAGGCGCTGCCTTCCCCAAGACAATTCGAAGGGGATCCAACGGGGTGATCAACGGCGCGACCGGCGGAGAATAATCGCGAACATTTAAAGAGGGATCATCTCTTCGAATCGTGCTTGCTCCAACCATGATTGCGTTCGACTCGGCACGAAGCCGGTGCCCATCCACTCGCGCTTCAGAACCAGTAATCCATTGACTTGAACCGTTCGGTGCAGCCGTACCCCCATCCAGAGTGCTCGCCAACTTCAACACAACCCAAGGTCGGCCCGTCTTGCGGTGCTTGAGGTACGGTGCGAGCTGAGCGGTCACTTTGTCTGCTTGAACGCCAAGGTCGACTTCGATCCCAGCCGCCCGGAGCCGCTTGACACCAGACCCAGAGACTGCCGGATCGGGGTCAATAATTCCCATGACCACACGTGAAACCCCAGCCGCAATGATTGCGTCAACACACGGACCCGTTCGGCCAGTATGGCTGCAGGGCTCCAGGGTCACGTACATCGTGGAACCGCGAGCTGCACTCTCGGCTTCAGCCAATGCAGCAACCTCGGCATGGGCCTGGCCTGGTTCTTGAGTTGCACCTTCTACAATGCGCCCGGCTTCGGTTCGGATCACGGCCCCAACCCACGGGTTCGGGGCCGTGCTGCACCGCACCTGAGCAGCTGCAGCTATTGCGCGGGTCATGCATTCCCGGTCGATAGCATCAGTAGAAGACGAATTCTGCATGACGAAAGACTACCTGAGCCCCTTCTCGCCGGTCGACTTGGGGCCGGTCGTTTCTAATTCGACCAGAGCAGTCACGCCGCCGAATTCGACTACCGGCTCAGTCGGCTGAGGTGAGTTCCACTGCGTCCACGGTGGGAGCCGAACCTCCCCCGAGGAGTTCAAGTGCCTCCGGAACAACATCAAGAACTGCCTCAAGCATCTCGAGTGCCCGCTCGGGAGCGCTTCCAAGATTCAGAATTAGTGCTGGACCACGAGTTCCTGCCTGTGCGCGTGACATACGCCCTCTCGGACTCACTGAACGCATAGCCTCCGCCATGCCCGGGGCTGTTCGGTCAAGGATCCGCAGGGTGGCCTCGGGGGTGAAATCACGTGGACCGAACCCAGATCCTCCGGTTGTCAGAATCAAGCCGTTGAACCCGTAGGCCATATAGGACAAAGCGTTAGAAATCTCTCCCACATCGTCGGGCACAACTCGGTGCTCGATCACATCGAATCCTGCCGCCGCCAAGCGATTGAGCAGCGCCATTCCGCTCAGGTCTTCGCGACTTCCAGCGGCGATGCTGTCAGACACGGTGAGCACCTTGGCTTGAAAAGACTGCGGGGTTGACATGAAGGATCCTTTTTGCCGGTATGGAGGAGAGAACAATGTCTCTGCCTCCCAAGACAAGTAACTAGCGGTTTACTGATGCTAACGGTATTGAAACAAACACATGCCGTCGGTTGAAGCGATTTGTGGCAACAGAATCGCCCCACGACCCCACGGTTCCCACGGAGAGTCAGGTAGGGAAAGAGCAGCAAGATGTGGGTACGCCTTGCGGACGTACTCGTCAACGCCCAAAGTCTCCACGGCCGTAAGGGTACAGACGCTGTACACAAGGCGCCCGCCCGGAGCAAGAAGCGTGACTGCGGCATCTACGAGTTTGCGTTGCAATGCAGCTAGGCGCACGGGGGCTTTGGAATCCACTCGCCAGCGGGCATCAGGTCGTCGCCGCAGTACACCGAGACCGGAACAGGGAGCGTCAAGAAGAACGACATCTGCTGACCCGGCACGGATTGCTGGACGCAAAGCGTCACTGACCATCGGGAGCAGTTGAGGAAGATCTAATTGGCGAGCGTTCTCGACAATAAGTTCCACTCGGTGCGGCTGAAGATCCGAGGCGACAACCACTGCACCTGCAGTTGCACAACCCGTGGCCTTCCCGCCCGGTGCTGCGCACAGATCCACGACGAGTTCTCCTGGCTGGATTTCAACAAGGTCAACCACCCACTGCGACGCGAGGTCTTGGGTATACCCATCCGAACGCCGGGTGGCTTCCGCTGGGGTGTTCATTTCTTCAAGTGCAGCTACTGCTCGAGGATGGCCGAGGTCTTCAACGAGTTGAGCGAATATCCAATCGGGATAAGAAAGCCTTGTTGCCTCATCGGGAAATTCAACGGCCGATCGAGCCACTTGTCGAAGGACTGCGTTGACTAAGCCGCGGAAGCGTTTTGGGGCAGCCTCAACCGTGGTTCCAACAGCTGCGTAATCAGGGATGTCATCTCGATATGCAAGCTGATATGCGCCGAGGCGCAATACCCGACGAGCTGCCGGAGGTGGATCCGAATTCAGAAAACGGTCAAGCAAATGATCACAGGCGCGCTGGTGCCTCAAGGTGCCATACACAAGGTCTGTCGCAAACCCACGATCTTGTTGTCCAAGCGCCGAAGCATCAAGAACCTTCGACAAAATCAGGTTTGAGTAGGCACCCTCGTCTTGAACCCTCGCTAGCACATCGAGCGCCACTCGGCGGGTGGTCACGCCCTCGTTTGAGCTCATCTACCGAGCACCTCTCCCGCAGGCCGAGCTCCGTTTGCCCACTCCTGAGCACCCATAGCTGACTTGCCTTCCGGCTGGACAAGCAGCAAGTCAATCCACGAGTCCCCCGTGCGAACCGTTACTGCTTCAGTGAGTAGTCCCGGAGTGATCTCTGTCCGACCAGTCCCGCCTTGGCTGCGATTACTTTTTCGGGCGTGCAGAACCTTGAGTCGCTTCTGGCGAAAGATTGTCCACGCCCCGCCAACTCGAATCGTCCTGAGTAGCTCATTAGTCAACTTCTCCCAATGAAGCTCGGCATCGCTGCTGTGAAGCTTATGTGCGTACGTGACGCCCTCTTCGGACTGAGCGACTGCCTCCCCAAGGCCGTCGGCAAGGGCAGTGACCAATAACTCAGAACCCACCTGCACAAGCTTCACTCGTAACTCCTGAGCCGTGATCTGATCATCAAGATCTAGCGTTGCTTGCGCATAGATACCCCCCGTATCGAGGCCTTCCTCAACCTTCATGATGCACACACCTGTTGTTGAGTCCCCTGCCAGAATCGCTCGTTCCACAGGTGCGGCCCCGCGCCATCTCGGTAGCAAGGAAAAATGCAGATTGACCATCGAGAGGTGGTCTAAGAGTTGGGTTGAAATTATTCGCCCGTATGCAACCACCACTGCAAGGTCGGCCTGAAGACCGAGTACATCAAGTGGCTCCTCAGAAACGGCCAAACCGAGCTCCCTAGCGGCCGCCTTCACCGGACTCGGAGACACAGCAGACCCACGGCCGCGTCGGGTATCTGCGCCCGTCACCACGAGCAGCACCTCATGACCCTCGGCACACAGAGCCTCAAGCGGAGGCACAGCCATAGCTGGGGTACCGAAGTAGACCAATCTCACGAGTACGCATTTTCAGCGCAGTGCTCAGTCACTCAGCGAGACCGAAAGAGCCCAAATTTTGATCGAGTCGAGTCGTCGATCTCGCCAAGAGCCCCCGCTGCTGCACGCGTTCCCTCCATCGACATCTTTCGCAAAGCCTTTTTTGCTGCGCGACGCTGATCTTCATCAAGGTGATCAATGAGCAGCACCCCGTTGAGGTGATCGAGTTCGTGTTGCAACAGGCGGGCAAACCACTCATCGGCCTCAAACTCTACTTCGGTCTCATCGAGACCGACTCCCGTCAGGTTCACTCGGCTCGGCCGCAGAATGTCAAAGCGTAGACCAGGAACTGACAAACAACCCTCGTAGAACTCACATTCGCCATCGGATTCGGTGATCACCGGGTTGATCAGCACTTGTGGTCCGTCGCCCGCACCAAGGTCATAGACCATGAAACGCTTCTGAACGCCGATCTGCGGCGCCGCTAACCCCGCTCCCTCTGCCTGGTACATGGTCACGAACATGTCTTGGCAGAGCGCAGCGAGGCGACCATCAATCTCGGTGACGTCAGAGGAGCGCTGACGCAACACCGGATCTCCAAGTATTCGAATGCTATAGGGGGAACCCATGGCAAAGAGACTACCGTGCCACGGGTGCATCTACCCGACAACACCGAGCCAGACCAAGGTGGGGATTCGGCCGATCACTATTTCGCCGAAACGCCGCTCGCTGCCTCACGACCCTCCTCAGTGCGCCTCACCCTGCCCGACCTCACGCTAGATCTGCAGACTGATTCGGGGGTGTTTTCTGCATCGCGTATCGATCCCGGAACCAAGCTACTTCTCATGGAAATTCGGGATCTACCCGAGGGAGCAATCCTTGATCTGGGTTGTGGGTACGGGCCTGTCGCCGCCACGCTGGCCCGGCGCTACCCGGAATCTTCAATCTGGGCGGTGGACGTCAACTCCCGGGCACGAGCACTCTGTGCGCTGAACCTTGCCGCATCTGCCGACCCGAACCGAGAGGTTCACGTGATCTCTCCCGATGAAGTGCCTGCAGATCTCACCGTTGCGGCAATCGTGTCGAACCCACCGATTCGCATTGGCAAGCCGGCACTTCACAAGATTATTGAATTCTGGCTGGAACGACTCGAAAAGCCCCATGGGGTTGCATGGCTTGTGGTCCACAAGAACCTTGGAGCTGACTCGCTCTGCGGTTGGATGCGAGAGCGTGGGTATCTCGTGAGCAAGGTTCGCTCTCGGCAGGGCTACCGAATCCTCAAAGTGACTCAACCCAGCGCGTAATCCAAGCAGGGCAGTTCAGGCCCGCAGCCGAGCTGGATCTACCTGGAGACGGAGTCGCCCCGCTGGCCGATCCACGCCCGCAAGGGCTTGCTGTAGCCTTCCCGGAACCCGCGAGCGCAGTAGCCACTGTCCATCCTCGGCCTCATGAACCTCAACTCCAGCAGGATGACCGAGGCGTTGAATGAACTCAGGCGCTGCGGTCGAACCGAGTAGAGCGATACTCGCCGCTGGCGGAAAGCCCAAAAGCTCGCGACGTGGCAATTCCGACAGGCTCACCAGAAGCGGCTCAGCCCGAACTGCAGCCTCAATGGCCTCATGGTCAGGCCTGCGTGTCTGCACGATGATTCGCCCACCACTGGGCCTACCGGCAGCCTGACGACCACCCACTTGGCGTGAAGCCAACATCAGCAGAGCCAGAGCCTCCTCTGCAGCGCGATAACGCGGGGCGAGGAGTTCCTGATCGAAATCAAGGAAGGCAACGAGGGAGACATCTCTGACCCGATGCACAACTGCATGGGTGCCGATAAAGATACGTGCACCCCGAGAGACATCTACTGAAGAAGACCCAGAGGTTCCTCGCGACAGGGTGGTCTGTGCAGTTATTGCCTCGACTGCTTCCAATGCAAGCGACTCAAGCTCATCACGTGCACGGGTGACGCCCTCCCGCAGGATCGACAAGGCCGTCGACCCGCACTCGAGACAGATAGCGGGGCGCTGCTGGGAGCATCGTGTGCACACGAAGTGCCCATCATCATCTTGAAACACAGCAGCGCTGCAGCGTTCGCACTCGGCCAAGGTTCCGCAACTCCGACAAGCCAGCAAGCGGGCCCTTCCTGTCCGATTCAACACGCAGACCACGCGCTCGCCAGCTTGCGCGGTCTCGCGAATGAGCTGAACCAGTTGGGAAGAAAACAGCCCAGTGCGCCCGGTGTCCTCGCCTCGTCGATCGATCACCGTCAGAGCGGCCCAACCGGAGCGTTCCGCAGCACGAGACAATCTTCCCCTCGGCTCTACAACACTCTGGGGACTTGGGACCTGCTCAAGTCCGGTCTCGCTCACCCCTTCCGAGGTCGCTAGGGGCTCAGCGGACAACCCCTGTTGCTGCTGAGCAGTCAATGCCTCGAGTGATGGGCACGGGGACACTAACAAGCAGGGAACCTGGGCTCGCCGGGCGCGCTCAATTGCAACATCGCGGCCATTCCAAGTGGGTGAGGACTCGCTCTGCAACATCTCGTCATGCTCATCAATCACGACAACTGCAGCTAAAGCAGGAACTGGTGCAAACGCTGCACCTCGACCTCCTACCACGCTCGCACCGCCAGCGGCCGCCTGAAAATCCCCGGGCCAGGCTGCAACGGCAGCTCCGGCCGCCCGAAGACCTCTGACTACACGTTCTGTTTCAGCCACGCTCGGCACAACGGCGAGCACCTGCCCGAGCCGGGCAGCAGCAATAACAATCTCTAGTGGGTCAGTAGTTGGGGAACATTGCAGAACGTGGTTCCCTGCTCCGAGTAGGAGCAGTGACTCGGCGAGTTCGTGTGCATTGCCAGACGTTGCTGGTCTGATTCGAATCTCCGGAAGCCGAGACATGACTCGGTTCGGCGACGCGGCGCGCAGCATGGACGTGAGTCGTCCGGTCCACCTCCATGCCGCCCAGCGACAGAGATCAATTGTCTGAGAATCCGGCCCGAACCCAATGAACTTCGAAATCGGACTGAGCTGAACCCCTTCAGGAGGGTGCACATCAAAATCCAGTACCCATCCACGGACTCGTCTCCCGCTAAACGGAACCCGCACCATGCTGCCCACGCAGAGTTGATTTTCGAACTCTGGGGGAACGAAGTAGTCGAAGGCACGATCTACCGCGGGTACATCGGGTAGTACCCGCACAACCCTCATAAGCTCGCGGAACCATGCGCCGCGCCGTGCGCGCGTCGCATGAATCGACTCGTGACGTACTGGGTGCCGGCCAGAAACTTACAGTCCGAGTGCCGAACGAAGCGCCTCGACACGGTCGGTGCGCTCCCACGTGAAGCCATCGCCCGTTCGGCCGAAGTGACCGTATGCTGCTGTCTGGCGAAACACCGGCCGACGAAGCTCAAGGTCTCGGACAATAGCCCCTGGTCGAAGGTCGAAAATGCCCTTGACTGCGCTGTCGAGTTGCAACGGATCTACCGTCTCGGTGCCGAAAGTCTCAACAAGAATCGACACTGGATGCGCCATGCCGATTGCATACGCAACCTGCACCTCGCAGCGAGTTGCCGCGCCGGAGGCAACCACGTTCTTGGCAACCCAACGGGCTGCATAGGCAGCCGAACGATCCACTTTTGAGGAATCCTTGCCCGAGAAAGCGCCGCCACCGTGGCGAGCAGAACCACCATACGTATCCACAATGATCTTGCGTCCGGTGAGCCCGGCATCGCCAACAGGTCCGCCGATCACAAATCGGCCCGTTGGGTTCACAAAGACTTCGTAGTCATCATCGGCAAAGGCTTCAGGGATGACAGGGCGAATGACCTGCTCAATCAAGTCAGGTCGAATATCGCTGTCACGATCGATTCCATCATTGTGCTGGGTCGAGATGAGCACGGTCTTGAGCCGAACAGGACGGTTGTCTTCATATTCGAAGGTGACCTGGGTCTTGCCATCTGGGCGCAGGTAGGGCACCGTCCCAGACTTGCGGACCTCCGCTAGGCGTTCGGCTAGGCGGTGCGCCAGATGGATCGGCAGCGGCATGAGTACGTCAGTCTCATCCACGGCGTAGCCAAACATCATTCCTTGGTCGCCGGCACCCTGCTTGTTCAGCATGTCCTCTTCGCCCGCTGAACCCGATCGGACCTCTTCAGAGTCATCGACACCCTGGGCAATATCTCGAGATTGCTCGTCAACGGCAACCATGACCCCACAAGTACGACCGTCGTAACCGAAACTCTCACGGTCGTAGCCGATATCGCAGATGGTGTCTCGAGCGATTGAGGGAATGTCTACATACCCGGTAGTCGTGATCTCGCCTGCGACGATGCAAAGCCCTGTCGTGACCATGGTTTCGCATGCCACACGTGCATCAGGGTCCTCGGTCAGAATTGCGTCCAGAATCGAATCCGAGATCTGATCTGCCATTTTATCGGGGTGTCCCTCAGTTACTGATTCCGAGGTAAACGTCCAGTTGTTCATTTCTTCTCTCCTGATGGGGGCACAATGACCTGTGCCAAACGTGTACTCACTACTGCATCGAGAACTGCGGCCGCAACAGATCGCTTATCGGTGAGTGGAACGAACCGATCTTCTGCTGTTGCACTCAAAATTGCAACTTCATTTGTATCGAACTCAAACCCGACGTTCGGTGCTGCGACATCATTTACTACCAAAATATCCGCCTGTTTGTCCCGGAGCTTCTGCTGAGCGTTCTGGCGAACGTCTCGGGTTTCTGCAGCAAACCCGACGAGGGTCTGCTGCGGGAGCTTGAAGGACCCTAGCGCAGCCAGAATGTCTGCCGTGGGGTGCATTTCCAACACGGGGGCACCATCTCGCTTCTTGAGCTTCTCGGGTGCGATCGTGCTCGGAGCAAAATCAGCCACCGCCGCAGCCATAATGACCACATCTGAGCTAGCAGATCTGCTCATCACGGCGTCATACATTTCTTGAGCCGTCTCAACAGAAATAACGTTCATGCCGTCACTTGTTGCTAGCTGAGCGGTGGTCACCAGGGTAACGACTGCTCCGCGAGCTAGTGCTTCTTCCGCTAGCGCGTGTCCCTGCTTTCCGGAGGATCGATTCCCGATGTAACGCACGGGATCGATCGGCTCTCGCGTGCCACCTGCCGTTACGAGTACCGTCACACCTGCCAAGTCTGGCAAACCTGCCAAGTCTGGCAAACCTGCCGAGTCTCGCAAACCTGCCGAGTCTCGGGCTGCGGCAGC
>JBAXCX010000009.1:0-40867 GCA_037141255.1 Actinomycetes bacterium | reverse complement strand
AACGGCAAACCCAGCCCATAAACATGCCCCTAACACCGATCCCCGCCGCAGCCCGGCGCAGACCAGCCCGGCGCAGACCAGCAAGCCAGCAGATCAGCAGGCCCATAACGAACCAGCTCGCTAGCCAGTTCTTTAGCCAGCCAGCCAACTATTTAGTCGCCGAAATACCCGGCTTCCACTAAATCCGCCCGGGCCGCAAGCTCAGCTGAAGTGCCCGAGACGGTGTCTTTGCCGCGCCTCAGCAGATATGCCCGATCAGATACTGCAAGCGCTAGGTGCACATGTTGCTCCACGATCAATACTCCAATACCAGTTGCTTTCGCAATGCTTCGAAGCACGGGAAGAAGTTGTTCCACCAAAATGGGAGCAAGCCCAAGACTCAACTCGTCGACCATCAACAATTTGGGCTGACTCATCAAACCTCGGCCAATCGCCAGCATCTGTTGTTGACCACCCGAAAGAACCCCAGCGGGTTGATCTAGTAGGCCAACTAAAGCAGGGAAATACTCCAGCACCTGCTCCAGCAACTCGGCCGAGTCAGACGGAGCGAGAGACTCAGCAGCCACCTGTAATTCTGGGGTCTCAACGCCTAGGCCCTCAACGCCTGGGTGCTCAACGCCTGGGTGCTCAACGCCTGGGTGCTCAACGCCTGAGTCCTCACTGCCCGGGTCCTGCTGGTTCGCAGGTTTTGGCCTTGCAGCTAGGCAGAGGTTTTCACGCACCGTGAGATCAAAGAACAGCGCTCGATCCTCTGGAACGTGGGAAATTCCAGCACGTGCGCGATCAACTACCTGTTTCGCTCTTGAGGAACGCCTGGGAAAACCAAACCTGTTGCGTCGCGTGGCTGAAAGATCTTGACCAAACAACTCGATGGTGCCGCCAAGCAACGGAATCAACCCCGAGATGCTCAGCAAGATCGTGGTCTTGCCCACACCATTTGCGCCAAGCAGGGCAACAACCTCGCCTTGGCCAACATCAAGGTCCAAATCTTTCACCACTGCCACACCATCGTGGCCGGCAACAACACCAGCGCACCGCAAGAGGGGAACTGCAGTAGAGACAGGGTTGGTTGTAGTCATGAACCCTCCTCTGAAGCGGCCCGCCCAAGATACGCAGAGACAACCAACGGATCAGATCTGATCTTCTCGGGGGTTCCGCTCGCAATGACTGTTCCAAAATCCAGAACATGCACCTGATCACAAACACCAAGAACCAAACTCATATCGTGATCCACCAACAACACGCTCACGCCTAAATCGGGCAGTGATCTCAGTAAGTTTGCAAGCTCGAGTGTTTCAGCAGGATCGAGTCCGGCTGCTGGCTCATCAAGTAACAACAAACTTGGCTTTGCAACTAATGCCCGGCCAACAGCTACGAGGTGTCGCTGCCCGTTAGACAACTGTTCTGGCCTGTCATCTGCATGAAATTCAAGACCAATCATCTTCAGAGTCTGGTCAACGGCTTCGTCAGTCTTTCGTTTTGGCCACAACGCGTCGGTGACCGTAGAGATCCAGGTGGGTGAGGCTGCAGCAACACGCAGGTTGTCTCGCACCGTCAGATCGTCGAACAGTTCGAGCGACTGAAAGGTTCGAGCAAAGCCCAAGCGAACCCGTGCCTGTGGCGAACAACGGTCGATTGAGCGGTTCATAAAACTGATACAGGTAAAGGCCGGGTTACGCTCACTCGGTGTGGTGAAACCACTGAGCGCATCGATACAGGTTGTCTTCCCGGCACCATTCGGCCCGATCAATCCAACGATGCTTCCCTTTTCAACCTCGAAACTGACTGAGCTGAGTGCCAAAACCCCGCCGTAGCGAACGCTCAGATCGCGAACCCGCAAAATGGGTTCAGTCATGGTATCCCGCTCCCTGGTTGGTCGCCCCGCTGCTGCCTGCAGAATCTGCTAGCAGACCGGACCCTCTTGACGCACCCTGCGATACAGCGCCACGCAAACTCTGAATCCCCTTTCGGAACGCTCCTGTGATTCCGTCGGGCGCAAAAATCGCCATAACGATGAGAGCGAGCCCACTCAAGGCAAACACATAGGTTCCGGCCTGCCCGTCTGCTCCCCCGTTAGCAAGCAAAGTAAAGATCCCGGCCTGAGCCAACAATCCTGCGATCAGCGCCCCACCGATGCTTGCGATTCCGCCGAGATAGGTCAGCGCCAAAGCCACCAAAGCGCCGATCACCATAAACGAGTTCGTAGAGAGAGTTGAGGTGGAATAGGCCAGTAGAACCCCAGCTAGACCAGCAATAAAGGAGGAAACTGCGAAAGCCCCGATCTTTGATCTGCTCACATTGATGCCAGCAGCAGCAGCAGCCCGCTCATTCGATCGGACTGCTAGCCAACGCAGCCCAGTGCGATTCCTGCGAAGGTTTGAGACCATCAAACAACTCAACGTGAGCACGGCAAGCGTGAAGAAGCCGAAGATCGGCCGAAAGTTATCTGCGCCTGGAGCCGAAATTCCAAAGTCCACTCCGAACAGCACTGGCCGTGGCGCCGACCGACCAGCCACTCCACCAGAAAACGCATCGCTCGATAACACCAGTTGTTCAAGGGCCACTGCCATTGCAAGTGTTGCAATGGCCAGACTCATTCCACGCACTCGCGCCGCTGGCAACGCCACAATCACGCCCACCAGCGTGGCAACGAGGGTTGCCGCGAGCACTGCTACCGGAAAGGGGAACCCGTCGTTCCCAAGGTTGATAACCGTGAATCCGGCAACACCCGCAAACGCGAGCTGAGCCAATGAGATTTGCCCCACATAGCCCGAAATCACCACCACAGACAGAGCCAGCAAAGCGCTCACCATGGTCACGATCAAGGCCTGCCGGTGCAACGCATCAAAGTTCAGCAACGCCACCGAGGTCACCAACACAAAACCCACAGTCCACAGCGTGACGTGATTGGGAGTCGGAGAAGAGGGAAGTCGCTTATCAACCAAGTACGCCCGATCAGGAAGCGCATCTCCTCGCCAGACCAAAGCAATCAGAACAACGATGACGGGAATAGCTTGTTGCAGACCAGTGCGGGGCAACCAGTCCGGAATCCACGAGGTACTCGGTCGCACCGTGTAGCCCAAAATGAGCGACTGCAGCATCCCGATTCCAAGACCGGCGCAGGTTGCAACCGTGAAGGAACTCAACCCCCCCAGCAAGGCAGCTGCCAATGCAGGCAACACCAGCAACGAGGTGGCGATTGGATCAAGTCCGGAGATTGGCTCTATCAGGATGACCGCTATGCCTGCAATGACGGTGGCGACCATCGAGTTGATCAGGCCGATGCGATCGGGTGAGATTCCAATCAGCATGGCACCTTTCTGGCTTCCCGCTGCTGCCCTGGTCTGCAAACCAAATCTGGTGAACCGAAACAACGCAGTAAGACACACGGTGGCCAGAATTACGAACAAAACCAACAACAATCGGTTGGCAGTGACTGCGGTACCCAAAAAGCGGACGGGTTGCTCGGGAAGCACCCCGAGACGCACCACTGTGGCTGCACTACCGGTGGGGAAGTTCAGGCGAACAAC
Source organism: Actinomycetes bacterium (assembly GCA_037141255.1). Lineage (GTDB taxonomy): Bacteria > Actinomycetota > Acidimicrobiia > Acidimicrobiales > Microtrichaceae > IMCC26207. Next base: position 37,337 of record JBAXCX010000009.1, on the reverse strand, counting down.
CTCTTGCAGGTACAGCATCAATCCAAGAGAGGCAACCACACTCGCTAGAGCCGGAGCCCGTCGGAGTGGGCGAAACACCAACCAGTAGGTAGCAGCGCCCAAGATTGCTGAGAGGGCCACTGCCACCAACAAGGCGGTGAAGATCGTGGGAGTCTCAAGCAAGTGGATTCTGGACGGAATTCCGATGACGGGAAGAATCAGATCGCCGTTGTCTCGAAACTGAAAGTACGCGAATGCGATGTACATCCCCATCGCACCGAAGGCGAAGTTAATGACCCCTGTAGCGCGATTCGTCAGCACGAGCCCCAGAGCAAGCGCGGCAACAACCGCACCTCCGCCAAGGCCAGCAAGGACGTATCCCGAATACTCTCCGATCACAGGAGTGCTTCAGCCCATCCCATAGATCTTGCCAACATCAACCCAACTTCCGACCTGGTTGAGTTGTCGATCAGTCATTTCGCCGAGCATCTGCTGCGGCGCGCAAGCTGCGGGCAGACCCTTGAACTGTTTACCGTTACAGGTATACGGGTGACCCATAAAACTTGACGCATCGACTTTGCCTCGTAACGCCATTGTCACTGCGTCGGCACTGATGCCGTCAGCACCGAGTTCACTGAGCACCACATAGAGATTCATGAACGCCCTGAACGTGACCGTTGCGGCACCAATTGCATCGAGACCATTGCCATATTGGGCAATCACGGCGTTGTACAAGTTCGTGTCTGGGTCTGGGTTTGTTCGGCTGATTGGCCCTTCGACATTGAAGATCGCGTGCTCAGAATCGGCTGCGGGAACACCCTCAATAATCTTCGGCGCAGCGCAGGCCCCCGTATAAAAGGCTTGCGCCTTCAACCCAATCGTGGCCATCCCTTCAAATGCGGTTGTGCATCCGGTGTCGGCAGTGAGCAGGATTATGGCATCTGGGTTACCTGCTGCAGCCGCTTGGATAGCTGAACTCAGATCGGTCTCGAGAATTGGGTAGGGCACCATCTGGACTTGTTGAACTCCAAGTTTTTCTAGGGTCTGCTTGCCATAGTTTGCGCCGTCGGCAACCGAGCCAAAATCCCCATATAAAATCGCTACCGACTTAGCTTTCAACTGCGTTGCGGCGTAGTCGGCAAATGCAACCATCGCACCCCAAGAACCACCGCTAAACTGAAACGAATTTGGAGCAGTCATTGACTGGGTGCTGACAGGAATTCCACCAATAAAGGGGATCTTGTTTTCGGCGAGCAGGTCAATACCATTTCCAAAAACGTCAATCCCGCCAAGAACCGCTGGGACTCCTTCCGTAGCGAACTGCTGAGCGCAACTTGTGGACCCCTCGGCAGAGAACTTGGTGTTGCAGACCTCGAGTTGCACCGGTCGGCCGTCGACCCCACCAAGCTGAGCATTGACGAAATCAATCGCTGCTTGCACACCCTGGCTCAACTCGGGAAATGATCCAACGGGTGTGTTCTCTTGATTGATCATTCCCAGCACGAGCGGTTCGCCAACTGCCTTGGTGACTTTGGCTGGCACCTGAGCAGAAATCGACGAGGCCGCCGCACACGCAACCAGGTCGGGGGTGTTGCACAGGTCAGTCAGAACAGCAGTAGTTTCTGATCCCTGCTCTGCGCTGCTACTGCGATCTTCACTACATGCCGTCAACCCAAGCAGAGAGCAGCAGAGCAGTGCTGCGGGAGCGATGCTGAAAAAACTGCCTAGACGACCCATTTTACCCCTCGTTCCGCCCAAGATGAACACCGTTTACCTTGATTCCGAGGTTACCTTGCAGGGCTGCGGGATTCAACCATTAGACCAGTTCTTTGTCTGCGACTTCCTCTTCATCGGGGCCGTCATCTGGGCCTGATTCATCCTCGGACTCAGAAGCCGAGTCCAGCGCTGGGTCAGCCTGCTCATCGGCCGGCTCGATAGCAGCATGAGGTGGGGCTGCACTGTTTGCCAGCAACTGGGCCAAGGCCAGCGGAATCAAAGCAAGCACAGCGATAAGCAACACAACCTTGCCAGTGGGACGGCTCCACAGGACCAGCACCAGAACTGCAATCCCAAGGATCACCACGCGTATTGCGGTCAGATGCGCAGCAACCCATTTCGGAACAGGTCCAAGATCAACGTTGTTGCCAATTCCTGCTCCGCCACGGCCGAGCAGGCGGTTCCAGAGGCTACGAATCCAAGTTGCCGCCCCAGAGGGACCAGCAACCCAGGCCGCAACCAGCATCACGGCGCCAATGGCGAACAGGACTCTGAAGGCCTGCACCACAAACCTGGTCAACGTGTCGAAAACCGAGGTGGCAGCTGCGGTATTGACGCCGTGCGGAAGATTCGCAATGTAGGCAGACCGAGCAAACGAGAGTGCCAACAGCGTGATCGTCATGGAAATCACCACCCCGATACCAACGCGAAGCACTCCCTTTCGGCGCTTCGGTGCGGCAAAGATTGCTCCAATGAAGCAGCCCAATGCCAAGAGCACCATGACCCAAGTGAGCGCGTTGAGCCACTTAATCAAACTCTGCAGCGATGCCAGTTGCGGTGAGTCAATCAGGGTGAACTTAATATCGATTTTGTCAGCTGGGACCTTCGACGAGATATCCAGACCAAACTTCTCGTCGATTCCAGCAAGAATTTGCTCGACGATAGGCTTAAGGGAGAGCACTACCTTGCCGTTTTCGGTGTCGAGCACTTTGCCTTGCTTGCCCGTGAGCAGAGCCACAAGTGCTTCGTGGCCGTCCTTGTTGGCGGTAAGCCAAATGGTGTCGAACTGCTTGGAATTGAGTGCCTTCGAGGTGACGGTCCCGATCAGACTGTCTGCCCCGGACGCAATCGGTGTGGCAAGGACCTTCAGGTTATCCGGAAGCTTTTCCTCAACTACGGCCTTGATATCGAGCTGATTTTCGAGAGCGGTGCTAATTCGATTGCTCAGCGCATCAACAACTGCTGGGTCATTCGAGAGCGGCGCAACGGTTTGCAAGTAGCGGTCGGTGTCGAGGACCTGATTGCGAGTCCAGACCGTCAGCGCTGCGAGCGGCAACAACAACGCACCGAGAACCACGAGCGAGATCGACAGAATGCCACGGCTTCGGAGCGTTCGCTTTGATGAGGTAGCGGCACTGACTTTCTCGATCTGGTTGTGCAAGCGGGCATTCTCGGCCCGCAAGCGGTCCAGTTCCTGCTGAGCGCTCTCGTTGCTACTGGCAGTCACTGCAGGTGCGTCACTAGCGGTTGGGTCCCCCTCGGGGGTTCCGTCACCATTGATCACGAGTGGATCATCGCTTGCAGTGCTCTCGTCCTCGGTCACGGGTAATGCTCCTCAATCATCGGCGCGCAAGAGTTATCAGTTTGATACTTGCCCGCCTAGTCAACCCCAGAACTGAACCGCGTGCATTCTTTTTCAAAATGCCGCGCTACGCAACCTCTGCGATGGCGGCAGCAAACTGGGAGTTATAGAGCCGGAAGTAGGCACCATTTTCTGCAAGGAGTTGCTCGTGACTTCCCTGTTCAACAATTTGGCCGGCCTCCATCACCAAGATGATGTCGGCATCTCGGATGGTAGAAAGCCGGTGGGCAATCACAAAGCTGGTGCGATTCGACCTCAGTGCAGCCATCGCGTTCTGGATCAACACCTCGGTGCGAGTATCAACAGAACTTGTTGCTTCATCCAGAATCAGAATGCAAGGATCGGCTAAGAACGCACGCGCAATCGTCAGCAGTTGCTTTTCGCCGGCACTCATGCTGCCGTTCTCGTCGTCGACCACTGTGTCGTAGCCCGCTGGAAGGGAACGCACAAAGCGGTCAACATAGGTAGCGCTAGCCGACTCCACAATCTGTTCCTCTGTGGCCTCGAGATTGCCGTACGCAATATTTTCGCGAATCGTTCCGCCAAACATCCACGTGTCTTGGAGCACCATTCCGATTTTCGATCGCAGGTCGGCGCGCGGCATTTGTGAAATGTCGGTTCCGTCTAAACGGATCACTCCCTCGTTTAATTCGTAAAAACGCATAATGAGATTGACGAGCGTGGTCTTACCTGCCCCGGTCGGGCCGACGATTGCAATTGTTTGCCCCGGCTCCGCGATGAGTGACAAGTGTTGAATCAACGGCCGCTCGGCTAGGTAAGAGAAGCTGACGTTTTCAAACTCCACGCGCCCCGCTGACGCACCCATCACGGCTGCTTCTTCTGACTCAGGCTCGGTCCCAGCCACCTCTGCTACTTGTTCTGGTGCATCGAGGAGTTGGAACACTCGCTCCGCCGAGGCCACCCCAGATTGGAAGACGTTTGCCATGGAAGCTAGCTGGGTAAGGGGCTGAGTGAACTGCCGGGAGTACTGGATAAATGCCTGAATTCCACCGATCGTCATGAGCCCCCGGGTGACTTCGACTCCACCGACTACAGCTATGACCACGTAGTTGAGGTTGCCGAAAAACATCATCGCCGGTTGAATCGTCCCAGAGATGAACTGAGCGCCAAAACTTGCCTCAAACAGTTGCTCGTTTTGTTCGCTAAAGGACTGTTCAACATCTGCGGTGCGGCCAAACACTTTCACGAGGGCATGACCGGTAAAGGCCTCTTCAACTTGAGCGTTGAGCGTTCCGGTGTGTGTCCATTGCGAGACGAATCTTGATTTCGACCGAGCGGCAATAAGTTTGACCGTGTAGAGCGAGGCGGGAACGGTGACCAAGGCAACGATTGCTAGGAGCGGAGAGATGGTGAACATCATGATCATCACGCCAACAATGGTGAGCACAGAGGTGAGCATCTGACTCAGCGTCTGCTGCATGCTTTGCGCCACGTTGTCGATGTCATTGGTCACCCGGCTGAGCAGGTCGCCGCGCGGCTGACTGTCTACATAACCAAGCGGCAAGCGATGCAGTTTGTTCTCAACCTCACTGCGCATTCGTTGCATCGTGGCCTGCACTACGCCGGCCAACAGATAGGCCTGGGCGTAGGCCATCAGCGCCGAGGCCACGTAGAGCATGAGTACCGCAGCGAGCAGACGATGCAGCTTTGAATAGTCAATGCCTTCGCTGCCCATCGCACCATCCACGATGATGTTTGTCGCGCCCCCCAGCATTTTTGGCCCGATGACGGACAGCGTCACGCTGCCAACAGCGAGGAGCACGACTACAACCATGCCAAGCCGCTGGGGCTTCAGTTGAGCGAACAGGCGACTTGTGGAGTTCTTAAAATCCTTGGGCTTCTCGGCTGGCATGCCGGCGCTGGCAAATCGATTGCTGACGGAGCGGTTATCGGATACCGGTGGCCGGATGGATTCGAGCGCGTCATCTGAGGGAAGTTCGCGCTCAATTTCGTTGATTCGATCCCGTGCCATCGCGGCAGCACCGGCAGCAGTACGGGCAGCATCTTCGGCTGGGTCAGAACCCTCTGTGCCTTCGGTCTGATTCGTCACGCCGCGTCCTCCTCAGCCATCTGGGAGGCAAGAATCTGCACATACGTGGGGCACTCAGCAAGAAGTTCCTGGTGGTTGCCAAGGCCAACTTGTTGGCCATCTTCAAGGACCAGAATTTGATCGGCAGCCACAATGGTTGACACCCTCTGTGCAACCACGATCATCACAGCATCTTGAGTAACTGGGGCCAAAGCTGCCCGCACGCGAGCATCCGTAACAAGGTCTAAGGCCGAGAATGAATCATCAAAGAGAAACACCCCTGGCTTTCTGATCAAGGCTCGGGCAATCGCTAAGCGTTGCCGTTGCCCACCTGACACATTGGTTCCACCCTGAGTGATTACCGAATCAAGGCCCCCGGGCATCTGCTCGACAAAGGAGCGAGCTTGGGCAATCTCGAGGGCCTTCCAGAGATCCTCATCGGTTGCCTCGGGGTCGGCGTGGCGCAGGTTGGTCGCAACGGTTCCCGAGAACAAGTAAGGCCTTTGCGGCACGAGGCCGATCCGCGACCAGAGCAATTCCGGTTCGAGTTCTGACACGTTCACCCCAGCAAGGGACACCACTCCAGATGTGGCGTCAAACAATCTGGGGATCAAGTTGACCAGCGTTGTTTTGCCAGATCCGGTGCTGCCGATAATGGCCGTGGTGGTTCCCGCCGCAGCCGTGAATGAAATATCGGTCAGCACCGGCAGTTCGGCTCCCGGATAGCTAAACCCAACTTGGCTGAACTCCAGCGAGCCCTGAGCGGACAAGCTTCGGATGGGCGTGACCGCTGCAACTACGGTGGAGTCGGTGTCGAGTACCTCTTGGATTCGGTCCGCGCACACAGAGGCCCGTGGTGCCATGACTGCCACAAACGTTGCCATCATCACCGACATCAAAATCTGCACGAGATAAGTCAAGAACGCAATCAGCGCGCCAATCTGCATATCTCGCGAACCGATTCGGTTTGCACCCAGCCAGATAGCAGCAACGCTGGAGGCGTTCAGCACAAACATCACCGCGGGAAACATGAACGCCATCAGACGACCTGCGCGCAGCGAGGTAGCGGTCAGGTCACTGTTTGCCTCGCCGAACCGCTTGGCCTCGTAGGGCTCGCGCACAAACGCGCGCACAACACGCATGCCGGTGATCTGCTCGCGGAGCACTTGATTCACCCGATCGATGCGCACCTGCATGACCGCGAACTGCGGTACCAGACGCACCACCACCAGGCCCACGCTGATCACCAAAGCTGGAACGCTCACCAAGAGGAGCAACGAAAGTGGCCCGTCCTCGCGCACAGCCATAATCGTCCCGCCCACAATGGTGATCGGTGCAGTCACGAGCAGCGTGCAAGACATCAGGACCAGCATCTGCACTTGCTGTACGTCGTTCGTGATTCTCGTAATCAGCGAAGGCGATCCAAATCTGGCGACTTCTTGAGTCGAGAACCCCAGGACCTGACGAAATAGTCCTTGTCGCACGTCGCGCCCAAACCCCATAGACGCCGCAGATGCGTAGTAAACCGCGCCAATTGCAAAAGCCACCTGCACACAAGTGAGCAGCAACATCAGTGCGCCCACCGTCACGATGTACTTCGTGTTGCCAGTCAAAACGCCGTTATCGATAATTTTTGCATTCAATGCCGGAAGCGACAGCGCAGCGGCGGTCTGCACGGACTGCAGGATTACTACTGCGAGCAACGGCCGTTTGTAGCGAACAAGAAAAGTGCGCAACAGGCGAATCAGCATGCAGCAGAAGTATCTTCTTGCTGGTACTGCTCAAGCAATTCTGTTTCTCGGTCAGTCTTGGGAAACTTGAAGTACACCAGAAGAAAGCCCAGAACAATGGCGATGCTGCCAGCAGCGTACGCCCAGTCTTGGCCTTGAATGAACGAGGTTTTTGCCGCGGAAGTGATCTGCGTGGCGTACTGGGGATACTGCGCCGCCACCGCCTCTGCACTCGAATAGGACTTTTCTAATTCGGACTGAACTTGGTCGCTGATCTGCTGCTGACTCGATGATTCTGCCGTTGTGATAGCGGCAGCGAATGCTGTTGCATAACCGATGGTGAGCAAGGCACCCAAAATGGACTGCATGATGGCCCCACCCAAATCTCGCTGCAGGTCTGCAGTACCTGATGCCATTCCAGCGCGATCTACGGGCACTGAACCCGTCAAAGAGTGAGAGGCCGGAGTGCCAGCAAGTCCAACTCCCACGCCGACGAGGGCGTATGCCAATCCGACTTCCCAAAAGGCGCTGTCCTCATTCCACAGCAACAACATGGTCAAGAAGCTCAGCAAGCAGAAGAAATACCCCAGTAGAAGCGTAAACCGCGACCCGTGACGAGTAATGAGTTTGGCCGATCGCGGTGCAACAATGACCATCGCAATTGCTGCAGGTAGGATTGAGGCACCTGAGGCCAGCGTGGAGTATCCGAGCACGTTCTGCAGGAACTGCTGCCCGATGAACATGGCGCCCATCAGAGAACCAAACACCACAATTCCGGCCACCGCTGCAACCCAGAAGATTTGGCGTCCAGCTATGTGAAGATCAAACAGCGGCACCTTGGCTCGGCGCTGACGGATCACGAACGCAATCCCCGCAGCAACCGCCAAAACTGCCAGTCCAGCAGCTAGGGCTGCAGCATTTGGTACGGCGGCAAAGTTGATTGCCAGTACCAGCGCACCCACCATGACAATAGAGAGAATTCCACCCAAGTTGTCTACCGGGTCAGGGTCCTCGTTCACATGGGCTGGAACAAACTTCCACGCCATCACGAGCGCAACCGCGGCGAGGGGCAACGTCACTAAGAAGACCGAGCCCCAGTAGAAATACTGCAACAAGAATCCCGCAATCAGCGGACCTAATGCCGAGAGCGCACCACCCACGCCAGACCACAAAGCAATCGACTTGGTCCGAGCCGGACCGGACCACAGCGCCGTGATGAGTGCGAGCGTGGTCGGAAAGGCCATGCCGGCTGAAAGTCCACCTACTAGTCGCGCCACAAACAACACTTGAATGGTTGGCGCAAGGGCTGCAAGCAGACAGGCGGGAATCGACAATCCGATACCCAGAACCAGCATTAACTTCCTACCGTAACGATCCCCCAGGGCACCCAGATAAATCACCGAGGCGGCAAGGCCCAGCGAATACCCGATGGCCACCAGATTAAGTTGGGTCTGTGAGGCGTTGAAGGCCGTGCCGATGTCGGGAAGCGCCACGTTGGCCACAGCTAGGTTCAAGTTGGCAACGGCCGCCACCAAGATCAATGTGACAAGGACCCAGGCCGCCGCGTCCGGCGCCGTTGATGGCTCCGAAGTGTCGCCTGCCTCGGGTGTACCGAATTTGATCTTCATCTGGGTTCAACTCTCTGTGGTGCCAGCGGGCGATCAGCCAGCAGGAGTGTAACGAACTCGTCAGGGGGCATCGGGCGGGCAAAGAGATAGCCCTGCACATAGTCAACTTTGAGATCCATCACCACATCGAGTTCCGCTTGGGTCTCAACACCTTCTGCCACGCTCCGGCACCCCAGCGCGTGGGTCATCTCGAGCGCAGTTCGCAGAATGATGTAGTCGGCCGAGTCACGTTGCTCAGTGAGGAATGACCGGTCGATCTTGAGGGTATCCAACGGCAGATCTCGCACTTCATTAAACGAGGCATACCCCGACCCGAAATCATCAACAGCTAGCCACAGGCCCTTTTCACGAAATTGCCTCAAGGCCTCGGCCGCGCGCTCGCGAATCACAGGAAGGACAAGTTCGGGCACCTCGACTAGGAAGGCCAGCGGATCAACCTTGTACTTCTCAAGCAGTGAAAAGATCCAGTCCGCAAGATCTGGACGAGCAAGCGATGTGTCGGACAAATTAACCCCGATAACGGGTAGACCGCGAGGGCAACGCCCAACAAGTGAACCGAGTAGGGCCATGACGGGCTCAACCACTGCAGCATCGACAGCGCTTGACAGCCCAGCGCTGACCGCCACCTCGATCCATGCGGCGGCAGGGACCAATCTGCCATTGTCATCCCTCAGTCGGGCCAAGGCCTCGGCTCCGCTGATCATGCCCGTGTAAGGGTCAACTACCGGTTGCAGGGCGTACTCGATTCGGCCAGCACTTAGCGCAGCGCGCAACACGCCTTCGAGTCGCTTCTGTTCACTGCGAACAGCCCGCAGACTCGCATCGCAGTGGAGAATCTGGTCGCGTCCAGCGCTCTTTGCCAACCGCAGCACTGCGTTGGCCTCGTCAAGGAGCTCTCCTACAGTCTGACCCGCCTCTGGATCGAACACCGCAACACCCACGCTGGCAGTCACTAGAACATGCAAGGTTGCGAGCGCCGTGCGCTGAACCGAGGCCCTGAATCCAGCGGCCAACCGATCGAACTCAGCTCGGTCAGTGCACTGAACTGCGAGTGCAAACTCATCCCCACCGATTCTTCCTAGGTGAATGCTGGTGGCACCACCTGCGCTCAGGGATGCTTCAATGTTGGTGCCGAGTTGAGCAGTGTTGGTGCCGAGTTGAGCAGTGTTGGTGCCGAGTTGAGCAAGGTCGGCGCTGAGCTGGGCAAGGAAGCGGTCCGCTTCACCATGACCATGGCGTTCATTGATGGACTTGAACCGATCGATATCGCAAAAGAGCACCCCGAAGAATGAGCTTCCGCCCGACTGCTGAATTGTGGCTTCTAGTAGTGACTCTGCTGCTTGGATGAAGGTTGATCGTTTGAGCAAGCCGGTCAGGTCATCGCGGGTGGAACGCAGGTACAGCTCCTGTTGCATCTGATGCATTTCGGTTACGTCCCGGAGCAACATGATGATTCCTGGGGTTCCGTCCTCGCGATATTTCACTCGGCGGCCATCGAAGGAGATCACCCGAGGTACCCCATCGCGACCAATAATCGTGGCTACCTGCGAGGAGATGCCGTCATCTTTGAGGTATCGCAGCGCAGGGTGCAACTTCGCATCCACGCAGTCCTCAGGGTGGCCGTGCACCTGCACACTCAGGTCTTGAATTCGCCCGAAGAGCTCCTCGCCTTCGTAGCCGTGTTGCACCGATGCAGCAGCATTAGATTCATGAATCTCGCCGTGCGGATCGCAGCGCAGGATTCCGATTCCGATGTCATCGGCAACCTGACGAACACCAAGTCCAAGTTGCCGGCGAGCCACCAGCAAAAAGTGGGTGCCATCTGGGCGGCTCAGCCTCCGGCCGACTATCTCGACCACAACCGCTTGCCCGCTGCTGTGTAGCAGTCGAAGCTCGGGTCGATAGGTCTCTTGGCCATCCGCAAAGCGCTTCATGTTTGCCATGACACGGTCGCGATCATCAACGTGAATCAACTCCAGCGCAGGTCGTCCAAGCAGTTCCTCTGCTGCTATGCCCAAGAATGACTCTGAGTCTCCGCCCACCCCCTCAATTCTGAACTCTGGATCAACGCAAACCACCAGGTCGGGGGAATTCAAGATCACTTCGGCTGGCTCAATGGCGCTCCCGGGGAGAACCTTCCACTCTCCGGGTTGCTTAGGAGTTTGCATCAGGTTCGCTGCTCTGGATTGCCTCGCTGACTGAGTTAAAGAAGGAACCCTCGCCCGCAGCTTCGGAAATGCCGTAGCGGTCCATCTCGGCTCGGACGCTTGGCTGAACATCAGCAAAGACCAATCTCACCTCACGCTGCTCAAGTGTGGAGCGCAACTCTTTCAGGGTCTTCCAACCTGAGTAGTCAACATCGCCAATTCCACTGGCATCCAGGCAAATGCAATTGACATCGGGCGTTCCAGCCAGTTCAAGCACCTGCATGGAGAAGCCATTTGCGTTCGCATAAAATAAGTCGGCTGCAAAGCGAAGCACAATCAGCCCGGGAGCGGCGAGGGTGTGTTCAGACACGGGGCTTGCGTGGAGGTTGCCCTCTTTGCCGATACTCATCAATGACATGTTCGGCCGATAGCCGCGGCGCACATAATCCAAGATTGACAACACAATGGCCAAGATAACGCCCTGCTCAACGCCCACAACCACCACCACTGCCGCTGTCACCGCCGCAATCGTGAACTCATCTTTGCGAACCTTCCAAATTCCGCGCATTCCTGCCACGTCGACTAATTCCACGCCGATCAGAAACACCACCGAGGCAAGCACTGCATTGGGCAGGTACTGCAGCGGACCCGTCAAGAAGAGCAACACGATGAGCACCACAAAGGCTGTACTGAGCTGAGATATCTGGCTTCGACCCCCGGCCCCGTCAACCATCTGGGTCTTGGTAGGACTGCCGTTGACCACGAAGGCTCCGGAAAGACCAGCAGCAAGGTTTGCTACGCCGAGGCCAACCAAGTCTTCATTCTCCGAGAACTCCTCCTCGTACTTGGCTGCATAGGCACGAGAGGTTGCGGCGCTCTGAGCCAACACGACAAGCACGATTGCCCCAACCGTGGCTGTGAGCGGCGCGAGATCAGACCAACTCACATCTGGCATGCCAAATGAGGGCAAGCCGCCAGGAACTTTTCCAATCGTGCTTACCCCGTCCGCGGACAGGTCACGGTTCCAACTCACCAAAATGGCGCCCACAATCGCAATCAACGCACCTGGAATCCGCTTATTGATCTTGGCACTGCCAAGGATGACTACCAGAACGGTTGCCGAAACTGCCAGCGTTGCCATATTGGTTTGCCCCAAGTTTGCCAACGTGCCGAGTAGCTTGTGGATCGAGCCACCCGTTCCGCTCGGCACGCCAAACATCGCACCTACCTGGCCCATAGCCACTTGGATTCCAACGCCGGTCAGAAAGCCAATCAGCACACTCCGGCTCAGAAAATCGGCCAGAAACCCGAGCCGGATCAGTCGGGCGACGATCAACACAACACCAGTCATAAGCGCCGCAAGCCCCGCCAACGCGACGTACTGCGGAGATCCGACGGAAGCTAAGCCAACGAGTCCGGCTGCGAGAATGACGGCAGTGGCGGAATCGGCACCAACTACAAGGTGCCGAGATGAGCCCAAGATTGCGAAAACCGCAATCGGAATCAGGATGGTGTACAGCCCCGTAATCACGGGCATGCCGGCGATCTTTGCGTATCCCATCACCTCTGGAATGCCAAGCGCTGCAAGCGTCACTCCAGCTAACAAGTCAGTTGGCATCTGCTTGCGATTGAGCGGCAGAATCCCGTTCAAAAACGGCAACGAGCGTTTGTGCCCTGCATCAATAGTTGCCATCGCAAGAAACTACCCGTTACGCGAGGATAATGAACGTGTTCCGAGGGCATAGATTAGTAGTCAGAAAAATTCTCGTGTCAGGACGGTCGAAGCAATGTCCAACTTATGGGGTCAATTCAGTCAGTTATCTCCGATTGAGGAGCAACGTTTGCCCGTCATCATGCGCGGCGAGGGGTGCTACGTCTTTGACCAGTCCGGCAAGCGCTATCTAGACGGTCTATCTGGATTGTTTACCGTTCAGGTGGGACACGGGCGCAAGGAGCTAGCAGAGGCTGCCGCCAAGCAGGCAGAGAAACTCGCTTACTTTCCGATTTGGTCCTACGGAACAGAACCAGCACTTGAACTGGCCGCGGAACTAGCAGCCTTATCCTCAGGAGACCTGAACCGAGTCTTCTTTACCACCGGTGGCAGCGAGGCTGTCGAGTCAGCATGGAAACTTGCACGGCAGTACTTCGCCCAAATTGGACAGCCATCCCGAACCAAAATCGTCTCTCGCTATCTCTCGTATCACGGGTCGACCATGGGCGCGCTCTCGATTACCGGTCTCCCCGCAATCAAGACCGTGTTTGAGCCCCTAGTTCCAGGCGCTGTCAAAGTCCGCAACACGAACGGCTTCAGAGACCCAGACGCGAAAGATTTAGAAGCCTTTGGCCTGCGCTGCGCTGATGACATCGCGACGCGAATCGAGATGGAAGGCCCATCCACAGTCGCTGCAGTGATTCTCGAGCCCGTGCAAAACACTGGTGGCGCGCTCGTTCCGCCGCCAGGATATTTCGCACGAGTCAGGGAAATTTGTGATCACTACGGGGTGCTGCTCATTTCGGATGAGGTGATCTGCGCTTTTGGCCGCCTCGGCCACTGGTTTGGGTCGCAGCGTTACGAGTACCAGCCCGACATCATCACCTTTGCCAAAGGCGTCACCTCGGGCTACTCCCCACTTGGCGGCATGTTGATCAGTGAAGCCCTTGCTGAGCCATTCTTGGGCGAGGACGATATGTTCCTGCACGGCCTCACCTTTGCCGGCCACCCAGTTTCTTGTGCTGTTGCGCTCGCCAATATCGACATCATGAAGCGCGAGAACCTGCTGCAGAACGTGTTGGACAACGAGTCGGGTCTGACTGCTCACCTGAGGCGCCTTGAAGATCTTCCTATCGTCGGAGATGTTCGAGGCGAGGGGTACCTGCAGGTAGTTGAACTCGTGAGAGACCCGGTCACCCTCGAGACATTCTCAGTCGAGGAATGTAAATGGCTGCTCAAGGGCTTGATCTCGCAGCGCCTCTTTGAAGAGGGCCTGATGTGTAGAACCGACGACCGAGCCGAACCGTTAATTGTTTTATCTCCGCCGCTCATCGCCGGAGAAACCGAATTCGCGCTCATCGAATCGGTGCTTCGCAAGGTTCTGACCGAAGCCTGGGATGCGCTGCAATCAAGGTCTTCCTAGGGCCCCGGCCCAAATCTTGTAGCAGAAACGCTAAGAGTCTTCTTGGTCTTGAATAGCCTCAAGCGTCTGGTCACGAGTCGGGTCATACTGGCGGAGCAACTTTTTGAGTTCGGCCTCTATGCCGTCGAGGCGACCATGCAGACCAGCAAGATCACTCGCAGGAAGAATGGTTCCCACCGCTACCGCTTCGGGCTCAAGGATCTCAGTGCGTGATCCCCTAGTTCGATCGTCCACTTGCTGGCTGAAACTCCACGAAACCTGCGCTGTAATAACAGCGAGCGTCAGAATGCCAATGCACATGACACATCCTGCGGCTATCTGACCCGCCGCAGTTACCGGATACAGGTCTCCGTAGCCGACTGTGGTGACCGTAACGATTGCCCACCAAGCAGCGTCGCCAAGGCTAGTGATATTCGCTCCAGCGGAATCTCGTTCATAGAAGTAGACGATGAGCGCGCCATTGACGAGCAGCACAAAGTCCGCGGCAAGAAACTTGGCCAAGTGCCCTCGCCGAAAGAGCGATGTGACCAGTCGAATGCTGAACAGGACTCGTATCGGGGGAAAGCCGATTGCAAGTAATCCAATGGGGTGCGCCCAGACATACGTCCAAGGCTGCGGGGCCAAACGAGCCCGACGGAACATATCCACTGCGAACACGAATGAAACTGCCAACTTCGTCAGAATCGAAACCATCAACGCCGTCGTGCCCGAGCCGAAGCTGCTAAATGGAATCAAGACAATCCACAGAGTGAGCAACGCAACAAAATCAAGTTTTGATTCAGTGCGAAGTATGTAGGCCTCGAGCTCAGGCGAGGTGTTCTGCGCTATCGGGAGGTGCGGTTTTCTCACCCCTCTATGTTCCTTCGCCAGCGGGCTGCTGAGGTGGACCCTGCGACTGCCCAGCAACTCCATGAATCAGAAACTCCACGAATCGGCAACTCTCCAAATCAGCAACTCACAGATAGCTATGTCGTTGCAGCCAACGAAGCGCGACCCAACCCCAAACCGGCGGCAGGTAGAAGGTGGCGAGTCGGAACAACACCGCAGTGGCCGATGCGATCGTGGTGTCGATGCCGGCAGCAATCAAGCCAGTCATCAGAGCCGCTTCCATCACTCCGATTCCTCCGGGCACCGGCATCAAGCCACCAAAAAGTGCAGCAGATACATAAATCACGAGCAGCGTGGCAAGGTTCAGACTTCCCCCAAAGGCGCTCAGACAAATTCCGAGAGTGAGAGCAAAGAGGATCTGGTTGCCCAAGTTCCCACCAATTATTTGCAGCAGTTTCGGCAGGGATCGAAGCGAACGGAACGTCTGTTTGCTCTCAACAAACATCGGGCGAACCCGAGCGAGAATACGTTTGCGGCTCACGGGAAGGACCATTGCGAACAGGCACAGCAGCACCATCGCGATCCCCGCAAGGATGAGCACAAGCGTCAGATCATCAGCGCCCCCGCCGGTGGGCATCTTCCATGACAAGTCCACCCGGCCGAGTCCGAAAACGATCGTCAGTACAAGCAACGAGATCTGCACCAGAAAGCCGCTGAATCCATCAATTGCCGCAATCGACAACGCCGAGGCTGCAGGAATTCCCTGGCGCTGAAAGAAGCGAATGTCGAGTCCGAGTCGACCAGCGGTGGAGGGCACGGCTAGGGCCATAAACCCGATGGAGAGTTGAAGCAGCGCCACAGGCCCATAGGAAATGGGTCGGGGGCAAGCTCCCCGAGTTGCCACAGCTTGAGTAAAGAAAGGGGTTTGACCAACGAGCACCGCTGCAAAAACCACCACAACGGGAGCAGATCCCAGCGCTGCCACTACGTCGGGAATATTGACCTGGCCCAGCGTCACGATGATTGCAGCAGCCGCTAACAGCAACAGCGCCAGCATCACAAGGGACTTCAACGACACCCGTCGGAGTTGTGCAATCTCGGGAACTTCGATGCCCACGACTGCTGCTAGGGCTGAGCGCATTGCCTCCACACCAAGGCCAGAGTCATTGAGGTCTTCGCGAAGTTCCCGCCCGAGGGCGGGCACCTGCACATAGGCCAGCATCTCCTCTACATCTTCAGCACCAAGTTGCTCACCAGCGATCACCGCCGCGCGTTCAATGCCGACAAGAATCGCTGTGACCACCATGGTTTGGGCAAGGTCAGTGAGTTGCTGATCACGCGAGGCAGTACTCGTCACGGTGGACAAGTCAGTCAGCAGAACCTCTTGGCCAATCACGGCAAAGCTGTCGAGATCGAGAGCACCGTGCACCAAATCGATCTGATGCAGTGAGCGCACAATCTGCCAGATCTTTTCAACCGCAACGTTTGGCCCCGGCTCGAGCGGGTCGCCTCGCTGCGCGACGGCCAGGAGCGCGTCACCTGAGTCAGTCATTCCTGCGACAAGCACCTGCGGCACAGCGATGCCGCGACTTGCCGCCAGCATGGTGACAAATCCCTCATGCTCAACTTGCTGCTCGCGAGTCATAGCCGGACGGGTAGCACCGCGGTACCAGATTGCCCGCCAGAGGCGGCTGAGCAGTTGTGTGTCGCGTGCATCTCGTCCATAAACCTTGATATGAACTGCTCCCCTAGTTGGGCTCATTGCGTCTGCCAAGAAGACGCCACTGCTCTGCCTCGGTGCCGCAACTAGGTGATCTACCTCCAAGCCAAGCTGCGCCAGCGCAACTCCCACCCCAGTCAGGTTTGGACCACCCATGGAAGAACCAAGTCCAAGGTGCACTGCTGCCGCAGCAGCGATTCCAAGTAACAGGCTGAGCAGTGCACCAAATGGTGTTGAGGACTCGAGCAAGACAACACAGAGCATCGCTACAAGCACTACCCATCGCCCGAAATGTCGAAACGGCAAGGACAGGTGCGGTGAGGCTGCCGAAGAAACGGCAACGGCGCAAGCCAGAGAAATCAAAGGAACTGAGCCGGCCGATCCGCCCGAAGCAGCCTGCGAGAATGACGGCCACACGCCGTTAATTTGACGGGAAAAAGCCAAGGCCAGCCCAACTGCAACAACAAGCGCTGTAGCAATATCGACCAGCACCTCTACCCGCAAACGCACCGTCGATGAGACAAGGATTACCACTACCCACAGCAGCAGGCAGGCAACACCGAGGCGCCACAGCACGTCTAAGAAGCTCGGAATCGTGCCAATCAGGTTGACCAGAGCTTGTTCAAAACCGGATGTAGGTACCGAAAGCCCTGCGAACAACCCTGCTAGCAGCAAGGTGACTAGCAAGGTCAGCAGGTCCGAGACTGAGCGCAACCTTTTACCATTGCTGAGCGCAGCAAAAAACGGGAGCCCGTCAGCCAGTGGCCTCCAGATAGGTTGTGCAACCTGCTCAGACATTGTGTCTATTCAACAGCAGTGCCCCGTCATCCTCGGGTAATGCTCACCTTCTGCGTACCCGCTGGCCAATCAAAGCGAACTCGACGCTTTGGTTGTGCGCTCGGAGCGGTCAAGTCCGGAGTGCTGGCGTTGACTGTTCGGTACTCAACGCTGGCATGCGATGGAGTGCACTCCACGAGGCCGAATCCACGTCTGCGAAAATCTGCATATCGGAACCCAGGCCGGAGCGTGTTGACTGCACCCTCTAGCGACTGCGCAAGGTCTCCCGCGTAATCAATGCCCTTTGAGCTAATTGATCCACAGACAAACTCTTGAGCTACCACCGGACTAAAAGGCTCATCAAAGTCTCTCAGCAACGGGGATTGCCAGAAGGCATGAATATCACCCGTCAGAAAGCCAAGGTTCGAGATTCCATCTGCTGCTACTCGCTGCGTCAGTTGGTCGCGTTCCCAGGAATAGCCGCTCCAGTCATCAAAACTGGCATAGATCCCTGCGTGCTTGGGAAGGTCTGGCCGGAGCGCCCGAAGTGCAGGCTCGTCAAGGT
This sequence comes from Actinomycetes bacterium, assembly GCA_037141255.1. Lineage (GTDB taxonomy): Bacteria > Actinomycetota > Acidimicrobiia > Acidimicrobiales > Microtrichaceae > IMCC26207. The sequence continues at coordinate 19,421 of JBAXCX010000009.1, read as the reverse complement.
CAAGAATGCGGATGGGACTGATCATCACCTGATTAGCCACAAGCTTCCAGGTAACTGCGTCGGCCTGCGCTTGGCTAAAACCGTCAAGGAGCCAGTCGCGCTGCTTGGTCCCAAGGATGCTGCGCCCGATGTCATGAACTTGGCTGAGCGGCAGGCTTGCTGTGCTGCCGACAAGCAGCCGCTCACCGTTAGGGCCCGTGATATGCGGGTCGCGATACTGGCGCGTGTCGAGCAGCGATAGGTCCAACAGATTTCCCCATCTGGCGCGGCGGTAGATCTGATCAGCGTTAATTGGCCATACTGGCTGATACTCAAACCAAGCTTGATAAGCAGCAGCTGCACGACTGGGAAAGCTCAGAACGCTCATGCGGTCATAGTCATTCATGAACTCGTGGTCATCCCAAACAGGTGCAAAGGGGTGCGCCGCGTGCGCAGCGCGCAGTTCTGGGTCTGACTTGTACATCTTGTACTTCGCTCGATAGGAGGGTAGATCGGTTGCTTCCACGCTCAGGTCGGCGCGCACATCCAACGCATCTGCGCTCCCTGCGTACTCGTAGATGTAGTCGCCAAGAAACACAACTGCATCTAGGTCCTCGGCTGCAATTGCGCGCCACGCTGGGTAATACCCAACGGAGTAATTCTGACAACTCGCCACAGCAAGTCTGACCGAGGCGGGAGTTGAGCCCGGAGCAGGAAGAGTCTTGGTTCGGCCGATTGGACTGCTCAGTCCGTCCACCGTGAAGCGGTACCACAGGGTCTGACCCGCAGGAAGATTGTCTGCGAGGACTTTGATGCACCCATCGTTTTGTGCTGAGCCAGTACCGGTTCCTGACTGAACAATCTGCGCGAAGCCAGGGTCTGATGCGACCTGCCAAGCAACCTGGACGGCGCCAGCAAGCGCCGCTGGTGCAAAGCGAGTCCACAACACAACAGCAGTGTCACTGTGAACGCCCGAGGCGATACCACAGCTAAATGGACCCAAATCCATTGGTTCAGGTGGTGGGAGCATCGCCGTACCCGGCGCACACCCGATCAGGCTCGCTGCTGCCGCCCCGCTCAGGCCAACTAGGCCACCTCGCAAAAGTCCCCGCCGATCCATTTCAGCCTTTCCGCGCACCCAGCCCGATGGTTGTCTCAGCTAGTCACAGCATGCTGATCTAGCGATGGTTTGAGAGTAAACCACTAGGCGAGAAAAGGAAATGCCACTCTCCCTGCTTTAGTGGCGCGGCTTTATTGGCGCGGCCTTATTGGGGGTGCCTTATTGGGGGTGCACCGATGGGCCGTGAGCTAGCCGAAGCGCTTCGGTAGCGGGCATAGCGCGTGCGAACAAGTACCCCTGAGCAAGGTCATAACCAAGAGCGAGCAGGGCATCCGCTTGGACTTGAGTCTCGACTCCCTCTGCAACCGAGGTGATCCCCAGGGTTTGGGCAACTTGAAGCGCAGCTGCGGCGACGCTCCTACTCGAGGTGGTTGCGGTGAGTCCATCAACAAAGATTCGGTCCACCTTCAAGACGTCAACTGGAAACCTGAGAAGGTGCGCCAGCGAGGAGTAACCCGTTCCAAAATCATCGACGGCTAACGAGACTCCAAGGTCATGCACCTCGGTCAATCTGCGTACTGCCACATCAGGATCGACGGTGAGCGCACCCTCGGTTAATTCAATCGTGAGCCAGGAGGGATCAATCCCGGTCTCCGCTAGCACCGAGGCGATTCGAGTGCTCAGGTCTCGAGCCGCGAGTTCCTGCGTCGAGAGATTGACCGACACCCAAGCAGGTTCTCGATCAAGTCGGTGCTCATTAAACTCGGCAATAAATCGGCAGGATTTTCGCAGCATCTCATGATCAATTTGTGAAATTAAGCCTGTCTGCTCAGCCACCTCGATGAACTCAGAAGCGGACCGATTCCGACCGGAGCGATCGCGCCAGCGAGCTAGTGCCTCAAACCCGGCCACCTCGTGGCCATCGAGGTGCACCACGGGTTGAAAGGCAGCTTCAATCTCATTTCGATCGATAGCAACCCGAATCTCGTTTTCGAGTTCATGTCGGTTGCGAATAGCTTCTCGAAGGTCCTGATCAAAGCTTCGAAACCGTCCGCGGCCCTGACGTTTTGCCTCGTACATCGCAACGTCTGAATCGCGAATGAGTTGATCGGAGTCTCGGGCTGACCCGGCTTGACTAGCGGCAATACCGACGCTCCCACCGATGAACCAGCGCAGATCTTCAATGACAAAAACGGTCGAGAGCACATCAAGAACTCTCTGAGCCGCCTGCTCTGCGAGTACTTCCAGATTCAAGTTCGACTCGGCCTGACCCATGCCGCAGAGGGCGACAAACTCATCTCCCGAAAGGCGAAACACTTCTCCAGCGGGCTGCACTGCTGTGCAGATTCTTGCTGCGGCAATCTTCAAGATGGTGTCGCCAGCGGCATGGCCCGCAGTGTCATTCACCACCTTGAAGTGATCAAGATCAATGAACAGCAGCGCCAAGGAATCAGCGGGTGGGATGCTCGCCAACCGATCGAGTAGTGCGTTGCGATTAGGAAGGCCGGTCAGTGGATCTTCTAGGGCCAAACGAGAGAGTTCACCTTGGGCCTTCTCGGCGGCACGTCGAGCTAACTGCTCGGCCGACATAATTCTTGCCACCCTCACCATGAGTACGAGGGCAACTGCCACTGCCGAGGCAGCAAACACTCTTGGGTCTACTCCGCCGAGGAACGTGATGGAGATGACTGCTGTGATCGAGGGAATAACTACTGCCGCACCGAGGAGCACAAACCTGCTGATACCAGCTTCAGTTGCGGGTTGCTCATCTGCAATCAGCGGGGCCGAACCGTTCAGAGCAGTTGCTCCCAGCAGGGTATACGCCAAAGCAAATCCAAGGTCTGTCACTGCCAGGAGAGTGCTCCCTTCCGTGCCGTGACGCACGACTGCATAGAGCATGTCAGAGACCAAAAAAATGAACATGTATCCAAAGAGCCCCCAGAGCGCCGGGCTGCGCCGGGTCGTTCCAAACATCAATCCGGCGAGGGTCCCGAGAAGCAACAAATCCATGAGTGGGTAGGCCACCAGCAGCAATTGCTGGCTCAGGCTTCCTGCCTCTGCAAGGCCACCCGGAGCCACCACCACTGCCTGCCAAGCAAACAGTGCCAGCCCAGCAACCACTGCGACGCCATCCAGAGCATGCTCCGAGCCGCTGTGAGGGTCTCTCGCTCGTATCAGCATCGCCAGAGCAACGAGAAGCACTGGGTAGCTCATCAGGTAGACCAGATCGATGACCGAACCCGAATGGGTCAGCCCAAAGACTTCGGCAGTAACCCAGGCTATATCTGCGATCAGATTGCATGCAGCAGAAAAGGCAATGAGCCTCCAGACCAGCACTGCCTTACCTGTGGACCTGCGGGAGGTCCGCACGCATATCGCTGTGGCAGCGAAGGAGAGCAGCAGGAATGGCAGGTCAGCAGAGTCGAAGACCCAAATTCCGGTCGGACCAAAGAGCACTTGGCTCGATGTGACGACAACCGCAAATCCAGCGATCAGACCGAAGATGAGGTTCGAGGACCTTGACGGACGGTGCACATCTTCAGGTTATAACCACTACCTCGCCAGCAGACGAAAGAATGCAGACTCAGGAAACTTTAGTTTGCCAGAATAGCGACCTCGGTCTTGCTCGCTCCAGTGGACGCGCCGGTTGCAAAGGGAATTTTCTCCTGCGACAGCAGTCGAATCCAGAATTGATACGAGTGACCGACTAGAAGCGCAGTAATGATTGTTCCAATCCCGGCTTTTGACCCCAGGAGCAAGCCACAGAGCAACAAGCTGGCCTCCATGGCCAGACGAACATGGCCGAGCGGCGCGGCGGTCTTTCGAGAGAGTCCGCGCATCAGACCGTCCATCCCGCCTACCCCAAAGTTGGCCTGTGTAATGAATGCCCCTCCCAGCATCATCACCACAGTCCCGAAAGCACATGCAGCGATTTGCAGCGGCAGCCCGTGCACAGTTGGGATCAGCGGCAGGGCAATATCGATGATGATCCCTCCCAGAATCGGGGCAAGCAGGGTGCCGATTCCAACTTCGCCTCGGACAATTGCGCTCAGCGCTACGAGCACGAGCCCGATGACCATGGATGCGGTTCCTGCAGAGAGACCTAAATTCCCCTCAAGGGCAACCTGAACCAGAAAAAGTGGTCCCAGTCCGATATCTGCACGAACCGTCAAGCAGTACGCCGTGCAAGAGATGATGAGGCCGAGCAGAAAGACTCCGGCCCGCGAGAAAATTTGGTTCATGACAACTATCCAGTGGGGAGTGGCCAGAGGGTGACTCAGGCCGATGCGGGGGCGGGCAAAGTACAAACTGCTAGGTGCTACCTGCAAAGCGGCAGCGAAAAGGCGCTGCAAACTTGGGCTTTTGGCCGGGTACGCAGATATTTCGATTTCGGAAATTAGCAGCGCTTCAGAGCCGTGTCAGGCGAATTCTGCGTGACTTTTGTCATGAAAAAGTGCCCATTACCCTTGTGTTCATTTGAATTTCAGTCAATACTCTCTCGGCGGGTCCAATGGGGCTCGCATTGGCGAAATGGGAGCGTTCATGATGCAGACAAGCACTGTGCGGGTACGAGGCGTTTTGGGGGCAACTCTTGCTGCCGGAACCTTGTTGCTTGGAGCCTGCGTAGCTCCACCGAAACCACCGACTACGACAACAACCACAACGGTGGCGCCGACCACAACCGTGGCACCGACCACAACCGTGGCACCGACCACAACCGTGGCTCCAACCACGACCACGACGACCGTCGCACCAACCACGACAACAACAACAACAACAACAACGACGACGACCACCACCACGATTCCTCCGACAACCACCACGACTACCACTGCTCCTCCGGCGGCCGTTCGAACTGCTGTAGCTATGACTTGTCAGGGGACCGCAGTTGGGCAGTCCAGCACTAGTGCGTTGAGTAGCGGCGTGACCACACTGGTTCCCGGGTCAGTAACTCCCGGTGGCGCTTTCGCCATGAAACTCACTGCTGACCCAGTGGTTGTTCCAACCACTGGCGGCGGCTACGCCATCAGCTACCTCAAGTCACTCACGGTCAAGTTTGCGATTCCTGCAGGCGCCACGTTTGTGTCTGCTTCGCAATCAGGCGGGAGCAACTTGGGTTCTGGCGCAGTCACAGTTTCTGCCTCTGGCAGCATCGTGACCTTGTCGGTACCTGGCAACTTGGCAGGCGGCACAACTGCAATCCTGCCCGAGGTGACCATCAACCTGCAGGCAACGGGAGCGTCTGGAACCGCACTGAATGCTCAGCTCTACGGATCGAGCTACTCCAGCTTCAGCATCGGGTTTACTGCTCGTGTCACTGGCGTTCCGCTCTTCGGCAGCGTGGATGCAGTCACCAAGTGCTACGCACCTGTCAACCCGATTCTGGGAACCACGGTCATCTCCTAAGACCACCTCCAATCGGCCGGCGAGCCGATTGCAGATCAAAACCAAGAACTCCCCTGGCCAGTGGCCAGGGGAGTTCTTCTTTCTACAGTCTGTTGAGCGAAATGCTCAGAAGTGTGTTGAGAAGTAAGTCCAAGCGCTCACAAAGCTATGCGGACTGCGCTGCTGCCCGGTCCTTGGCTACCTCATCTAGCGACTCGTACTCTTCGCCCGTATCGGCCCAGTCCTCAAACTGGGTCACGCCAAGAGTGTCGAACCGCTTGCGGAGCCAACCATCGTTGGCATCAAGCAAGCCTAGCTTCTTGCAGTTCGGAACAATCTTGGAGAACAACAGTTGCTGGAACGGGTCTTGGTTCTTCAGTTCCGGGTCATCTTGCTTAAACAGCGAGATTGCCTCCCGAACAGGAATGCCAAGGTTCTCCCATACCTCTTGTTGCAAGAACCGGTCTCTCATTCGGACTGCAGCCTCGAACGCAAACTCTTGGCGCTCCAAGAGTTCCGCAGAGTTCAACTCGGTGTAGAACTCCTGCAAGCTCAATACACCGAAGGCAACGTGGCGAGCCTCGTCGCTCATGACATAGCGAAGCAGCTGCTTGAGCAGCGGGTCTGGCGTGACCTGATAAGCCAGCCCAAATGCGGCAAGGGCTAAGCCCTCGATCATGATCTGCATACCTAGGTAGGTCATGTCCCAGCGGCTATCGCTGATGATGTCATCGAGCAATGCCCGCAAGTGATGGTTGACGGGGTAATGACCTGAGCATTTCGTGTCTAGGTACTTGGCAAAGACTTCAACATGGCGAGCCTCGTCCATGACTTGGGTCGAGGCGTAATACTTGGCATCAATCCAAGGAACAGTCTCAACAATCTTGGCAGTGCAGACCAGCGCGCCCTGCTCGCCATGCATGAACTGACTCAGGCTCCAGTTTTGGGATTCAACCGCAAGTTTGATCCACTCTTCGTCACCCCAGCTAGCAAACGAGGTTCGACTCAGGTCGATTCCCAGTTCTGCAATAAGCGCGGTGTTCATCGTCATCGGAGACTCTCGAGCGATTCGCTCTTGGTCTACTTCAATTGACCAATCCAAGTCAGTCTCGCCATTCCACATGGAATGCTTAGCTTTCTCGTAGAGCTTGTTCAGGCCGGGGCGCTCACCCTTTTCGTAGTTCCAAGTAAAAATCGCGTCAGCGTTATCGGTGACCGCATGAATCGACTCGGAAATGTCGGTGTTCGTCAACGCCAGTATTGCGTCAAGGTCATTGACTTCATCACGATCAAGGATCTCGGCATCAGTGCGACTCATAAGGTTCCCCCTGCTGAAGTAGTTACTCCGAAGCTACTGCGCGGAACAGGTAAAACGCATAGCGCGGACTGCATGAATCCAAAAGAAGGATCGAAATGGTCTTTTTACCTGTTGACGAATGTCACATGAGTGCCCAACGTAGAGGGCATGCGGAGAGAGGTTGCGATCGGGGTACCGAGCTTGGCGCTCGCGACAGCCGGCGGGCTGTGGGTTCAGGCATTGCACTCCGCAAATGCTTCCCTACCCCGATTTGCGGATCTTTGTGCAAGCGGAAACTACGGCAATCCCGGCGGGGAACCCGTTCGCATCACCATTCTGGGCGATAGTTCCTTGACCGGCCCGGGCCTTGGTGATGGGTCCGAAATTTGGATTGCTCAACTTGCTGATCGGTTGCCGTGGAGCGTTGAATTACGCAGCCAGGCCAAGGGTGGATCTCGAGTTCGGGATGTACTCCTGCACCAGGCAGCAGACGCGGCGCTGACCAAACCCGACTTGTTCGTCCTTGCAATCGGATCAAATGACGCGTTACATGCCACCTCCACTCGGCAGTTCCGCAGAGACCTTGAAGCGGTGCTGAACCTGCTTAGCCATATCGCGCCTGTGATGAGTTTGGGGGTAGGCGACTTGTCAGTCATCCCGCGCATGCCAATAGGCCTTCGAGCCTTCGTCGCTCATCGAAGTGCAACTATCGACCAGATTCACAGTTCTGTTGCTGCCAGAGTCAGTCGCGTGACTCCGGTTCCCGTGAGGGAACTTTCTGATTCCATATTTAGGTCGTGCACCACGGACTTATTTGCAGAGGACCGCTTTCATCCAAACCGGCTTGGCCACGCAGCTTGGGCAGACATGTTCGAACCCTTCATGCGTGCGGCAGTAGAAGAGTCGCTGGGCGCTCAGGACAGCAAAGCTCAGTCGTTGGCGAGTTCTGTTACAGCGTAAAGCTCAAATTGCTAGCTAGCTGCAGGGCAAGTTCTTGATCTCCAGCAAGTAGGACCTGGTCTGCGATGACCTCGCTTGGCTCACAGCGGCCGCCGGTGAGTCGAAAGAACACCATGACGGGCATCGACACTTCAACCGAGGCTGCTGCTGAGAGGTTGTCCACCACACGGGCACGATCTGTCACTTCAACGAGGTAGGTGCGCTGAACTTCGCCAGTCAGATCGATGCGGATTCTTGACCCTTCAGGCAAACCTGCTTTACGCCCGACGATGTATCCCAACGACGGTTCGATCTCTAACAGCGCTGAACGTATCGCTGCTGGGTCTGCTCGATCCTCAAGGCCAAGCGCCTGACGAATATCGTGTTCGTGCATAAAGGTGTCGTAGTGGCGAATACGCATGAAGCGGCCATAGGTCTCATCGGCACTCACAGGAGTCCAAGATGGCGCATCGAACTGTTCCTGAGTCATGGCCTGCAGCGCAGCGAGTCGCTCAGTCGTGACATCAAGAAATATCTGTAGAACCTCGGCGCCAGAGAGCGACCGCATGTCTTCTACCCAGACCTCGCCCATGCGGGCAACGTCATTCTTTAGGTGGGTCAGATGTGTTACATCCACCTCGGGAGCGGGCACCCCGTTGAGCATGAGTTCGATACCCGTGATGTGACTCAGCTGATCCTTGACAGTCCACCCGGGAAGGCAACTTTGCATCATGAACTCGGCTTCCTGCAGCGAGGAACACATCTCGGCTACTGCGGCCCACTCTTCGGCGAGCAACGGAACAATTGTTTCTTTAGTAACGATGGTGGGCATCAGGGTGTGTCCTTTTGGATGGAGACCCAATCACGAGCCTCAAAGTAGGGAGTGAACTGCTCAGAGATTGCTTCAATATCCGCTGGCCGCTTTGGCCGTTGCAATTCGAACAGATGCGGGAACTGCAGCCAAGCCGTCACGGCATGCCAGAGCTCAACAGCAGCTTGCCCACTCGGGGGGTCGATCAGGACAGGCCCAAAAAGCGCCTGCGGACCACTTGGCATATGGTCGAAAACCAAGGTCGGCACTCCCCATCCACCAAGGTCGAGCACCTGCTGATGCTCGGCTGCAACCTCTTCAGTCGTGGTTGGGTCATCAATGGCTTGGCGCACCATCGCTGGATCTAGGCCCAGTTCAACAAGGAGTTCCTCGGCAACTTCCAAGCGATGGGGCTTGCGGCCCTCCACATGCAGCGCCGTACCCGCAAGTAGGTACCACTGATCAAGCAGGCTCATATCAATTCTTCGGAGGAACGCCCCGATTCGCATCATGGACCACCCATAGGACCAGTCTCGTTCCCAGGGGTGCTTCTTACCCTCTGCTCGATTTACTTCTTCAAGACTAAAGAACCGCCAGTCAACACGAAGGCCAAGTTGATCTCGAACCTCTCTCATCCATAGCGAGGTTTGAAATGCATACGGGCACATCAGGTCGAAATGAAAGGCAACCGCGTTCGGGGTTGTGATCTCGCTAGTTGTGTCTGCCAAGGCCTGCTCCGGGTGCACTGGACTCATGGCTGGTTACTCACAGATCTTCGCCGTCCGACAACAAGGCATCTGCATACGAGGCGCCAATGTTGTTGATGAGCGGTCGCACAATCATCGTGTAGGTATCAGACATTGCCGTCTCACGGTGCTCCGCCTGAACTGCAAGCCTTTCAGGGTCAGTTACAACGGCCATAAACGCAGCCCTGCTTGGGAAGGCATTGAAGCGAACCTGGTCCCATTGCCTGCCGTCACCGATGATGGTCCCCTCAACGTTGAACCATCCTGCGATTTGAACCCCGTTGGCGACACCAATTCTGACTGCATGATCCTGATAAGCAGTCATGTGTTCGATGCTCTGCTCGAGCTCAGACTCAGCACGGTCAAAAGCAATAACGTGTACCACCATGACTGCTGGGTCATCAGCCGTGGAAGGGTGCGGCACCTGTGCAGGTTCGGCCAGATCCTCTGGGGCAGCCGGGTGGGCAAATGGTTGGCAACCCAGAATGATCGTTGCCTCCATGCCTGCATCTTTGTGATGGTGCTGATCCTTGAACTCTTTGCGTTCTTGCATGTCCATAAAAGAACGCCGGGTTGGGTATTTCACAACGGCTACGCGATCCCAAGGTGGAAGATCGCCGAGTAATTGGGTTTCGACATCTCCAAAAAACACCACCTCAGCCCCCACCGCTGCAAGCGACTCAATTGGAGCGTAAACATCGTCGGCTTCACGGCCGCTCAACGTAGAGTCCCTGCCATCGGAGTACTGGGCGGTGGCGCGGTATCGCATCAGGTTGACCATCCACACAGGGCCATCTTCTTCTTCGGAGGTAGTCGCAAGGCGCAGTCCGTAGTCGAAGTCGATCTGCCCGTAACGAACGGAGAGGTCCGTTACCGAATTTTCAACCTGAGATTTCTCAGTCATCTTCATCTCGATTCGTGACGCTGGGAGGATTGCAGTCAGGACGTACTAACAAGTAGCAGTCAGGACGTACTAACAACTAGCACACATACTGCACCGATTTAGACCCTGCTGCTGCCCCTGCTGCATCGCTCCTGCCAATAGATTCTCAGGCACAACTTCTGTCACACTGGTGCATGACCAAACTTGGACTTCAGATCCCGAACTTTAACTTTCCCGGCGGAAGCCCCGAGAAGATTTTTCCAACAGTTGTTGCTGCCGCCCAGGTCGCCGAAACATCCGGATTCGACACCGTGCTAGTCATGGATCACTTCTACCAGCTACCTGGTCTGGGAGAACCCGAGGACTTCATGCTCGAGGCGTACACCCTCTTGGGCGCTCTTGCAGCGGTTACTTCTTCGGTTCGACTCGGAGCCCTTGTGACTGGCAACACCTATCGCAACCCGGCGATCCTGGCCAAGGCAGTGACCACACTCGACATTATCTCGGGGGGTAGGGCACAGCTAGGAATCGGATGTGGCTGGTTTGAGCTCGAACATGATTCCTTTGGGATCGAATTCGGCACCTTCACGGATCGGTTCGAGATGCTTGAAGAGGCTCTACAGGTCATCCTGCCGATGCTTCGAGATGAGCGGCCCTCTATCGATGGCAAGCACTACAAGATCACTCAGGCAATCAACCAGCCAGCACCACTGTCTTCCATTCCGGTGATGATTGGGGGTAGCGGTGAAAAGAAGACTTTGCGGATGGTGGCGCAATACGCCACCCTAGGAAACCTCACCTGCGAGCCGGGAGAGGTTCAGCGCAAGGTCGAGGCCCTTGCCGGGCACTGCGAGCGCCTCGGCCGAGACCGTTCAGAGATTCAACTCTCGTGGAATCGAGTGGCCTGCATTGCTCCCACCACAGCCGAGGCAGAGGCCGAGCGTGACCTGTACTTGGCCTCCCGTGGAATGGATTGGAACAACCTTCCCGAGGAAATTCAAGAAGTGATTGAGGGAATGATCGTCGTGGGAGACCCCGATACTGTTGGTCAGAAGTTCAGCGAGTGGAAGTCCCTTGGAGTTGACGGCTTTACTGTGTCCCTGCCGGCAAACCTGCACCTTCCCGAGAGAGTCGCCCTGTTAGGACAGACTCTGAGTACAATCTGAGTAAGTGTGAACTTCTCGTGAACACTTCAATTGGGGCTAATTGGGGCTAATTGACTAATCGTCAGTCAGTGGGTTGAATACATTTCAGGATACTGACCCGAGGTACCGGTGTTGATGAACGAACCTAGTGAGAAACCCGATCAGTCTCCTGTTCACCCCGCTTTGTTCGTTGCGTCCGTTGACGGCAGAACAGCCCGAAAGAACACCAATCGGGATGCCGTTGTTGAAGCCGCACTGCAGCTCTTTGAGGCTGGTACCAAAAACCCCAAGATGGATGAGATTGCTGCAGTAGCCGGCGTCTCGGTTCGTTCTGCTTATCGCTACTTCTCGAACGTCGAGGAAATTACCGAGGCAGCGGCCGTAGCGAACTTAGCCCGCTATGGCGCACTATTTGAGGTCGACAACTTGGGCGTAGGCACCCTTGATGAGCGAATCCGGAATCTTGTGTCGAGCCGAATGCGGCTCTTCGATGAGGCTCACTCAATGATCTTGGCCGTCATGGCTCATATCTACGAGGACAATTTCATCGGCAATATGCTGGCGTGGCGTCTTCAGCATATGTACCTGCAGAACCTAGAGATGTTCTCGGCTGAGCTCAGTCGACTGCCGGCCTTAGAGAGCCAACAGGTCGCAGCCGCACTTGATGGGATATTGAGCTTTGATAACGCCGAGTCCATGCGTCAGCGGCTGGGGTTCACCCCGGATGCTATTGGAGAAGCGATGATCTATGCCTTCCACCGGCTCTTGGATCCTGCCTCGGCGCAAGAGGATCTCAGCTAGTAGCCAAGTTGATAGATTGGCTGACTAAGCCCAACCGCCTGCGTAACTGACGAACTGTCCGGTTGTAAAGCCGCTGGTCCCATCAAGAAATGCCATGGCAAAGGAAGCAAATTCCTCCATGGTGCCGAGCCGTTTCATGGGTACCTGTGCTTCTACCAGCGCTCGCACATCAGGGTCATCAGAACCCACTGCCTGGTGAAACTCGGGAAAGTCCATAAAGTTGGTTCCAAGTGCATTGACCTGAACTCCGGTTGCGGCAATCTCTTGGGCCAAGTTCCTTGCCATCATGGTGGCACCAGCCCTAACTGAGGAGTACAGCGCAGCGCCCTTCGTGGGTCGAGCGCCCGCTGCACTCGTAATCATCACAATCTGACCGGACCCCTGCGCAATCATCGGCTCAGCCACAGCCTTGAGAAAGCGATACGGGGCCTCGACACAACCTTGAACCAACTTCTGTAAATCCTCGATCGAGGAATCCATGAACTTGCCGGGAATGATCCTTCCAGTAAATGCTGCCGCTGCATCGATTCGCCCGAAGCGATCAATGCCCGCTGCCACCAGAGTTTCGGCAGATCCGGGGTGAGCCAGATTCGCAACCCCAGCCACGGCTTCCACCTTTGCACCCAACTCGGTCAGCTCTGCGACTAACTCACTCGTTGGGTTTCCAAGAACTAGGTCATGACCACGGCCTGCAAACTCGCGTGCCAATGCCGGGCCAACATAGCCACCGGCCTCATTTACGAGTGCGACTCTGCGCTGCGTGGTCATCGTTCAACTCTTTCGGGTTTGTGTGTTGAATCGTTCGGGCTGAGCAGTCGCATCATTTCTCTTGCGACCATCGGTCCGGCATTCTGGTTTTGTCCGGTTACTAGATTGCCGTCCACCACCCAGTGATTTGCAAACGGATCGCGGAAGCGAGTTGAAGACTCAAATAAGGCACCCCTTTTGCGAAGCTCAGTCTCGGGGTGCTGCGGGGTTGATTCAATTCCTAACTCACGTACCTGCTTATCGGTTACGGCGCTGACTCTGCGCCCTTCGACAAGCGGTCGGCCATCCGGGGTACTTGCGTTACACAGTCCGAGCGGTCCGTGACAGACACCACCTAGAACGAGTCCTGCAGCGGCTGCCTCGGAGACCTTCTGAGCGAGTTCTGCAGATTCACCGAAATCAAAAGCCGCGCCCCATCCGCCGGCTAGAAATACCAGGTCATACTCGCTCATATCGAGGGTTCCAATGGGCAGCGAGTCGGCCACCTTTGACCGCAATTCCTGATCTGCAAGAAAGCGATCATCTGCAGCACAACGCAGAACGGGAACTAGCGACTGAGGGTCAACGGGGATGATTCCGCCTAGCGGACTAGCAAGATCCACCTGCATGCCTGCGTCAAGAAACGCATAATACGGCGCCGTCATCTCTGAGGAATACACCCCGGTTGCCTTGCCGATGTCGAGCGTGGCGTGGTTGGTACACACCACGAGCGCCCGCAGACCTTTCAGATCACCAGTAAAGGGAGTGGGGTCATCTGGGTGCATGCCAATCTTGTGAATGGCGCTTCGGATCCAGCGTGCAGGAAGCGGCGGCTGCTTCATCTCTGGGCCAGAATTCGGGTGCCGTTCGGCATACAGCCAGGGATTGTTCCGCTCAGGAACACAGCGAGCCCGCTCCAGCTCGAGTCGGGCACAGAGATGTTCCCGAACGAGTGCTACATCCGCATCGCCCCATCGGTTCAGCGCCTCAATCGGGTCAGCATCGAGGTTGTATAACTCCCACTGATCAGCAAGTGGATCGGTTCGGTAGGTAGGCCCGCCAGGACCGCTGGCCGAGAGCTGCCTTACCCCGGGAGTCGTCCACGTAGTCGGGTCATCGAAGGAACGGACCAGTTTCCAAATCTGCCCCGCACCGCCGCTGCACTCCTGCTCAGTCACCGTAGTCACGATGCCCTCAAAGTTTGCTCCCACATAGGCAGGCACTGAAATTGCGAGCGGGCCACGGGCAGACTCTTCAATCCCAATCCTGCGCGCAAAACCAGACGCGCTGCTGTCTCCTTCGAGCACATTGTCTCGAGTCATGAGATAGACCGCATGTGAAGGCTCTGCTAACTGTGTGCTGGCTGATGCTGTGCTGGCCGAATCTGTGCTGCTGCTGAGCAACGGCGTCAGATCTCGGCCTGGCAGCGGGTGAACCTCGGTAAAGCTCAGAGCGAGATCCGCAGAGATCTTTGCCTGGTCAATTCCCGCTGCGGCGAGCAATGTGGGAATCAGGTCCACATGCGAAGTTGGTGTGTCAGAAATTCTGGCTGCACTCGTTGCCTCTGCACCCGTTCGAACAATCGTAAAGGGAACCCGCGTTCCCTCCTCGTACAAATTGAACCACTTCTGATGAAGTCCACCGTGAGCGCCAAGTAACTCGCCATGATCAGAGCTGCGCACAAGCACAGCGTTTTCTGAGCCGCCCTCGGTCACGGCCTTGCGAACACAGTCAATCGGCCCATCACCCTCTGCGTGCAAGCGGTAATACAGGTCGCGGTACTGCTGTGCATTGCTTCGATAGATCCGCTCCACTGCAGCCGGTGGGCCATACGCCGAGTAGTAGGCCTCACGGTAAGCAATCTGCGCCGCCGGTTTGGAGTGCAAATCTTCTGCAGCAGTTGGGGCTTCGGGGATATGTGGTGGGTCCATTGGGGACTCGCTCAGTGGCGAGGACCGAACCCATGCTGGAAACAAGACAATGTCGTGAGGGTTGACAAAGCTCGCTACCAACAAGAAGGGCCGCAACGCATCAAGATCTCCGGCCCGACGGCGCTGATAGCGATTCTCTAGCCAGGCAACCACCCGCTCAGCAATCAGAGGGTCACGAACCAAACCACAATTCGCGTGGTCTGCACCATGTGGTTCGGGGCCAACCCAACCAGAGAACCCAAACTTGTCAAGCTGGTCTGCATCTAGGTACGCACGCACCGCTGCAGGAAGAATCTCACCCTCCTTGGTGTTCGTGGCTACAGCTTTGCCAGTAAGGGGATCCATAAGGTCCTCATGGGAGATGTGCCATTTACCGTCGTAGTGGGTGTCGTAGCCGGCGGCCCTGAACCAGTGGCCCAAGGTAGGAACCTCGCCAGGTTTCAACCACCGCATTCTTGAATCACCAGCCAGCTTTGCCAGGCCGTCTGTTTGCGTCACGCCATGCACATCTGGGTACTGCCCCGTAAAAAGCGTCGGCCTGCTCGGCACGCATGCCAGCGAACCGGTGTAGTGGCGATCAAAGCTCACACCATTGTCGTCAAACCATTCGCGGCCAGTGAGTGTGTTTCGCCGCCATTGCTTGACTTGCTCTGACTCGTAGGGAGGGATTGCGCGTTCCTCATCGGTCAGAATGATCACAACATCGGGGGTGTTCGCAGGGCTCATGATTTGGGAGTTCCTTTCGCTGTGCTCATGACAATGGCATCTAGGCCGACGAGCATTCGTTGGGATGCCCGACCCAAGATCAGGCCCAGAATTCGGGCCGCAATCTTGCCCCGAGGAGACGGTCCGGGGTCGATTGAGGTGGTGAGCGACACCCCTGTTGCTCCCCCTACGCTTTCGAGCTGCCAATGATTGGAAACCGATTTCACTAGTGGCGGCAACCCTTGAATTGAGTATGCAAGTTCCTGTTCAGGTTCCCAGACTGTGACTGTCTCGATCAGCGCTAGGCGTCCGGCCTGAATGCGCCGTGCTGCACCAACACCAGTTGCTTCAGATGTGATGAGAGCTGAGTGATCAACACCCTTGGCCCAGGTACTAATTGAATCGAATTGCGCAAGCTGCTCCCAGACCTGCGCAGGATTGGCAGCAATCAGGCAGGTCTTGATGATCTCTGTCATTGTGCCGTTCTAATCATGTATCACTACAAGTGCAAACAGTAGGGTGCTGAGGAGGGTGCATCTGGCGATCTTCTCGGGCGTTCAGCCATCAGCTTCGAGGCTGGTACGAAATCTGCATCTCTTTGATTCCGTTGATCAGGTTGGAGTGCAACCTGCGGGGCGGTGCCTGAAGTTCTATGTCTCCCCATGATGCAATGAGTTCCTCGAAGAGCACGCGAAGCTGCAAGCGTGCCAGATTGGCACCCAAGCAGAAATGCTCCCCAACGCCAAAGGAAAGCTGTCGATTCGGGCTGCGGGTGATATCGAAGCGGTGCCGGTCCAAAAACACCGCCGGATCGCGGTTTGCACCTGCATAGAACATGATCACCTTGTCGCCCTGAGCGATCTGCTGACCGCCGACCTTCACATCACAGGTGGCAGTTCGACGGAAGTGGTGAATTGGGGGTTGCCACCGCAGGATTTCTTCCACCGCTGCGGGAATGAGTGACGGGTCTTGGCGCAGAAGTTCAAATTGTTCTGGATGCTCGAGCAGTGCAAGCAGTCCGTGCGAGGTGGCAGTTCGAGTGGTCTCGTTCCCTGCCACGATCAGGAAGACAAAGAACAGAGTGAACTCCAGATCATCAAGATGGCGACCGTTCACCTCGGCAGAGAGCAGGTCCCCAGTGAGGTTATCTTCTGGGTTCAACCGTGCACGCTGTGCCATCTCGGAGGCGTAGGCAAAGATTTCTGTAACGGCTTCCATGGCTGTCTCTGGGGTTGGTGCAACCTCTGGGTCTTGGTCATCGATGAGCGAGTGGCTCAACTCGTACAGTCGGTGACGATCAGCAACCGGCACCCCGACAAGCTCGCTAATCGACCACATGGGAATGATGGCGGCAACGTCGGCCACGAAGTCACAGGAGTCTTGCTGCGCAAGCTGTGAGAACACAGCGCGAGTCTCGGCACGCATTGTGGGTTCGATCGTACTAATTCGCTTCGGAGTGAACGCTCGAGACACCACATCACGAAAGTTGCGATGCTCAGGGGGGTCCATCCCGATGATGACCATTCGAAGCTGATCAAGCTCATCCGGTGACGGGTCCAGTCGAAGAGGGCCACCTACCCAACTCGAGAAGTTGCTCGGGTCAATCGACACAGCCCGGACATCCTCGTGTCGGGTGATTGCCCAGAACCCAGGGCCGTCTGATTCCTCCTGAAAGTAGAGTCCCTCAGTGTTGCGGACCTCGTCGAGCCAAGTATGTGGCGTAGCGGCCTGCCAAACAGAAGCATCCGTTAGATCGATCGGGCTTGAACTCATCTCAGGCCTCTTCTAGTGCGGGGTCAGACTCCACGTACTTGCGGAACTTGCGCAGCATGTGGGCATTCATGGGCCGCATCGCAAGTTGAATCAGTGGAGTCATGCGCTTTGAGCCGCCGCTAAAGGTCATGGCCATGGTCCACTCCACTCGGGATCGGCCATTGCCAAGATCGGTCACGATGTAGTCCTCAGCAAATGCCTCTGGCCCACCCTTGATGGTCTGATTGAAGCGAAACGCCATGCGCGAGCATGGCTCCCATGCAATAAATTCCTCCCAGCCAGTCATTCCGCCGCGCATGTGCACTGTTCGGGTAGAGCCAACTTGCAACGGGAACGGCGAGGTCCACTCGACCCCCGTGATCGGCATCGCCCAGCGGGTCCACGACACTGCGTCAAGGAAGATCTCAAAGATCCTGTCTGGGGATGCTGCAATCTCTTGAGATGCAACCACCTTGCAGGGTGCAGTTTCGAAATACTCGAGGCGGACTCGCTCGCACTCTGTTCTGTCGGTTTCCAGTTTGGGTTCGGATTCTTGATGATCCTGCTGCTTGGCCATTTTCCCCTTTGCCCGAACGCTCACTCTTGAGTGGTTGCCACAACAGAGTGGGCCAAGGCTAGGCGAAGGCGCACTCGTCGATGCGCTGAAGAAGATCCGCTCAAGTTTTGGGCTCTTTAGACCGATTCCAATTCAAGCGACCGAGATCCCGCAAGAGTGTCGCCACGCCGATGAAGAGTCGGCGGCGAGGAGGCATCATGATTCGCCGAAACAAAATTGCCCTCACTGCGTCGATCTGTCTCGTGCTCGGCACGGGGTCGGTATCTGCTCTGACGCTGGTAGCGAGCACAAATTCGGCTGCGGCGGGAACGGAGACCGCGGCTGGAGTGAACGGCCTTGGTGGTTCCCCCGTGACGGTTTACGAGGACAAGTACATTGACGATTTGCTCTATGTACCACCCGCAGATGCTGGCGCAGGTACTGCAGCTGCAACCGGGGTTGGAGCGCCTGTGGAGGCAACCGCAAGTGACGGTCGCGTGAGTGCCAGCGATGGTTGGGTTGCAGGAGGTTCCTTGGAAACCTCCGTGGGTGTTGAGGGAGCAACGGGTCAGCCATCTCCGGAATCCGGCAGGTCAACGAATCCGACGGTTGCCGAGAATCCGAACCCTCCACAGAGTTCACCCGCGATAGCCCCCGCAAACCCGTCACCAACCCCTGGGATCGTCTCCTCCCCGGAACCTGTACCCACCACCTCACCGCCACGCAGCACCATTCCGACTGGAGCCGAACTGCCCTCCGACTGGCCAGCTGGCGTGCCGTATCCACCAATTCCATCGGGATGCAGACAGCCTCACCTAGAAGACAACGGGGTGTGGAATTGTGAGCACTGAGAGCACTGAGAGCACTCGAAAATCTGAGCGGACTCCAAAAACGGACAGCAAACCTGCAGCCCGGCCGAAGCGCAAGAAGCGCCATGCAGCCATGACTACAAGGATTCTTGCTGGGGGTGTGAGTACCTCGGCCATGCTCGGCCTAGTCGCTGGCATGGCAGCCGCGTCCACAGAACCCCTTGGTAGCACGAGCACCACCACCACCAGCGCAGTCCCAACACCGTCAACGATCGTCGTGGTGCGCGAGATTCATCGGCAGGTGATCTCGGATGTGCCACTAACGGGAATTGATCCAGTCACTGGCGCCGCTGTGGCAATCGGTGGTCAGCCTGCCGGCACCCCCGGAGCAGCCTCAGCCGCACAAATAGGCGGGACGGGCAGTTCAACGGGCTCAGGCACACAAGGGAGTTCCGCGCAGCCCACAACCTCTTCGGGAGGAGTCAGGGCTAGCTCTCCTGCACCGGTGGGCGCAGGTACGCTTGGGGGTTCACCAGCAACGCCGCCGGCCGGGGCACCCTCGGCCGGGGCACCGGCGATGTCGGTCGTCCACCCCATCGCCGCTCCCCCGGCAGCGGGGCCCAGCGCGATCTCGCCGTAGTTGGTCAGGTTGATCGCGCGAGGCAGGATCAGCAGTTCATCGTCACTGGTCTCGGTGTGCCAGCCGACTTCCCAGGCGCGCGTCCGTGCCTTCATCCCGAACGCGCCCTCGGCGGCGACATAGAGAACGCGGCGCTTCTCACTGGCACGGCCCTGCCAGGCCCGCCCGGTACTGACACTGGCGGCCCAGTCATAGGCGATAAAGGACTTGCCGGTGCCCCACTTGCCGTACAGC
>JBAXCX010000008.1:0-42715 GCA_037141255.1 Actinomycetes bacterium | reverse complement strand
GCGCAGCTCCCTTTCCACTGCGCTACTCGCTGTGGGCAAGATTCCGATTCCCCTGAGCTGTCAGAACTACACCGGAACCGACCATCTCCTCAGCCTCTAAGCGAACTAAAAGTTCGGCCTCTTCCACGCGGCCGTAGGCTCGACCAGCACCATGTGGAAGATCAACTACGACAAGACCCCACTGTGCAGAACCATCCCGGCCATGCACCACGCTATAGGTGGCAATTGTGGCTGGGCCTGAGTAACTGTCCACGATGGGGAGCGCGGCCGGTGCAGGCAGCGGCTCTTGGGTAGAAGCAGGAGCAGCCACAGCGGATCGCCCGGCGGGTACGGAGCAGTACACGGCTGCGATGTGCTTGGTCATATGCATCCCTACCCCAGATACCAACCCGAATGAGCCTGGGTCTGTGCGTAACACATCAACCATCGCAGCAATTGAGTGCGACAAGTAGTTGCTCGCAGGACCGCCCGCGTAGGGCAGGCCACCCGTCACGGTCAGCGAGCGATCTGGACTCAGTAGATCTATCCCGAGGGCGTCAGCAGCAAAGTGAACCGAGGAAGCAAAGCAGGAGTACAGATCAAAATGGTCGACCTGTTCGATGCTCAAATCGGCTTGCTGCAGAGCAGAACCAAAGGCGGTAGTCATCGCTGCAGAACGAGACAAGTCGGGATGCTCGGCAAGATACACCGCATCGGTCGCGTAGCAGGAGCCGCGCAGGTAGACGCGCCGATCTTGAGGCACCCCGAGGCGGTCGGCTGCTTCGTGGCTCGCAATGATCACAGCTGCAGACATATCTACATCCATAAACGCCACGGTTCGTTTTGTATAGGGGTAGCCCACTAGGCGATTCTCGGTTGTGACGTCAACTAATTCTGCTGCGGAGCGGGCCTGTGGAAACCAAGCGTTTGGGTTCTTGGCTGCGATCTGAGTCATGGGGGCAAGGAGCTCGCCGATCTGGCGGCGATACTGCTCCGGCTGCACACCGAGTCGAGCACGCCTCGCAATATCTCGGGTGGCAAAGGTCAGCCAGGCTTGAAATACCTCATGGGCAATCTCGCTTTCGTGGAACGGTGCCTCGAAAGGAATCCCTGCAGGATTTGGATCCCGATGCGACCAGTTCGGACGTTCCCCCGCACGCTTCAGCCGGCGCTTCGTATCCAAGGCTTCCGCCCCGACCACAGCTGCAACCTCGAGTTGTCCAGCCGAAATCTGCGCCGCCGCAGCAGAGAGCAGCTGTTGCGGCACCGTGCCCCCGATTCCGGAGTAAGCCAGCCGTTGCGGTGTTATCCCAAGCTCGGCGGCTAGCCAAGCAGCAGGCTCGTCATAGGGCCAAGACATGCAGTACACAACATCCAGACTCTGCACCGCAGCTAGTGGGTCAGCAGTTGCATTGGCGTCGGCTGCGGCCAGGCGCAGCACTTCTGCCGACATCAGGAGCGGCTCGGGCGACTGCTCCTCGCCGGACAGATGCCAGGTGCGCTGAGCCACGCCAATGATGCACGGGGAGCGAGGATCGGTGCTCACCGACCTGGCCTGATGAGATGCCCTGCGCGAGCAATCACTCGCCCCTCCAGTTCGGCTCGCGCTTCTCTTTGAAAGCCAGCGGCCCCTCTTTGGCATCGGCTGTGGAAAAGATCTTGGTCGAGAGTTCCTGTTCCACGTCGTAGGCCTCTCTGAGCGTGCCATTCATCCCGCGGATGACAGATTCCTTCGTGGCCTGAACGGCCAACGGCGCATTTGCCAGAATGCGACGAGCCCACATTCCCGCTCGCGGCAACAGATCAAGAGGAGACACGATCTCATTGAGCAACCCGAGCTTGAGCGCGTGCTCGGCAGAGAATGCCTCCGCTGTCAGGAGAAACTCCATGGCCGCAGGAAAATTCAGCTGACGAGGTAACCGCGCCGTGGTTCCGCCGCCAGCAAAGAGACCCCGCTTTGGTTCCATCACACCGAACGTTGCGCTGGGAGTAGCAAGACGAATATCAGTGCCACCGAGCATTTCCATGCCGCCGGCAACACACGGGCCATCGATTGCAGCGATGATGGGCTTATAGATTTTGGCGTTTCGCAGCACTGCTCGAGTCCCATCTTCGAGCTTGCATCCATCGATCTCGGTGACCTCGCCCTTGGCGATCTGCTCAGACAGCGCCGTGACTTGTGGGATGTAGGTCTTCAGGTCTGCACCCGACATGAAGTTTCCAGGCACCCCGGTAATAATCGCAACCCACATGTCCTCTTCGTAGCGAAACTCTCGCCATGCGGTTGCTAAATCGCGAAAGTGAAACATGTCGAGGGAGTTGCGCGACTCGGGTCTGTCAATCGTGATGAGCATCGCGTGCTCAACTGCAGACCCGCCAAGCACTGGATTTCGTTCCACATGAATCGTCACGTTCAGTGCCTTTCCGAGAACCTGACGCTCGTGTCAGGTTTTCTGTCAGAATACCAGTGTGAACTGGACTCCACCACCACGATCTGCCTGGGTAGACAAACTTGTGCAGGTTGGTCAATCACTCGGCGATGACGGGGCTTCGCTGATCTCGTTTGACCCAGACGAGTTACTTTTTGGTGCTCAAGCAGCCACCGGTCTGCAGGATTTTGGGGGTGACTGGTTTCAACTCCCCTACCGCTGGCTCCTGGAAGGAATGCAGAATGAGGCACAACTTCACTTACCCGGCAGGCTGAGGGCGCGAACGGAGATTGACCGGATTCTTGCCAACCGCCTCCGGCTTATTGAACTTTGGAGAGACTCACCTGCGCTGCTCACTGGCACCGTGGAGAAACCGATTTTTGTAACGGGCCTCGGCCGGTCTGGCACCACCTTGTTACACGAGTTGCTCGCCCTCGATGACGGCGTACGGTCTCCGCAACTCTGGGAGTTGATGTACTCGGTGCCGCCACCCCAAGCGGACTCGTACGAAACTGACCCTCGTATTTTGCGGGCCGATGATGAGATCACCGTGATGGATGAGATGGTCCCTTCGTTCACCTCCATGCACGAGAATCGGGGCTTCTTACCGACTGAATGCATCTTTGCTTTTGCGCATCAATTTTCCAGCGATATGTTCACCGGGCTGTACAACGTGCCGAGCTACATGATTTCAAGATCAGGCCTTGATCACGCTCCCGAGTACGCATGGCACCGCAAGATGCTCACCACACTCAGTTCCGATTATCCGGGTAAGTGGGTGCTGAAAGCACCTTCGCACTTGTCCTCGCTGCCACTGTTGTTCCAAGAATATCCAGACGCACAGGTGGTCATTACACACCGCGATCCACTTCGAGTTATTGGGTCGCTGGCCGACCTCATGGCCACACTTCATTGGATGCACTCGGATCACGTAGACCACGCTGGAATCGCAGAGTTGCTGGGATTCGGACTGGGCTACCTGATGGATGAAGTCACTGCAGTGCGAGACTCCGGCACCCTGCCAGAGGACCAAATATCTGACGTGATCTATCAGGACCTGATCGCTGACCCCATTGCGGTGATTGTGGCTTTGTATGCAAACTGGGACTTGGAACTTACCGATGGGTACCTCGAGCGGGTGCGGAGCTATATCGCCGCCCGCCACACCGACAGGTCCAACGCTCACGAGTACCGATTCGAAGATACGGGTCTTGATCTTGCCGAGAACCGGGAGCGCCTCGCCCCCTATCAAGAACGGTTCGGAGTTATCTCCGAGGTCTAGAGCTGAATGATTCGAGCGGTCGGGTGAGGCGGATTTTCTGCGAGCACCCAACGCACAAGCATGTATCCCTCGGTTCGGCCGCCGGTATCAATCCAATTCGGCAGGCCAGGGTCCTCTGCAGCGATCACCATCCGCCATGAGCCATCCTCGCTCCGCTGCGCATTCTGATCATTCAGGCAAGTGGTTGAGTAGCGGGAGTCGTAGGACTCCATCCACGGATTGGTCACGGTGAGACCCCAATAGGTGAAAGGTAGTTCAGGCGCCTGCACCGTCACCTCGAGCGCCTCACCTTGCGCCAAGCGAAAAAGGCCGCCGTGATAGGTCATGTCTGCATCGGAGTGACTCTGAAGCTCGGAGTCTTGATCCTCGACATGTTGAGCTCCGCTTTTGCCGCCAAAGTGATTCAGGTTTGCCTCGGCCCCAGACCAGATCTCGGCGCAAGCGTGACCAACAAAGGTCAGAAACATCGCGGCGAACTCAAGTTGCGGAGCGAACTCAGTTGCAGTGCAACGAGGAGGGGGCACCTCGCCCACCAGTTGAATTTTTAACTGCGAGGGTCGCTGAGTTTGCTTGTCATGAAAGGTCTCACGAATAGCGACTTGACCGCAGTCTGGCTCTAGTTGAATCCAGTTTCGAACCCCCTCGGGGCGCACAGCAGAGAGCCAGATATCAACCTCACCATCGCTGCCGAGTTCGAAGCTATCCAGATGCACCTGCGAGAGCGTGCCCGTTCGACCGCCCATCGGCCCCTTGCCAACCGGAGTGCCAAAGGTCAGGCCCACGTACGGGGCCTCTCCACGGGTTCCCGTCATGTGGTACATCTGCGATGAATCCAGTGCGCAGAACCAATACGTCACATCTGGGTTATCAACCATCAACTTGCGAAAAGGAGTCTGCGAGACAAAGAGCTCAGGGTGCAGCGGATCGTTCTTCTCTACAAACCACTCTTGTGCCAGTGAAGCCAACCGAGTTGCCCAGCGATACCCCTCCGCTAAGTCCTGCGCGGTGTGAGGAACCGGAGCCGCCAACATCCAATCCACTGCGGCCCGCTGGGCATCTAGCCAGCCTGCATAGGCAGCGGCCAATCGGTCACTGTCAGACAGTTCTGCAGTGTCATCGTTCATCTATTCAACTTTCTGTTCCGTCAACTGAAGGTAAAAGTCCGAGGGACGCAACTGCCTCTAACTGCTCTAAGAACTGAGGCAGCGAGTTCTGCCGCATGCGCAGGTTCACATGAGTTGCGCCAAGTTCCTGCAGCGAGCGAAGACGGTCCAAACTGCGATGAGGATCGTTCACAGGGTCAAGTTCCTCTGCCCCGAGCACGACATCGAAGGGTCGGTCGCGCTCCTCCCAGAACTGCGAGTTCCTGAGTTCCGTCAGCAGGCCAGAGAGTTGCCGATCATCCAATCCAAACGGAACCCAGCCGCTGCCTAGTTCGCAGGCTCGGCGTAGCGAACGAGCAGTCCGGCCCCCGATCCAGAGAGTCGGATCAGTACTCAGGGCGCACGGGTCAACCACCAAACCCGAGAAGCGGAAGAACGCACCCTCATACTCTGGCTCGGGCTCTCCCCATGCCGCAGAAAGACCCCTCAGAAAATCATCGGTGCGAGCACCGCGATCAGCGAATGGAACCTCGAGCAGCTCAAACTCCTCGCGTAGAGAGCCAACTCCGACGCCAAGAATCACACGACCACCCGACAGCCGGTCGAGCGTGCCATACGTCTTGGCCACTTGCAGCGGATGGTGATACGCGCCAACCAAAACATGGGTCGCAAGAGCAATCCGTTCGGTTACGGCCGCCATCCAACTGAGCGTGACTGCGGGGTCGTAGTACCGCGTTCCTCTTGCTTGACCCGTAGCCGAGACTGCCTGAGAGGGAACGGCCACATGCTCCGAACACGTCAGGTGGTGAAACCCGAGTCGGTCGGCTGCCTGAGCTATTGCCCGCAGATCACTCGGGGTAGCGGTGACCTCCCAGGGTTGAGCAACCCGGGGGTTCATCGACAGCACGGGCGTCACGATGCCAAGTTTCAACGACTGCTCATGTCCTGCAGCGATCACCCCTGTATTGGTCACTCTTGCATCGCTCACCAGGTTGCCCCCTTTTGATTGCTCACTGCAGTAGAACTAGGCGCCGCTGAGAGTAGGCAGCTCAAAAGGGAGAGTCACCAAGATTCATCATGATGGTCTTGGTCTCTAAGAACTCATCGATTCCTTCGTGGCCACCTTCGCGCCCCATCCCCGAGGCTTTGAATCCACCGAAGGGTGCGTTGGGCAGAACCGTGTAACCATTCACGCCGAAGGTGCCAGCACGAATGGAGCGTGCAACCCGCATGGCCCTTGACGCGTCAGCAGTATGCACCGATGCGCCGAGGCCGTAATCGGTGTCGTTTGCTAACTCAATTGCATGGGCCTCGTCACGGAATGGGATGACTGCGAGCACAGGACCAAAAACTTCTTCGCGAGCAATGCGCATCTGATTGGTCACCCCAGCAAACAGCGTTGGGTTGACGAAGTTTCCAGACGCAAGCTCGCCACCTGGGCGATCACCGCCGGTGATCAACTCGGCTCCCTCTTCTTGGGCCGAGGCAATCAGGCCCATCACCTTATTGAGTTGCCGCTCATTGATTAACGCTGATGACGTCGTAGCAGGGTCATACGGGTCACCAAAGGTTGTCATGGCAGCCATCGCGACGGCGCGTTCAACAAGGGGATCATGAATCGACTCATGCACCAGAAGCCGCGTATGGCACACACATCCCTGACCAGATAGCCCCATCGAGACCATCCCCATAGCCATGGCAGCCACTGCGTCAAGGTCAACGTCAGGAAAGACAATGTTGGGACTCTTGCCGCCAAGTTCCAAGCTGACTCGAGCCACCCGGTCAGCAGCGGCATGCAACATGCGAGAGCCAACAGCGCGAGAACCAGTGAACGAGATTTTGTCTACCCGAGGGTCAGTAATGAGCGCCTCGCCAGTGGGCTCCGGTGGGCCAGTTACCAAGTTGAATACACCATCAGGGATACCCGCCTCGGCCAGAAGGCCGGCTAGGCGAATCGAGGTGAGCGAGGCCCACTCGGATGGCTTGAGTACCACGGTGCAGCCCGCAGCAAGTGCCGGTGCGACCTTTTGACCAAACAGCATCAGCGGTGCATTCCACGGAATGATCGCAGCGACCACTCCCACAGGCTCACGCACGGTCATGGGGAACCAGTCGTTGTTCAGATACGAGGGCAGTGTCTCCCCGCTAATGCGATCCACCCAGCCAGCTTGGTAGTCAAAGATATCGGCCAGGATCTCACCCGAGAGTTGGTAGATCGCGCCGAATGAGACTGGCACGCCATTGTCCATGGTCTGCAGATCAGCCAGATCTTCGGCGTGATCGCCGATCAATTGCGAAACCCGCTGCAGGATGCGCTTGCGTTCCCGGGCGGCCATCCGCCCCCAAGGTCCCGAGTCGAATGCGGTTCGTGCCGCAGCCACTGCGGCGGCTACATCTTCGGCTTCAGCCACGGCGATGGTGGTGATCTCTTCATTAGTAGCAGGGTGGATATGAGTCCAGGTTTGACCACCCGAGGCCGGAACCCAGTTGCCATTAATAAAGAGTTGCCCAGGGCTAATGCCAAGGCGTTCACGCTGATTCAGAACAGAAACAGCCATGATTCCTAACTCGCCACTGCAACTGCGCTACCCGAGATTTTGATTTCGCCATCTGCGTTGCTGACCTGACAATCCAAATCGATAAGGCGCTCGCCGTTTTCTTCTCGACGAGCCGTGACAACAGTCCTTGTAGTCAACACCTCATCGGGCCAAGTTTGCTTGGTAAAGCGGACCTTGTAGGACTTGAGATTGCCCACCCCTACGTAGTCGGTCAACGCCGTTGCGAGCAGACCGGCCGTAAACATTCCGTGGCCAAACACACTTGGCATGCCCGCAGCTTGGGCGCTGACCTCATCGGAATGCATCGGGTTGAAATCGCCCGAGGCGCCCGCGTACATAACAAGGTCCATACGGGTCAGCTTGTGACTCAAGGCTGGGCCCTCATCACCTTCAGCAACCTGATCGAACTTCAGTCCCTCTTGTGCCATGCGAACCCCCAAGTAACAGTGTGTGCTTCTTCCAGCCAACTCGGCCAAAGTGTACCTGACACCAGCGTCAGTTTCTTGAGAGGTGGCCCATCGCTCAGTCCGGCGCGAAAATCAGTTCGGCTAGGCGATCCTGATGCCAACTCGCGCTGCCAAGTAACTGCTCACTCGCCTGAGCGCGTCGCAATCTCAGATGCAGGTCATGTTCCCAGGTGAACCCAATCCCGCCCAAGCTCTGTAAACCATCTCGCGCCCACCTGCGCGCCGCGGTGCCGGCCGCCGCTTTGGCAACATGCACCGCGAGATCCTGCTCGGGGGAACCGGCGTCCAGACACATCGCTGCGTAGTAGACCGCCGCGTCAGCACGCTCGAGTAAGAGAGCAGCATCGACAAGCTTCCACTGAAGTCCTTGGAACGAGCCTACGGGTCGATCAAACTGCACTCGCTCACGAACGTAGTCAAGGGTGGTATCCATCAACCATCTGCCCACCCCAATGAGTTCAGCGGCCAGCGCCACCGTGCCGCGATTCAACACAGCAGCGAGTTGTTCTGCGCCTATTTCGGTTGAATCCAAGCCAGCCGGAACAGCGAATTGAAACACCGGCCGGGACCGATCAAGTGTTGCCACTTCCTGAAGATCCAACTCGGCTACTGCCACACAACTCACTTGATTGCCAGCGCTCAGAATGGCAACCACATCCACCTCATTCGCGTGCGGCACAAAGCTGCGCATGGGGTCGTTGTTGAGCACCCAGTACCCATCGCTACCGCAGACTGCGACTGTTCCGGTGACCTGGCCGGAAGCCACCAAATCGGCTGAGGGGTGCTCAATTGCGCGCAGGAGCGGCAAAAACATAGAGGTATTCACCCAAACAGGCCCTGGTGCCAGAACGCGACCGGCCTCTTCCATAAAGAGACACAGGTCGACGACTGCAGCGTCACCTAGTGCGGCCCAGTCGCGCAGGTGTCGATCGAAGAAACTGCTTGCTGCCTCGGGCCCAGTGCTCGTCACATCATAAAAAGCGTCACGGACAAGCTCAGGCGGACATTCGTTGCCAAACATCGCACGAGCGGTCTCTCGAAGCAGCACTTGATCCTCGTTCAGCGTGAAGTCCACGACGACTCCTCGCTCACCTGGGATTCCCTGAGTAGTGCGTCAACCACGAGGAAGTCCCAACACCCGAGTGGCAACAACATTGCGTTGAATCTCCGAGGTTCCCCCGCCGATGGTTCCGGCCAGCGAGATCTGCCAGGACTGCTGCCATCGGCCGCCCTCTTCAACAAACTCAGGATCGACAACTGCCGCATACGGCCCTTGAAGCTCCATGCCAAAGGCATAGAGGCGTTGGCGAAGTTCAGAGGTTGCCAACTTCATGAATGAGTGCTCAGGGGCAGAGGACCCTTGTGCGAACGAGGCGAACCCTTTGTAGCCGAGTGCCCTGAGCGAATGCACCTCTTCATACAGTTCAGCAAGCTTGCGGCGAACGACTCCGTCTTGTTCTAGGCCCTGTCGGCGAGCGATCTCGACGAGGCCCTCGAGCGCGCGCTGCGCGCTCGAAACACTTTCTACCCAGAGCGCACCGCGCTCATGGGCAAGCGATCCCATCGTGATTCGCCAGCCCGAGTTGAGCTCGCCTACCAAGTTCTCTTTCGGTACAACGACCTCGTTCAAGAACACTTCGGCAAACTCAATCGCACCAGTCAAATGACGCAGCGGTCGAACCTCTAGTCCAGGAGAATCCATATCAATGATGAGCACCGAGATTCCCTTGTGCTTAGCAACGCTGGTATCAGTGCGGACGTAGCAGAAACATTTTTCGGCCACCATTGCGTAGCTCGTCCAGACTTTCTGCCCCGTGACAATAAAGCTGTCCCCATCGGGAACGGCGCGAGTTTGCAGACTCGCTAAGTCAGACCCAGCATCTGGCTCACTCATCCCCACACACCAGACTGTGTCACCACGAATTGCCGAGGGAGCCATGCTCCTTTGCTGCTCGTTACCGAACTCCAACAGGCTGGGACCAACGATTGCATAGCCACCGAAATGCGCTGACCGTGACACTCCACGAGATGCAAGCTCTTCCAGAAAGATCAGTGTCTGGAGGGGAGTCGCATTGCGTCCACCGAGCTCTGGCGGGTAACTCGGCACCATCCATCCATGGTCAAACAACTTGGCTTGGAACTCACTCGCCCATTTCGGGATCTCGGGTGACTCATCGCCAATCCAATCCCGTCCGCCCTTCAACTCTTCGGGAACTTCCGCATCCAAAAATGCAAGCAGGTCGGCACGGAATGATTCTTCTTCTGCTCCCAACGCCAATTGCATGAGCTCAACCCATGTCTATCTGCGGGTAGCGCTCCCGATCGGCCGGCGGAGGCCCGAAGAAGAACGGGGGAACAGCTCCGTCGGCTGCAGCCGGAAAGAGTTCCTCACGTCGCCCAGCTACCGAGTCAAGGGTCCAGGTCTTGTCGTCGGTGATCTCGACTAACGGTCGCCAGCCTTCGAGCAACTGAATCTGACCGCCCTGCACTTTGATGACTTGTCCCGAAATCCCTTGGGCCAAATCCGAGGCTAACCAGCAGGTCACTGCAGCAACGTTGTCGGGGCTAAAGCGATCAAACCCAGACTCGTCGGGCAACATGTAATCGCCAGCGATGGCTTCGGTAAGGCGGGTACGAGCTACCGGCGCAATGGCGTTGACCCGAACTCCCATGCGCTCACATTCGCGGGCCATCACAATGGTGAGCGAGGCAATGGCAGCCTTGGCCGCTGCATAGTTGACTTGCCCCGCATTGCCATACAAACCAGATTCCGATGCCGTATTGACGATTGCGGCGCCAACGGGTTCTCCGGTTGTTTTGCTCTGTTGCTTCCAATAGGCAACAGCATGGCGAGCAACGGAGAAGTGGCCTTTCAAATGCACCGCCATCACCGAGTCCCAGTCATCTTCGGACATATTGAAACTCATGCGGTCGCGAAGGATTCCGGCATTGTTGATCACCACATCAAGGCCACCGTAAGTCTGCACGGCTTGGTTGATCAGCAACTCAGCGCCATCCCAAGAAGAGATGTCATCGGTGTTGGCCGATGCAGTTCCGCCGGCGGCAACAATCTCATTCACCACAACCTGGGCTGCCTCGCCGAGGTCATTGACCACCACCGAAGCACCCTCGCTCGCAAGCAGGAGTGCTTCTTCTCTGCCAATTCCACGACCTGCGCCCGTCACGAGGGCTACTTTTCCTTCAAACACCATGCCCATAGCTATCTGGATCTCCCCGTGTGCTTGCTGCGAAATGCCGCTACCTGACGTCTATGTCAGTGTCGGGACTGTAGCGGTTCCTGATTACTCACGTCATCGAAAGCCTCTTCCCGATAGCCTCGCTCCACGTGAACTCGGAACCGTTCAAGGGCACTATCGGCCGATACTTCTGGGAATCAACACCATCTTGGCCAGAGCCTGTTCGGCCCAACTCCGGGGCCCCGAACGTTGTCATTGTGCTGCTTGATGATGTTGGGTTTGCGCAGTTGGGTTGCTTTGGCTCCCAGATCGACACCCCCGTCATAGACGGCCTCGCTGCGAACGGTTTGCGGTATAGCAATTTTCACACAACGGGGCTGTGTTCACCCACTCGGTCTTGTGTGCTGACCGGAAGAAATCATCATTCAAATGGCATGGGTCGAATCACTGATCTGGCAACGGGGTTCCCCGGCTACTCAGGGCGCATTCCGCGCTCGAATGGCTTCTTGTCGCAGATTCTTGTGGAACGCGGGTACGCCACCTATGCGGTCGGCAAATGGCACCTCACTCCTGACGAAGATATGAACCTTGCAGCACCAAGAACCTCATGGCCACTCGGCCGCGGGTTCGAACGGTTCTACGGATTCCACGGTGGCGAGACCCATCAGTTCGCTCCGTGGTTGGTGCATGACAACCACTTTGTAGATCAGCCGCGCTCAATCAACGAGGGCTACCACCTGACCGAAGATCTGGTGGATCATGCAATCGAGGACGTCTTCGACCTTCGAGCAATTGATGCGGATAAGCCCTTCTTTTTGTACCTCGCAACGGGGGCATGCCATTCCCCTCATCACGCCCCGCAGACCTGGTTAGATCACTACCGAGGACGGTTCGATCACGGCTGGGATGTTGAACGCGAACAGACGGTGCAACGTCAACGAGACCTCGGCGTCATACCCGCTCATACGGAATTATCTCCTCGGCCAGACTGGGTACCCGCCTGGGATTCTCTCGTCAGCAGTGAGCAAAAGCTCTACGCCCGCTTTATGGAAGCCTTCGGCGCTTATCTGTCTCATACGGATGCACAGATTGGAAGGCTGCTAGAAGCCCTTGAAGAGACGGGGGATCTTGACAACACCTTGGTGCTGCTGCTGTCAGACAACGGGGCATCTTCTGAGGGTGGCCCGAACGGCTCAGTCAATGACGCCAGACCTTGGAATCTAGTTGGGCGACCCCTTGATGAGGCCATCGAGCGGATCGATGAGATTGGTGGGCCGCGCCTGCATAACAATTATCCCTGGGGTTGGACCGTGGCCGGGAACACCCCGTTTCGGCGTTGGAAGCGCGAGGTGCACGAGGGTGGAGTTGCAGATCCGCTGATTGTGTCCTGGCCAGCGGGCATTACCTCGGTGGGCGAAGTGCGAACTCAATACACCCATGCCATCGATCTGGTTCCGACTTTGCTCGAACTGCTCGAGATGGACCCACCCGAGGAACTAGCCGGAGTAACACAAACTCCAATGGCAGGAACCAGCTTTGCTCACACGCTGAGCGATCCGGATGTTCCAAGCAATCGGCATACGCAGTACTTCGAGATGTTTGGCTGCCAAGCCCTCTATCACGACGGGTGGAAGGCAGTTTCCTTTCACCCCATCCACACAGCTGAACCGGGTTTGGATCAGGTTGCTTGGGAGCTGTACGACCTGATCAACGACCCGGCTGAATGTAATGATTTGAGCGATCAAGACCCGGGCCGCTTAGCCAGCATGATCGAGAAATGGTGGGAGGAGGCCGAGAAGTACCAGGTGCTGCCGCTCGATAATCGACCCTTTTCTGAGTTCACCTTGGGGCGGCCTCCCGGGGCAGCAGCACATCGCAGCTTGGTCGTGTACCACCCGGGTGCGGGCATGGTTCCCGAGGAGGCAGTACCACCGCTGTTCAATCGATCACATGCCTTGCGCGCCGATGTAGAAATCCCTGACACGGGTTGTGAGGGCGTGTTGTTGTCACTCGGGAATCTACAAGGAGGGTTCAGTTTTTTTGTTCAGCAGAATCGTCTGGTGTACGTGCACAATCTGGTGGGCAAGCAGTGGGTGCGCATCGAGGCCGAAGAGGACCTAGCCGCCGGAGTGCAGTGCCTTGAAGCACGGTTCACGCGCACCGGAAACAACCACGGACAGATGCAACTGCTCTCGAATGGTCGCCTGCTCGGAGAGGGTCCGATCGAGCGCTTTACGCCTATGCGCTGGAACCTAACCGGAGCGGGGCTGCACTGTGGGGCTGACCCTGGGCTTCCCGTATGTGACGACTACGAGTCTCCGTTTTCATTCACGGCCACGCTGCACCGAGTCACCCTTGAAGTTCTAGGTGAAGCAATGGTGGATCAAAAAGCCCAGGCTGACATTGCAGTGATACGGCAATAACTGCCTTACCTGTCCGGCTCAGGAACTCAGCAGAAACGAGGCGGCTAGAGGCCCGCCGCCGGCAGCAGCAATACCAACTTGTGGGGTTGAACCCGAGGGAAGGGTGCATTGACGTTCGCCTGCTTCACCCCAGAGTTGTAGGCAGGCCTCATGCAAGAACCCGAACCCATGCAGTCGACCAGCAGAGAGTTGACCGCCGTGAGTATTCAGAGCAACTCCTCCTGCTCGACCAGCAGCTTCACGGGCGATCCGTTCGCCGCCATCAATAAAGGGACCACCCTCACCTTTGCCGCAGAAGCCGAGTGCTTCGAGCCAGCACAGAGCAATAAAACTGAATCCGTCATACAACTCCGCAATATCTACATCTGCAGGCTTGAGGTCGGTCCGTTCCCACATCATCGAAGATGCGTCACGAAGTGCCATCGTGGTCAGGTCATCGAACTGATCCCAACTCGGCCGACCCCGCAGCGCAGTTCCCATGGCTTCGATTTTGATCGGCGTTTTGCGCAGGTCATCGGCAGAATCACTCCGCGACACGATAAAGGCGGTTGACCCATCTGCAGGCACGTCACAGTCGTATAAGCACAGCGGATCAGAGATCATTCGCACATCCAAATAGTCCTGCACCGACATCGGCGTGCGATAAATGGCCTGTGGATTTATCTGCGCGTTTCGGCGGGAGTTCACCGCAATCCAAGCCAGCTGTTCTCTGGTTGTTCCAAACTCATGGAAGTGACGATTGGCCATCATGCCAATCCAATTTGCAGCCGAGGGCGCACCGAATGGCAAAGTCCACTGCATAAAGCTGTCAGCTCGATAGCCACCACCGCCACCGCCGCCACCCATCGTCACCGAGGACCGACTCCGATCCCCTTGGGCTGAAGCCTCCCAGACCGTTCGAAAACACAGAACATGTGAACACAGTCCGGTAGAAACCGCAGCTACAGCGTTCGCTACAGCCCCGAGTTGCCCAGGCAACTCAAGGCCGCCCGAGAACCAATTCAACTCAAGGCGCAACGCGTCTTGTAGTTCAGTGATGCCCACTCCCGAAAAACCCGGAGGAACGTTCATGTTGCCCGGATAGGTAGCAAGACCATCGATTTGCGAGCGGTCGAGTCCTGCATCCTCAATCGCTCTGAGCGCAGCCTCAATGGTGAGGTCAAGCGGTTGCCGATAAATCCGGCGGCCCACCTGCGACTGGCCGATGCCAGAAATGACCGCCTGCCGTTCACCAATATGTGACCAAGTTCTTGCTGCGGGCGCTACTAGGGCGACAGGAGTTGAGTCACTCAAATCGGCGGTGGGATTGATTTCAAAAAAGGGTAGCCAGACGGCATCTTCGCCTTCGCCGTACTTCTCAAACACCACGTGGACTGCCTGGCCGATCGCGATATCTTCAGGGTCTACACCAACCAGGTTGGTAGTCAGTCTCAGACCTGGCTGATCAGCTAATTCAACAATTGCCACCACGTAGGGAGGATCCAAATCTGGGTACCAGAGCTGCCGGTTGATCGTGAACGCATGCACGACTCCTTTGCCCGAAGAAACCTGAGGAGCAACTTCTGTGCTTAAACAAGCTGGGCAGATAGGCGCTGGAGGATGAATCCATTCGCCACAGGGTGCGCACTGTAAAAAGCACAGCTCATCACGCTCGCCCCCCGTCCAGAAATGCTGATTCTCTTCAGTCACTCTTGGCAGCACACGGAAGGGCTGAGGCGTGGTCATCTCACTCCTCGGCGATCGCTTGCCGACCCTCTTCGAACCCCTCTTGTGCAAAGGGCAACATCTCTCGGGCTGGGACCAGCCCAAAGCTCGGTTGAGTCAGCACCATCGTGCCAAGTACCTCTTGCCAACTCGCTCCGAACTCCGCCGCCAGCATCGCGTGACGGCGAACTGCCGGACCATGGCGCAGAATCACCGTGCAGGTCAAGCGAATCAGTTCGTGAGTCTTGCGGTCGATCCCCGGCAGACTGTCTAGAGCCGAGAGATAGCCCGATAACCCCTCGGTGAGCACCGGGAATGCTTGGTGCATCGAGGCGAGTTCCTCTCGAAACTCGCCCTGATTGTCGGATTGAGCATTGGGTTGAGCAGCCATGACCGTCTCCATTTTGAACGTGATTTTGAGGTGTCAGCATCAGTCCCGGGCCTGATCTTGACTGAGACCCTTCGGCATCACCATCCCCACAGGCTGCAGGTGCTGTCCGAGCATCGTATCGAATTGCTCGACTACACCGGGCACGTCCCAGCCTCCGTCTCGATGCATCCAAGCTATTTGCTTCGGATGCTGAAAGATCGTGTAGCTAAAGTCTGTGCGCCCGAAGATCTGTCCGTTCACGTGTCCCGCCTGCTCAGAAGCAAGAAATGCGATGAGTGGAGCATTGAGCGAAGGGTCCAAGGTCGCCGGCATCTCTGCGACAGCATCGGCATCTGAGAGGTCCGCAGTCATTCGAGTCACACCGGCGGGTGCGAGGGCGTTCACGGTGATCCCCGACTTTGCAAGCTCGAGCGCCCAGACAAAGGTCATCCCCATAATCCCAGCCTTGGCTGCCCCGTAATTAGTCTGCCCAAAGTTGCCCCTCAGTCCAGCAGATGAGGTGATGTTTAAGATGCGCCCGTACCCCGCCTCTTTCATGATCGGAGCAGCGTGGCGCGTCAGGTTGAACGTGCCTTTCAGATGCGTTCCAATCACTGCATCAAAATCCTCTTCTTGCATCTTGACCAGTGTTCGATCTCGAACGATCCCAGCGTTGTTGACCAAGATGTCGATCCGCCCAAACTGCTCGACGGCCGTGGCAACGATGCGCCCAGCCGCATCAAAGTCCGCCACTGATTCATAGGCCGCCACAGCCCGGCCGCCTGCCGCTTTTATTTCGGCCACCACTTGGTCAGCCGGATCATCCTGGGTGGAGTCGCCTCGAAGCGTCACTCCAAGATCATTCACCACTACTGCAGCACCCTCACGCGCAAGAGCCAACGCGAACTCGCGGCCCAGACCCCGGCCTGAGCCAGTCACCACGGCTACCCGGTCCTGTAAAATCCCCATGCGTGCATCCTTCCCATCGGGCGTGAACACCCGTGGCCGCATCGTAGTCATCCGCAGCGAGCTAAACTGACGCAAGCGTCAGTTCCCTGACGTTTCACACTGACTGAGGGGGATTCTTGGCGCTCACCGAATTGATCGGCACCGATCTGGGCACCCAAACCATCCGCATAGAACAAGGCCCGGTTCGGGCTTTTGCTTCGGCGGTCAAAGATGACCCTGCCCGTTACACAGGTGACCAAGCAAACACTCCACCAACCTGGCCCTTTGTCATGAGCTACTGGGGCTCATCGGGTACTGGTGGCGCGGCCGGACTACCCATGGACAAACTCCGCGGGCCGGGCCGCATCATGCTTCACGGCGAGCAAGAGTTTGAGTACAGCCGTGCACCACAAGTTGGAGAAACTCTGACCGGAACGGGAAGCATCTCAGATGTATACGAACGCGAAACGACTTCCGCATTCATGGAGTTCTACGTGCGGGAGATGAACTGGCGCGATGAGTCTGGCAACGCCGTGGTAACCGAACGGTTCACGCTGATCGTTCGCCGCAAGAAAGAGTCAGGCTGAAAAGTGTCCGCCGCAGTAGGCCATGATCCCTATGAAGAGACCGATGACCAACTCGCTCTGCGCGAGTTGGCGCGAGGGATAGCTAGCCGGGTGGTTGAGCCCAGCGCCGCCCAGGGCGATCAAACCGGGGAACCACCTCGCGTAGCTGCTCAGGCAATGGCTCAGGCGGATCTCTTGCGCGTCACCATCGGTGAAGAGTGGGGAGGATTTGGCTACGGAGATGTTGAGGCCTCGATCGTGCTCGAAGAGATCGCTCGAGCGGATGTCTCAACTGCAATCTGGTGTCAGCTCACCTTCAACGGTCCGCCACGAGGTATTGAGCATCTTGGTCCAGCCGCGATGAAGCAGCGTTGGCTTCCTGCAGTCGCAGCCGGAGAGGCACTGCTTTCGATCGGCATTACCGAACCCGATGCTGGCTCTGCAGTGCAAGATATGCGCACCTCCCTGACTGATGCGGGCGACGGAACCTTTGTGCTCAACGGCTACAAGAATTACTCAACTCTGGGTCACGCTGCTCAGGGAATATTGGTTTGGTGTCGTTGGCCGGGTGGGTCGGGGGCCCGCGGAATTGGTGCCGTAGTCATCGAGATGGACCGGCCGGGGGTGACTCTTACGGGCGTGCATCACTCAATGGGAGTACACGCAGCGACCGAGGCCGAGGTTGCATTTGAAGATGTGCAGATAGGAGCAGAGGATGTGCTGATTGCGGGCCAGCCTGAAGATACCTCTGCATTCAAACTTCTGTTGTCGCACCTGAACCACGAACGCTGCGGAAATGCATCTATGTGTATCGGCGCGGCTCAAGGTTCTTTGGAGTACGCCACGCGTTACCTGAATGAGCGCGTGATTGGTGGACGGGCCTTAGCTGATCTTCAGGGTCTGCAGTGGAAGCTCGCCGAGATGGCCCTTGAGCTTGACGGGGCGCGACTCCTGCTGCGGCGCGCTGTTCACTTGGCGGGAGCTGGCGGCACGCCACCGGCCATGGAAACAGCCATGGCAAAGACAGCAGCAAACAGGGCTGCAAAACACGTGTGCGATGAGGCGATTCAACTGC
The DNA here is from genome assembly GCA_037141255.1 of Actinomycetes bacterium. Lineage (GTDB taxonomy): Bacteria > Actinomycetota > Acidimicrobiia > Acidimicrobiales > Microtrichaceae > IMCC26207. The sequence continues at coordinate 24,614 of JBAXCX010000008.1, read as the reverse complement.
TCGGAGGCTACGGGTACAGTCAGGAATATCCCGTGGAGCGCGTCTACCGAGACATTCGCGGGTTATGCATTGGCGCTGGCACCATCGAGGCGCAATTGAATTACATCGGCAGCAACGTCGCACGCGGTCGCACCTCAAACTCACCCGGCTGGATTCCCCAGAACTTCACATGAATCATGTAGGACTGGCTCCAACCTGGCAGCAGGTAGACCACTCCCCTTCTACGGCCTCGCTGAGCAGCATCGCCCCGAGTGACACTCGCATTCACCGCCTAGCTGGCGGGCTCCGAACACTTGGGGTGCGCACAGGGGACCTGGTCTCCTGGCAGCTCCCCAATAGTGAGGAAGCCGCCCTGCTGCTCTGGGCCTGCTGGCAAATCGGCGCAACTGCAGTACCGCTGCATCATCGAGCAACAGCTCAAGAGGTCGACGTCATGCTGGCTGCAATTCCAGATGCGTTCAGCATCACAGCCAGCGAAACACAGCACATGATTCGCACCGAATCAGCGTTACTCGAAGTGGTTCCACCCCCGTATGGTGTTGCTCTGATTCTGCAGACTTCCGGGTCTTCGGGTGCGCCGAAAGCAGTCCTGCATACCCATGACTCACTCTGCTTCAAAGCGCAGAGCATGGCTCAGGTTCACGCTCTCGGCGCAGAGGATGTTGTGCTCATGCCTGCACCGATGGCTCACATCTCGGGAATCTTGAATGGCGTGACACTGCCAGCAGCAGCCGGCATGCGCAGCGTGCTGATGAATCGTTGGGACCCAGAGCGAGCGCTCGACCTCATCGAGGCGGAGGGAGTCACCTTCATGGTCGGACCACCTACGTTCTTCTTGAGTATGGTCCAAACCTCCGGTTTCACCTCCAAGAAGGTACGAACGCTCCGCCTGATCTCGGCTGGCGGCACGGGTGTGAGTCCGGAGTTTTGCAAAGAGATCAGCCAGCGTTTCTCAGCAGTGGTCAAGCGAAGCTATGGGTCTACCGAAGCACCAACAGTCACGACCTCTTGGGCGGGTGACCCAGTCGAGTACCTCCACGCCACTGATGGTCGAGCAACACCAGGCACACAGCTCCGGCTCAGTGAGACTGGCGAGGTTCAGGTTCGAGGACACGGACTCTTTGCGGGCTACACCGACGCAACTCTCACTGCTCAGAGCATCACCATTGATGACTGGTTCCGCACAGGGGATCTGGCGCAGATCACCGAGGGCAGGATCACCATTACGGGGCGTGTAGCTTCAGTGATCATTCGGGGCGGAGAGAACATCAGTCCCTCGCAGGTCGAGTCAGTGCTCACAGCTCATCCTGACGTGTTGCAGTCCGTGGTGATCGGCCTCGAGGATGCTCGACTCGGCCAGCGAGTCGCAGCGGCGGTCACCACGCGTAACGGCCTGCCGTTCGATCTAGAAGATTGCCAGCGGTGGTGCGCCGAGCAGGGACTCAGCCGCTACAAGTGGCCCGAGGCGATCTGCCAACTCGAGAAGCTCCCCCTGCTGGAGTCTGGCAAGGCCGACCTACTTGCTGTGGGCGCTCTCTTTGAGCATGGGTCTGACAGCCGACCAAACACTGCTTAGGGGCGCAGAAAGAAACCCTGCGGGTCCCACCCGCGAAGACGTTGCAGTTCCTCTGGCGTTGGAGGTTCTAGTTCAACGCAGTCTTCGGCGATGATGAGTTCCCAGCCCAGCCGTTCACGAATTCTCGCCTCCATCCCAGCGGCAACAGCGATCAGCTCAAATGGCGTATCGCTGCTGATTGGCCCCCCGGCAGGAGTTGCTCTGCGGCCGAATACGCCTAACTCGGTCGCAATTCTGCTCACGCGATCCCCCGGCGAAGTTATATACGGCACCTGACTCACGGTTCGCTTTGGGCTCAGCGTGGTCACGATTACTACCTCGTCAGCAGTGGTGGCAACATCGTTTCCTCCTCCGGATCCGACCAAAAATACCTTGCCCGGAATCACGGTGGAATTGATGTTCCCAGCAGCGTCAACCTGAGCTGCTCCCAGACATGCGATGCAACTCGTTGCGGGGCCAGGGATCATTGCCCCGAGCACCCAATCGCTATCGGCCAGCATCGTCGCAGACGGAAACGCACGGTGATTAAACACAAAAGGGTCAGCAAGAGTCGGTTCATATCCCAACAGACCGAGCTCCGCAGTCAGCACAGTGGGGGCGCCGCGTTCACGAGCCATTTCTGCGCCCAGCCAGGTGGCAAGGTTGGCAACTCCAGCACCTGCGAGCACCGTATCTGCCTGGGTGGCCACGAGGCGATCAGCGAGTGTGCGCGCACCAAAGATCGCGGCGCGTTCCCAGTCATTTGCCGGGGCCTCAAGATTGGGGGGCATCGATGCCACCTCGGCTTTCCAAGAGTCACTCTGCGCTCGCTGGCGCAAACTGCTCATGCGTTCAGACCCAAGCAGATCAAGGTAGGCAGAATGGTCGGTGGGTTCGAGCACCCATTTGTTGATCCACGCATCAAACTCGGCGTCATCAAGCCGGCTGACCTCTCGAGCCTGCGACCAAAACTGCAGGTCCTCTCCATAGGGTTCGGCCGGGGTAAAGGTTCCGTACAGTCCGCCGGGGTGAGCACCCAGCGGGCACTCGGTCACGGCCAGAACCTGATGGGCCGGGATGCGAACCAGATGCGCCCAGGGTCGGATGTCGTCCACAATTCTTTCTACGGTGGCAACTACGCCGCGCTTGGCAGCGAGCGCACCCCAGACGCCTTCGAGCATCGGAGGGTGAAAGGCTATGTTCCCGGCTGCGTCAGCAATCGCGCCATGCACTACTGCAATATCGGGCGCATAAGCCTGCAGCATCCCGACCTTCCCAAAGGGTGTTTCTACGCTGGCGTATCCCTGGTTTGTCTCCATCGAGGATCCTGCAAGTGAATGCGTTGTGATGGCTGGAAGGCCTCGGGCTGCGGCCTCCATTCGTTGCGCAAAACTCAGAAACGACCAGTGCTCAACTTGCACCTCACCAGAGAGATAGGCACTTGCAAAGCGTGGGTTCGGACTGAAGTTGGGAAACACATCGCCCGAGTAGCCCGTGACTACTTTGTTCACTAATCCACCTCGAAAGAACAAGGTTCCCAAGCTCGACAATGACAGCATGACCAGCGTCCACTCGGGGTCCTGGCCCCACCACTTGCGAATCAATGCACGCGCAGCGGCAGACCAACGAGTATGCGAACACAGCAGGTGAACCTCGTCACCGGCCTGAACAAAGCCAATGGCCTCGTCCAAACTGCAGACCTTGTTCGCCGTATTCAACTGCGACTCATCGAACCGTGACTCATCCATATCTAACTGACACTAACGTCAGCATGCATGAATGGCTACGAAGGCAACCGAACTCTGCGTGGGGGCCACATCGCCATCAGGAGCGAAGAACGCAGCTTGAGCTATGCCCAACTCCACGATCGAGCCTCTCGACTGGCTCAGGTACTCGCCGCCGAAGGTCTCAGCGAGGGCGACCGGCTCGCAATCATGATGCCAAACCTAGTGGAGTTTGTGGAGTGCCTTGCGAGCAGCGCCAAACTGGGCTGTGCAGCACTCTCGGTAAACTTTCACCTTGCTCCCGCCGAATTGGCACATGTGCTGAGTGACTCACAGGCCAGCATGCTGATTGCGCATGTCGACCTGAAAGACGTGGTGGCAACAGCCGAGCCAGCCTGCCCGGTGATCTTCGTTGGCGATGAGACTGCGGATGGCTATGAAGCCAGATTGGCATCCGCTAGCTCCGAACCAGTTGAGTACCTGTGGCCCGCCCCTTGGCCTGTGATCTACACCTCGGGCACCACCGGCCGCCCCAAGGGAGTGGTTCATGGCGCTTTAGCGAGTGCCGAAGTCTTGGCTTATTCGCAAAACATGTTGACGCAGATGTGGGGCTACACCGACCAAGACATTCACCTTGTTGCCGGGCCCCTCTATCACGGCGGCCCCCAGGGGTACGCAAACCTGACGCTGTTTGCCGGCGGCACTGTGGTGCTCATGGATAAGTGGGATGCACGGGAGTTTTGTCGCCTCGTTGAGCAGTATCAAGTAACCACAACCTTCCTCACTCCCGCGCACTTCATTCGACTGCTGGAGTTACCACCCCAAGACTTAGCTGAGTTCGACCTGACGAGTTTGCGTCACGTGTTACACGCCGGTGCACCCTGCCCGGTATCAGTCAAACTGCGCATGATTGACGCTCTACCCCAAGCAGAAATCTGGGAGTTCTACGGAATGAGCGAGGGCGGAGCAACCAGAGTCTCACCCGAAGAGTTCAAGGAGCACCCTGGCACGGTCGGGCAGCCTTGGCCGGGTGTGGAACTACAGATTCTTGACCCAGACACGAAAGAAGTGCTGCCGGCCGGGCAAACAGGTTTGGTCTACGTGAAGCCCGCATTTGGACGCTTTCACTACCACGAGGATGAAGCCAAAACCCAAGAGGCTTGGATTGCGGACTCGTTCACGGTTGGCGATATCGGCCACCTGGATTCAGCCGGCTGGCTCTACCTTACGGATCGTCACGTAGACCTAGTCATCAAGGGAGGCGTGAACATCTACCCGCGGCAAATTGAAGAAGTCCTGCATCAGCACCCCCAGGTCGTTGATTGCGCAGTGTTTGGAATCCCGAACGAACGAGACGGCGAACACCTGCACGCAGTTGTCGAGCTTCGGCCGAGTCAAAGCCAAGCCACGCCGCAAGAGTTACAAGAATTTTGCGCATCTCACCTTGACCGGTGGTCTTGTCCCGACAGTTTCGAAATTATTGATCAGCTTCCAAGAGACCCGAATGGCAAAGTGCTCAAGCGAGTGCTTCGTCAACAGGCCTGGTCTGAGGCTGGCAGGAAAATCTGATGGCGAGCGCAGGGCCGCAAACCGAATCGATGATCATCAGGAACGGCGATGGCCAAGCAGTTCTACTCGGCGGATTCTCGGAGCAGAGCCAGCACAGCCACTTTCCGCGAGCATCGGTGTGTCCCTATACGGGTGCTAACGATGTTGTGGATCACGAGCTTCCGTCCACGGGAGTGCTGTGGGCCTGCACCGTCGTCAATTCTGCGCCACCCGGATACTTCGGCCCCGTTCCCTATGGGTTCGGCGTTGTGCAACTCGAGGATGGACTTCGAATCGTGACCCGAATTGCTGCAGACGACCCCGTCAGTCTGCAGATTGGTCAACCCATGAGGTTAATCATCGAGGACCTTCCCGCTGGCGCTGACCAAGATGCCGGCACCATGCAGATCTGGGCCTTCGCCCCTGCATCGGACGACACTGCATCGGACGACACTGCATCGGACAACACTGCATCAGGAGCTAAGTAACTCTATGAAGGCAGTAACTACATGAAGGCAGTAGCTCTAGCAGGCGTGGGGATGTTCCCGTTTGGCCGACACGGCGATCTCACTGCTACCGAGATGGGGGCTACCGCTCTGCAGGCAGCGCTATCCGAAGCGGGAGTGCACCGAGGAGAGTTTCAGGCAACCTTCTGCGCGACTGCGTACGGCGGGGTGGCTGCTGGGCATCGAGTCCTGAGCAGTCTGGCGCTCACGGGTGGCCCAATCATCGATGTGGAAGCAGGCTGCGCGTCGGGTGGCGCAGCACTAGGGCTCGGGGCCGCCGCAATTCAGTCGGGTCAATATGACACCGTGTTGGTTCTTGGCATCGAGAAAATGCCCAAGGGCATGATTCGCTCATCGTTCTTTCCTAGTTGGATGGAGACCGCGGGTCTTGCCGCAACTCCGGCATATTTTGCGCTTCGGGCTCAACGCCTCATGATTGAACAAGGCATGACCTCTCATGACCTTGCCGACCTAGTCGTCAAGAACCGAGCCACTGGCGTCTTGAACCCAACTGCGATGTTTCGCTCGGCAGTGACCCGAGAGCAGGTTCTTGGTTCAAAGCTGGTCTGCGACCCGCTTCACCTGTGGATGTTGTGCTCACCGAACGAGGGGGCTGCAGCAGTGGTGTTGCAACGCGCAGATCTTGCACCGCCGGGTTCGGTTCGCCTGCTTGCTACCTCATTGCGCAGCCACCTTCCGGGCTCGGTGCTCGATGAATCAACCCCGCTATGTGGACTCAGCGAGGGTGAGATCACTCCGCCATCTACCCTCGCGGCTGAGGATGCGTACAAACGTGCTGGTCTCGGCCCGGCCGACCTTGATCTGGTCGAATGCCAAGACACGGACGCGGCTCGAGAACTCATGACCTGGCCCGAGCTTGGGCTCTGCCAGGCGGGTCAACAGACACAGATTCTGGCCGATGGATCCTTCGGTCTTGGCGGCCGACTGCCCGTCAACTCCTCGGGCGGATTGCTATCTAAAGGAGAGCCACTTGGAGCATCTGCCTTAGGCCAGATTGTGGAACTCGTGCATCAACTGCGCGGCGAAGCTGGCCACCGTCAGGTTGAGGCTGCTCGCGTTGGCCTCGCTCACACCATCGGGCGCGGCGCAAACGCATCGGTGACCATCCTGCAGGCCGAAAGCCACGCCCGACCAAGAGGCCACAAGAACTGACGCCAGCGTCAGGTAAGGTGGGCCAGTGAGCACGCCTCGTGAATGTCACAGCGCAGTCCTATCGATCGGTGTCGCGGCACCCACGCTCAGGCTGCCCGTCGCGCAGGTAGCGGCAGGATGGGGACGGGCCGGTGGTCGCGGTCAAGTAGCAGTCTGTGGCCCATCAGAGGATGCTCTGACGCTGGCTTGGTTAGCTGCTCGTCGCGCAATCACTGCTGCAGGCATGCTTCCCGAGGAGATCGGTGGTGTGTGGTGGGGCTGCACCCGACCACCCTTTGCAGAGGGGCCAAACTTAAGCTTCTTGAGCGCAGCGTTAAGGCTGCACCCACAAAGCGAGGCAGCTTTGCTGTCGGGTTCACCCCACGCGGGCATCGACGCCCTCCTAGCCGCTGCCGATGCGGTTAAGTCTGGCCGTGTGAGCACTGCGCTTGTGGTCGCTTCAGATTCCCTGCTGCCCGCTCTTGGGTCAGGGCTCGAGGCCGCGAGTGGTGCCGGTGCAGTGGCTGTTCTGCTTGCAGCAGAGGGGCCCGCCAGGCTGAGCCAGGTGAGCACTCAGTGGTCGCCGGTGTTGGACCGCTACCGAGGAGATCTCGAGACCGAAACTCGAGAGGTCTACGACGGCCGCCTGTTTCGCGAGCAAGTGTTTTTACCCCTGTGTCAGACCGTTGGTTCCTCGCTCAGTGCAGACCCAAGCACTCGCTGGTCGCTGCCGGATCCAGATGGTCGCCTTGGCCGAACACTGGGGGAACGACTGGGGTCTGTGCAGATTGTGTCGAGCGCAGCCCGATCCGAACTTGGCGACACAGGCGCGGCTGCGCCGCTGCTCGGTCTTGCTGCAGCCCTGGGTGAGCCGGGCAACTTGATCGCTCTTGGTTTTGGTGGCGGGCGCGCCACAGCACTGTCAATTCAGGTCACCTCACCCGTCCCTGGATCATCGGTTGTGCAGCAACATCTGAGCGGTGGCCGAGAGGTGACCTACACCGAGGCGCTTCGCTGCCGTGGCCAACTCGTAGCCTCGGGTGAAACCGTAGAGATGGCAGTGCCTCCTGGGTCTGCAATGTTTGTTCGCGGATCACATGAGATGTTGGCGCTTCTTGGCGCACGTTGCTTGGCCTGCGCCACGGTCAACACCCCGCCCAATGTCCACCCAACTTGCATTGGCTGTGGGGCAATCGAGTTTGAAATCATTCCCCTTCCTCTGCATGGCACCGTACAAACCTTTGTGGTCAACCAAACCATGCCAGCACCGTTCGTCGCTCCGTTGCCGCTGCTCGTTCTCGACTTAGAGGACGGCTCCCGAATCTCTTGTCAGGGTGCAAGCGACGGATCAGACCTGCATGTCGGGGTAGCTGTAGAGCTGCAGTTGCGCCGCTACGCACTTGAGCGGGGCGTACCCATCTATGGCTACGCGGCTCTGGTAGCTACTGCGAGCGACAAGACAATCGAGAGGCCATCAGCATGAAAACCCCTGGGCCATGGAACAAAGTTGCCGTTGTTGGCGCAGGAATGATTCGCTTCGGCGAGTTGTTCGATCAGAGCTACGAGCAGATGGCCGCCGGAGCATGGCGCGCCTGCCGCGACTCCGTTGACTTGGGCCTCGACCCATCCCAGGTCGAGGCCATGTTTGTCGCTACGCAACGAGGCACCTTGTGGGGCCAAGAAGGTATTGGCGGTAACACCGTGCCAAGCGCAATCGGACTCAGTGGGGTGCCCTGCACCCGCATCGAAAACGCTTGCCCCACTGGATCGGATGCGTTCCGAGTGGGCGCTATGGCAGTGGCCTCTGGCGTGCATGACGTGGTACTCGTCATTGGCGTTGAGAAGATGCGAGATAAATCCGCCGAGGAGGGCTTGTTGGCCCGCGCCGCAGGTGGACACCCGGTCTATACGCGCGGCGAATCTGCACCCGTACTCTTTGCCCCGTTCGCAACGCGGCACATGCACGAGTACGGCACCACAAAAGAGATGCTGGCCTCAGTAGCAGTGAAGAATCACCACAACGGCGCACTTGATCCTTTTGCTCACTTCCAAAACGAGATCACCGTTGATCAGGTTCTGGCTGCTCCACAGGTCTGCTCCCCGCTCGGGCTGCTCGATTGCTGCCCACAAACTGACGGCGCCGCAGCGGTAGTGCTCGTTTCGGCTGAGCGCGCCCACGAGTTCACCGATTCCCCCGTCTATGTAGCTGGGTTTGGCGTTGCGACTGATCACCCCTACTTACATGAGAAACAGGATTACTTGGGGCTGCTCGCTAGTCGACTGGCCTCGGCTCGGGCGTATGAGATGGCAGGTATCGTTCCCAAACAATTGGACTGCGCAGAGGTCCATGATTGCTTCACCATCACCGAGATTTTAGATATTGAAGACCTGGGGTTCTGCGAAAAAGGTACGGGGGGTGCCTTCTCGGCCGCCGGAGAAACCGCAATCTCAGGCTCCATGCCAGTGAATACCTCGGGCGGGTTACTCGCCAAAGGCCATCCCATCGGGGCCACCGGAATTGCCCAAATTATTGAACTCTGGTGGCAGCTACGTGAACAGGCCGGCCCTCGACAAGTAGCGCTCAAGAACGGCTACGCATTGCAACACAATGTGGGCGGCCGCGGCTCAGGCGTATCGGTTGTGAACATTCTGACAAGGAACGCAAAATGATCTCGGAAGAACTCGACTCTGGCCTCTTGCGAATCACACTGGATCGACCAGAGGCCCGTAACGCGCTCACAGTAGAGATGCGTGATCAGCTTGTGGCGGCGCTACACCGAGCGCGATCGGACGACCTGGTTCGCGCTGTGCTCATCACCGGAAGTGGTGGCTCATTTTGTTCAGGTATGGACTTGGGAGCCTCAACGGTTTCACAAGCCGGCCGGCCAGGATTCGACCCACGATCCACCTCAGAAGCGCTCCGTATCGGAGTGCAAACAATCGTGCAGCAACTCTGGGAGCTCGACAAACCAACCGTTGCCGCCGTTGACGGATATGCCGTCGGCCCAGGTGCCCACATTGCCCTGGCCTGTGACTTGGTGCTCGTTCAGCCGGACAGCGCGTTTTTGTGGACCTTCGCAAAATGGGGATTGGTCGTCGATGCCGGCGGTGCCTACTTGCTCCCCAGATTGCTTGGCCCAGCGCGAGCCAAAGAACTTGTGCTGTTGGGCGGAAAGATCCTCGGGTCTCAAGCTGTTTCCGAGGGCCTAGCCATGAGGTGTTACGAGAACTCCGAACAACTCGCTGCTGAAGCCCTGCTACTCGCTGCAAAATTGGCCACTGGCCCTACGCGAAGCCTCGGTTTGTCGAAACAACTCCTCAATCGCAGTTTCGAGACCGATCTGGGAACCCTGCTTGAAACCGAAGGCCACTTCCAAGCTTTGGCCACTGCCTCAAGCGATTTGGTCGAAGGAATGGCTGCATTCAGCGAGAAACGCGACCCCAAGTTCACAGGCCACTGACGCTTGTTCCTCTAGTTCAGTCAGCCCGGAAGCGGTGCCGAACGAGACCAGCCCTCACCGAGGTGGGCCATCACCTCATCCAAGTCGATCCGATAAAAACGAGCCGGCGAGTCAACAAAGATGCTGCGCTTTTGCTCACTGCTCAGATCAGCACGATCACGCAGCAGTGCGATCGGGTCAGGCCACGCACCATCTTGGTGCGGCCAATCGCTTGCCCACAGAAGATTCTCTGCGCCAATCAACTCAACGGTTGCGCCGAGTCCAGAATCGGCTGGCTCACCAGAGATCGCGCACTGGGCTTTGAACTGTTCCACGGCTGATCGGGCGGGCACGTCCACCACCAACGCCATCTTCTGATAGGTCTCGTCAAGGCGTCCCAGCCAATGCGGCAACCAACCAACATCGCCTTCAAAGAACCCGACCTGCAAGTTGGGATGACGCTCCAGTACCCCGCCGTCGATCACATACATGATTCCGATTTGTAGCTGGAACGGCACTCCCATTTGCCACTGTGCCCGGTTCTTGAGCAGCTTATGGATCCGAAGCGAAGGCGACCCGGGGTTTGATGCGTGTACCACCACCGGCACTCCAGCGGTTTCCATCATCGACCAAAAAGCATCGAGCTCTGGGCTTCCAAGTGTCTGGCCAGAAGGAGTCGGGATTGGTGACAGCATCACGGTGGTGGCCCCAGCAGCAAGAACGCGTTCTGCTTCGGCCAGGGCAAACTCCAGATCTGCAAGTGGGATGACACCAGCCCAGCGCAGCCGAATGGGATCTTCAGCACAGAACTCACAGATCCACTCGTTGTAGGCACGCGCATAGGCGTTGCGAAAATCCACTTCAGGGATGTCATCAAGTCCCAAGGTCATCGTGGGGAAGAGCACGCTGACTGCAATGCCTTGTTCGTTCATCAACTCAATACGTCGCACCGGGTCATCCACGCCCCGGTCAACCTCGGTGTCGAGATCAATATCGAGTCGGCCACCCTCGGCGAGGCCGCCTGGAGTGCACAGCGTTCCCACGGTCCATTCCATCGTGGTGGGATGGCCATAAAACAGAACCTGCTCCGTGCCATCTGCTGCTCGCTCGCGGCGCCATGCCCGGTCGTGATACTGCTCCGGCAGGCGCTCGGTCCACATATCAAATGGCTCGAACACATGACCGTCAGCATCAATGATGGGCAGTCTCATGCTGTTTCTTCAATGGTGAGCGCACCTTCTGGGCAGGTTGCCACAGCACGCCGCGTTGACTCGCGCAGTTCCTCGGAAGGCTCAGCAAGCAGGATTTCGCAATGACCGAGGTCATCAGAGCCAAACACTGCAGGAGCTAAGGAGTAGCAACGACCATGGCCAGTGCAGGCCTCAACCTCCAAGAAAACCTTCAGACTGCTCACTGCTTCACTCTCCCGGCTTGAACTCGAGCGGCTTGAACTCGAGCGGCTTGAACTCGAGCGGCAGCTTTTCTACTTCTCGGATTCCTGGGGAATATGCCAATTCAAACCCCTCGGTGATCTGATACTCGGGGATTCGCCGATGCCATTCCTCGAGCGCAACACGAAGTTCGAGCCGGGCTAGATGAGATCCCAAGCAACGATGCGGGCCGCCACCAAAGGCTAGGTGTCGATTGACTTCGCGGTCGATGCAATACTGCCCTGCAGTATCACCAAACTCATCCGGATCAGTGTCCGCAGCACCGAGCATCAACACCACCGTGTCACCCGTATTCATCTTGACCCCATGCAACTCCGTCGGTTCTTTAATCACTCTCAGAATCTGCATAACGGGAGTATGAAAGCGAAGCAACTCCTCTACCGCAGCAGGGATTCGGCTCGGGTCCGCAACGAGTGCGGCACGGTACTGCGGGTTTTGTGCAAGGTAGGCAAGCGAGCAATCCAGTGTCGAGGTGACGGTGTCGAGTCCGCCAAGAATGAACAGATAACAGATGTCCAACATCTCATCGTTCGACATCTCTCGGCCGTCTACCTCGGCACCAAAAAATCTGCTGAGCAGGTCCGTCCCGGGATTTTCTGCCCGATCCTTCAAGACATCGGCAAAGTAGCCATAGAGGTCAGCGCCAGCAGCTCGCCGACGCGGCGTTGCCTCTTCGGGAGGTAACAGTCCGCCCCCTGGTCGAATGATCTCATCTTTCCAATTGAGCAACAGGTCGAGGTCATCAAGCGGCAGGCCAGTCATCTGCAAAAAGACTTTTCCGGGGAGCGGAACCGAAAACTGAGCGTGTGCATCCACATGGCCATCAGCTGCAAACTGGTCGATGACCTCATTGACCCGAATCCGGATCTCGTCTTCGAGCGGTGCCATCTCATGAGGGCCAAGCGTTGGGTCAATCACGCGCCGGTACTTTGCATGCTCGGGGGGATCGATCTGCAGCGGGATGAGCGGGCGGTCCTGGCCGATATCTACTGCGACTAGGTCGGAGCTAAAAATCTCGGGGTGCTTGAGCGCCCAGCGAACATCCTCATAGCGACTGATGATGTAGACGCCGGCACCTTCCATCCCTTCCATCGTGGCCACCGGACAATGCGCTCGCAGAGCATCGTAAAAAGGTATTGGGTCAGCAGCCACCGAGGGCGTGTACGGGTTGGCTTCTCCGGTGGCTACGTTGACTTCAAGTGCAGAACTCATTTGGTATGCCCCCCGTTGACGTAAACCTGCACTGTATGACACGCGTGTCAGTTTATGTTGGGAGTTCGTCACGCGGAAGGCCTAACAGGCGTTCAGCAATGACGTTTCGTTGGATCTCGGAGGTTCCCCCGGCAATGGAGAGCGCTCGGTTTCCGAGGAATCCTCCGAACCAGACGGCGCCATCACCCTGGTCAATCACCGTGGTCGCACCAAGGAGTTCCATGCCCACTTCCTGCACCCGCTGTTCATGTTCAACGCCAAGAAGTTTACGAATGCTGGCCTCGGGACCCGGACCCACAGCTGCGGTTTCAAGTTCGGAACTCAGTGCCCGAAGGGTAGTTCGCAGACCCATAGCTGATAGCGCCTGAGCCGATGCAAGTAACCCGCCCAGAACGTCTCCGACTCGGGCATCTAGAGCAGACTCTGCACGATTTGCAAGATCCAGCACCGATTCAAGCCCCGGACCGAACGATGACCCCGATCCCATCGACACTCGTTCGTTCTCGAGGGTGGTGCGAGCACAGCTCCAGCCACCATTCACCTCTCCTACCACGCAGTCATCTGGAACAAGGACCTCATCAAGGAATACCTCGTTAAACATGGCAAACCCGGTGAGTTCACGGAGCGGGCGAATCTCGATGCCGGGAGTGCGCATGTCCACTAAGAAACAAGTGATGCCCTCATGCTTCGGAGCAGTTGGATCCGTCCTCGCCAGACAGATCCCCCAGTCTGCTTCGGTGGCGAGCGTGGTCCAGACCTTTTGTCCCGTTAACGACCAGCCACCTTCCACCCGCTCAGCACGAGTTGCGACCGAGGCCAGATCCGAGCCTGCCCCGGGCTCAGAAAAGAGCTGGCACCAACGCAAATCAAAGCGCAGAGACGCACGAATGAATCGCTCCTGCTGCTCGCTGGTTCCATGTGCAATCAAGGTGGGCACTACCCATCCAGCAATCTGGATATGCGGTCGCCGTATGCCTGCTTGGCGAAATTCCTCGTCAATAACAAGTTGTTCTAATCCGCTCGCTGACCGACCCCAAGGCTTGGGCCAATGGGGAGCAATCCAGCCTCCATCGGCAAGTTCTCGGTTCCAGTTTTCGCGATCAACCTGCTGCAGTTTCGCAATCATGGCTCGCACCTCTGGCCGGAACTCCTCGGCTGATGCGGGCAAATCAACGGTCATTGACCTGCGCACCCCCGACTGCACCTGCTGCAAAACTCGCAGCCGCCATGGCACAGGGTCACCGTTCAGGTGCCGGGCCACTGTGGCGCGACGAAGGTACAGGTGAACATCGTGTTCCCAGGTGTACCCGATTCCACCCAAAATCTGTATGGCATCTTTAGCGCACTCAAATGCCGCCACTGCAGCTAAGGCTCCAGTTACTGCAGCCGCGAGTGGGAATTGCTCATCACGGGGATCGAGTTCGGCCGCATCCCAAGTCGCTGCCCGAGCTTCTTCTAAGCGGCAAAGTGAATCCGCGCAGCGGTGTTTGACTGCTTGAAACTGTCCAATGGGCCGATCAAACTGAACGCGATTCTTTGCATACTCAGCCGCTGTACTGACACACCAGGCTGCAACTCCAACGCACTCAGCGGCTTGTAGAACAGCAGCCAGATCGCGCACCTGATGAGTCTGAACTGGAACTCGCCGCGCAGAGCTAACAGACAGATTCTGTGCTGTCAGAGACGCCAGTCGGCGCACTGGGTCGGCAGATCGAAGGGGGGTCACCTGCAACTCATCACGATGAAGCAGATACCAGTGCTCATTCGATTCGCCCTCTGTCTCGCCTGCGAACTCAACCGGCACCAGAAACCATTCAGCGAGTACTCCTCCGTCAACTGGTTTCAATTCACCCGTCAGCAGAACCGATGAACCATGGTCGACCCCCTGAAGCACACCTCCGCCTACAGCCACTGCCCCCGGTGACCCCGCAAGAAGCGGCGCAAGATGTTCGGGGGCATAAGAACCCAAAATGGTTGCGAGCAGCGCTGACGCTGGAAATGGGCCAGGTGCCACAGCCAAGCCCCACTCTTCGAGCACCGTCGCAAGATCTGCCAGAGAACCCCCTTGGCCACCTTGTTCCACTGAGACGCTCAATCCAACCCAGCCGAGGTCGACCAATTCTGGCCAGAAATCCGGCAGAGCCTCGGAATCTGATTCCAAAGATTGCCGCACCACCGAAATGGGCGAATGGGCCCCCAGCCATCTACGCGCAACTCGCGCGAGTTCCAAGCGATCCGGATCTAGCGTGGATGGTGCAGTGACTCCCGAAAGTGGTGCGCTCACGACTCCCTCGATTCTGGTTCAGGTTGGAACGGCGGACCGCTGAGTTCAACAAATCTGGCATAACGATTCAACACAGCCTCAGAGAAGTTTGGATCGGGTTCAATGCGTTCCCCGACGCGAGCCCAGCGCCCCGCGCCAGATGCATCCGGCACATCCCCAGCAGCGACTCGACCAAGATAGGCC
This sequence comes from Actinomycetes bacterium, assembly GCA_037141255.1. GTDB lineage: Bacteria > Actinomycetota > Acidimicrobiia > Acidimicrobiales > Microtrichaceae > IMCC26207. The sequence goes on along the minus strand of JBAXCX010000008.1, from coordinate 9,559 downwards.
GCCCCCAGCGCCGCCCCCTGAGGAACCGCAACACAATCGGCGGGTAGACCCGTAACATCGGCAATGGCCTGCACCCAGTGGCGGTCCTGCGAGCCACCGCCAGTAACAACGAGCCGCTTGGCAACGGTTGGTCCTCCGCCTCCCTCGAGCAGCCCAGCCAGCTCAAGATGCCGGCGCGTCACAAATCCAGCGGCCTCATAGACAGAGCGCCACATAGATGCGGGGCCATGCGTGATGTCCAGATCATGAAGCTCAGCTCGCCGAGTTGGATCATGCAAAGGAGTGCGCTCTCCGCGTATAAACGGTAACCAGACCGGCACAGAAGTTGGCTCGATTTCTGCGTTGGCCGGCTGCTCACTCAACGATCTTCCGGCCCAGTTCCTAAAGAGTCCTCCGGCATTCGATGGGCCACCCACCAGAACCATCCCCGGTGCAGTGTGTGGAACCGTCCAGAGTCCGGCTATCTCGATCCATTCGGGAACCACCGCCCAGATAATCAGGGTGGCTCCGATGATGATCAGCACATCGCCCGGTTGGTCTGCACCTGCTACGAGTTGTTCGGCAAAGGCATCAATGGTTCCCCCGCCAATCACTGCTCCGCTCAGGTCTGCGCCGAGCTGATCCAGAGCCATGCCAGCCGGTTCGGCGCCGAACGAGATCCGCGGGAGTTGTGCAGCAGTAGCGCCCGCAGCCCCGAGCACAGCCGTATCCCAACCAGAAAAATCAAACAGCGGGACCATCGTCATCGCAGTCACGGAGTCCACAACTCCTGTGCCGCACAGTGCTGCGTTCGCCACGGCTTGAGCAGGCCAGTAACCGGCCGCCCCGGGGTAGAGCTTTGTCAGTAGCGACAACATGCGCGCCGACTCACCCGAGGTTGACGGGTCAGCCCCTCGCAGGCCACCGACGGTGCGGTCATCGCCGTAGAGCAGACCCTCACCGAGTGGAACTCCTGCCGAGTCCACTGCGCAAAGTGAGGGAACCATCGCTGCAACATTTAGGCCAATCACGCGGTGGCCGGCCTGTGATGCGAGACGCGCAAGTCCCGTGGCAGCCTCAAGCACAGACTCTCGCCAGACTCGTGCAGCATCGTGTTCAACTCTGCCGAATTTGGTGCTCTTGGTGAGAGACCGCTCAGCGTGGTCGAGACGCACTGACCCCAGCACCGTTCCGTCCTCTGAGGCGATCACTGCCTTGACAGAGGTGGTTCCGATATCGATGCCAATTGTTACGTTCATTCGCTCGCCACCCCCCGAGGAACAGCCCCTAGCAAAACCTGACACACACGTCAGTTTGGGAGCGTATCCTGTCAACGCAGACACCACATCCGCCATGGAGGAAAAGATGCCGTCTTACGGTCCCGAGGTCCTCGGACCACCAACACGCTCCCTTGACCAAGCTCACTGGGACCCAGAGATGCAAACAATGGACCCTGCAAAGCGCAAGGAACTTCAACTGCATCGTCTGCGCACCATGGTGGGAAAGGTGTTCGATTCCAATGTTGGATTGTTTCGCCGCAAGCTTGAGTCTGCTGGGGTAACGGGCCCTGGCGACATCAACAGTTTGGAAGATCTGAACTCCATTCCGACCACGCTCAAACAAGACCTCCGAGACTCCGAGTCTGAACATCCCCCACTCGGCGACTATCGATTCACCTCGATCCATGACTGTGTACGCGTCGGGCAATCCACAGGAACCACGGGTACGCCCACCGTCACCATCCTGACCCGCCACGACCTTTGGGTTGAGTACGAATCTGCGGCTAGAAACTGGTGGCGTAACGGCTGGCGCCCTGGGCAAATCGTGACCCACAGCCATCCGGCGTACCTGTACGGCGGCGGCCTGATGCTGTCGGGAACCCTTGAATACTTTGGCTTCTTAAACTTGTGGGTGGCCCCACCAGACACCGATGAGTTGGCCGAACAAGGAATCCGGATGTGGCAGCGGATTCACCCCGACCTCTCGATGGTCACGCTGTCTCAACACCGCTTCCAAGAGGTAGCAGCCAAGCTCGGCGTGGACCTCAAAGTGGATTGCGGTTTCCCTGACTTTCAGATGGGGGGCTTTGGTCGCGGACTCATGCCGTTGATGACTGCTGGCTTTGAGTGCTACGGGTTTATCGGTGGGCCCAACAACGTGAGCGATGGGGCGCATATCCATGAGGACTGGGCGATTGTCCAAGCAATCAACCCCGATACGGGCACAGACGTGCCCGAAGGGCAGTGGGGCAACCTAGTCGTCACCACACTCGACCGAGACAACGGTCTGCTTCGCTATGACCTTGAAGAGGCAGCAATGTTTGATAGTTCGCCATGCCCCACAGGCGAGACCACCAAGCGGGGATTTTGGGGCGGGCGATTCAAAGACTTGCTCTCTTGCCAAGGTGTGCACTTTCAGGTGACCGACCTTGAACGTGTGCTGGCAAGCGGGGTGCCGCAATTGGTTGACCCCACCTTGGAGTTTGTGGTGGTGAACCCACAGGGAACCCAAGGACCGCTTCAAATCCGCATAGAAGTAGGCGTATCTGGTGGAGATAAGGAGCAGATCAATAATCAGATCTGCGCAGTTGTTCGTGATGAACTTCAGATGCAAGCCGAGGTATCGGTGCTTGATCGAGAGACTCTTCCAAGATCGGGTTACAAGCTCAAGCGGGTCGTGGAGGCCTAGTCAGCACCTAGTCAGCACCGGCCAGCTAGCAGTCGGGAACTTCAATCACCATGGCAGCACCCATGCCTCCACCTGCGCACAGGGCGACTACGCCAGTACCGCCGCCGCGGCGACGAAGCTCGTACACCATGGTCACCACGAGCCGCGCTCCCGATGCGGCAACGGGGTGACCCAGCGCAATTGCGCCGCCGTTCACGTTGACCTTTGCCGGGTCGATGCCGAGAACTTCAATAGTCCCAACGGTCATCGAAGCAAAGGCCTCGTTAATTTCAATCAGGTCAATATCTTCGAGTGTGAGGCCTGCTCGATGTAGTGCTCGCGGAATTGCGACCGTTGGAGCTAGGCCTGTTCGAGCTGGGTCAACACCTGCAGCGGCCCAAGATCTGATCCGGGCAAGCGGCTCGATCCCCTCTTGCTGTGCTTTTGCGGCCGAGGCCACAACTAGTGCTGCTGCACCATCATTGAGCGGTGAGGAGTTGCCCGCCGTGACCACTCCGTCAGGCCACCCGGACAGAACCCGAAGCGACCCAAGTTTCTCGAGCGTGGAATTCGCTCGGGGGTGCTCATCGGTATCAATTACCGACACGGTGCCGCCCATACCGGGAACGGACACGGGAACGATCTCATCAACAAAGCGGCCCTCTGCCATCGCAGCGACTGCTTTACGATGGGAGTCCCAAGCCCACTGATCGACCTGCTCGCGAGTAATACCGAGCTCCCGAGCCGTGTTCTCGCCGACCGTGACCATCATGTTCATATTTGGTGCATCTGCAGTGTCAGGATGTGAGGGTGAAATGAACTGCTCAGGTGCGCCGTACGGGTACGGCGCCTTGCGATAGGTCAGCGGGGATTGCGTCATGTTTTCGGCACCGCCAGCCACCACCACCTCATCCATCCCAGCAGCAATGCTCGCCGCCGCAACAGAGACGGCAGACAGTCCAGAGGCACATTGCCGGTTCATCGAGAGCCCAGGAGTGTCAGCGGGCAGACCCGCCGCGATGGCTGCGTAACGCGCAATACATCCGCCGCCCTGCAACACCTCACCGAGCACCACATCGTCCACAAGCGCTGCATCGATACCCGCTCGCCGAATCGACTCAGTGACCACCAATGCGGCCAAGTCACGAACGTCCACGCTGGCCAGCGAGCCCTTATAAGAATCAGTAATCGGCGTGCGACATGCGCTCAGGATTACTGGCATGGTCGGGGAAATATCGCCCGATTCAGTCTGATTCGCCATGTTGTAGATACCCCCGTTTCGGCAAGGGTCAGATCCTACCTGACACACGCGTCAGCAGAGATGGCTACGATTCCTACGCTGCCGGGGAGCAGCCGAATCAGGAGCGAAGCGCTTATGCAAACCGATCAACTTCTTCTTGGACGCTCAGTGCTCGTTACGGGCGCCGGGCGGGGCATTGGCCGAGGAGAGGCGCTGTGCCTCGCAGCCCTTGGCGCCAAGGTCATGGTGAATGACGTCGATTCGGAACTCTCTCAAGAGGTAGTCGAGGAAATCACCGCAGCAGGAGGGTCTGCAGCTCCGAACACTGCCGATATTGCAACTTGGTCCGGAGCAGAACAGGCGGTAGCTGCAACCGTTCGTGAATTTGGGCAGCTTGACGTATTAGTGAATAACGCTGGAATCATCCGTGACGCTATGAGCTTCTCGCTGAACGAGCAGCAGTGGGATGACGTGATTCGAGTGCACCTCAAAGGCCACGCTGCCTGCGCGCACTTTGCCGGGTGCCACTGGCGGGACCGATCAAAGGCTGGCGAGTCAGGGGTCTCTGGCCGCATCATCAATACTGCTTCGGAGTCGGGGCTGTATGGACTTGCGGGGCAGATTAACTATGCCTCGGCAAAAGCTGGGATTGCGGCAATGACTGTTGTGCTTGCCCGAGAACTGCACAAGTACGGAGTCACTGTTAACGCAATTGCTCCTCGTGCTCGCACTCGGATGACCGAGAGCGTCCTTGGCTCACTCCTGCCTGAGGAGGGCGCCTTTGATGAGTGGGACCCAGCAAATATTGCACCGGTTGTCGCTTGGATTGCTGCCGAGCAGTCAGCTGGAATTACGGGGCAGGTCTTTGTGGTCAACGGAGACAAAGTGCATCTGATGTCTGGGTGGCATCGCATCGGCCGTATCGATAATTCGGGCCAGCAGTGGACGGTGGATGAGTTACAAGCCAAGTCTGCCGAGCTTTTTGGCGAGCATTCCACGGGGCGACCCGCCATGGGATTTGGTGAATAGCCCAGCCATGGCACTTCTCATTGATCAGCTCAGTTATATGGCGAGCACCTACGGCGAAAAACAGGCGTATGTAGATCTCCGAACTGGAAACTCACTGAGTTTTCTTGAGTGGGAGGCAGAGTCCAATCGCTTAGCCCGGCAGTTAGTGGTTTCAGGAGTAGCCCCTGGAGATCGAGTTGCTTTGTATCTCGAGACCACTCAGGTCTTCGCGTGGATCATCGCCTATGCAGCAATTCACAAAGCCGCCGCTGTTGCCGTGCCCACCAACACGCGGCTCTCAACTCGCGAGTTGGCCACCGTTCTCGGCCATGCCGAGCCAACGGCGACTCTTACCTCAACCACGCTGCGTGCTTCGCTTGAGGCCGCTCGCTCCGAGTCGATTCCCTCACTGCGAATCATCCTTGAAGCAACAGAGGGATCTTGGCCTGAGGCTGCAGGCGAGTCAGATGCTTCGTTTCGAGTTCCCGTCGGCGATGACGACCTAGCCGACATCATGTACACCTCTGGCACGACGGGTATTCCCAAGGGGATCGCCGTGCGCCACTGCGGCCTTCACATCATTGCGAACGGCACCCCCGAGTGGAGTTCCAAGGCCTGGCTGCACAGTTCGCCGCTGTTCACCTTCGCTGGCCTGAGCTTCATCTATAACCCGATGAAGATGGGCATGACCACGCTGTATCAGTCCAAATTCGATGCTGGCAATTGGCTCGATACGGTTGAAGAGCGCCGACCCACGATGGCCTTTTTGGTACCAGCAACCGCACAGCTCTTAATGAGCCACCAGCGCATCGCTGACGCCGATCTATCGAGCTTGCAGTTGGTCTCGATCGGGTCAGCACCGCTGCCTGCAGGCCTACATCGCCGCCTAGCGGAACTGCTGCCCGAGGCCTCGGTCACGAACAACTACTCAATGACTGAGTCGGGAACCTCGTTCACCTACCTGCCCAAAGAAGAGGTTGAACGAAGGCCCGGGTCGGTAGGAATACCCATGGGTACCAAGATCCGGATCGCCGATGAAGATGGTGCTGAAGTTACAGCCGGGCAGATCGGCGAGATTCTTATTGGTGTTGGGGACTCGCAACGCGAGTACTTCAAAGACCCCGCTGCCTCGGCAGCCACCTGGCAGAACGGCTGGCTGCACAGTGGCGACCTTGGCCGACTAGATGAGGACGGCTATCTGTACATCGTTGGCCGTGCCAAAGAGGTCATCATTCGCGGCGGAAACAACGTGTACGCCACCGATGTCGAGACGGTTCTCTACGAACATCCAGATATTGCCGAGGCCGCTGTGGCTGCTGTTGCGCACGAGGTGCTCGGTGAAGACGTCGGAGCATGGGTGGTGCTTCGAGCGGGAGCAACTCCCGACTCTGAGTCAATCATCGCGTTCTGCGGCGAGCGACTTGCTGATTACAAAGTCCCACGCGTCATCACCTTCTTAGACGAGTTACCTCGCAACCCAACGGGCAAAGTCCTCAAGCGCGAGTTACCCGCTCTCCCGACTTGAAGCGAAGCAGACCAGACCAGACCCGACCAGACGAAGATTGCAGGATATTTCCATGAATCAAGAACGACTTCATAGCTTCACCTTGGCCGACACCTTCCGAGAGCATCGGCGTAATTACCCCGATCGACTCGCCACGGTAGACAGCGAGATGAGCTTGACCTGGCCACAGCTGGACGACCGAATCAACCAGCTAAGTTCAGCGCTCACACAAGCCGGGGTGGGCCAGGGCGACGTCATTTTGTGGCTCGGCCAGAACAGCTTTCGAATCATTGAGTGCCTCGGTGCTGCCGCCAAACTTGGAGCAGTCTGCTGTATAGCAAACTGGCGGCAGTCCGCAGATGAGACTGCGTTCGTTCTGCAAGATTCGCAGCCCTCGGTAGTCATCTGGCAAGAGGAAGAGGTTGGCGACACCATTCGAGCAGCCCGAGACGCTGCATCCACGAGCTCTGCGATCTGGCTTCAACATGACGCAGCAGCGGGGGGAGATGAAGATAGCTACGAGGCATTTCTGGCCTCGGGTCAGCTGATTGATCCACAAGACAGGCCAATCGCTGTGCAGCCCAAGGCCGAAGACCCAGTACTCATGTTGTACACCGCAGCATTCACTGGGACTCCCAACGGTGCGCTGCTCTCGCATAACGCACTGCTGATTCAGAGTCTGATGATGGCGAACTTGCAGCGCATCGATGCAAGCTACCGATACCTCAACTCGGGTCCGCTGTTTCATGTTGCGACCCTGATGACCACGCTGGCCACCCTGGTGATGGCCGGAACCAACTTGTTCCTCCCGAGAGTTGAGGCCGAGGCAGTGTGCGCTCTGATTCAAGACCAAGGCTGTACGGGTGCGTTCCTGATGGGTCCAACCATCGATCAAATCCTCGAGTTCAACGCGCCAGATCAAAGTGGCAATTCCCCCTATGATCTCTCCACGCTGCGAAGCTTTCGCGGTAAGCCAGAGTGGAATGCGATGATCACCGTGGATGACTCACCCTGGGCAGTCAAACCTGCCGGCTTTGGGCAGACCGAAGTCATGGGGATGCTCACGTTTAATGCTGTCGGTGGTGACTGCGTAGGGTCAGCGGGCCGGGCCTCTCCCATGGTCAGAGTTCGCATCCTCGACCCGGATGGGCAAGAGGTTGCCAGTGGTGAGACAGGGGAAATCGTGGCCGCAGGGCCACAGGTCATGTCGGCCTACTGCAATCACCCCGAAGAAACGCAGCGCCGTCAGGCCGGTGGTTGGCACCACACAAACGACCTTGGCAGAAGAGAGCTCGACGGGTCGCTGAGTTTCGTGGGGCCGAAGGGTCGACTCATCAAGTCCGCAGCAGAGAATATTTACCCCGCCGAGGTTGAGGCTGCACTCAACGCACAAGATGCCGTTCGTGAATCCGCCGTCATCGGCATCGCTGACCCAACTTGGGGACAATCAGTCTGCGCAATCGTTGTGCTCAACGACGGGGCAGAGATCACCGAGGCTGAGCTGATTGAGTTGGTGAAGTCCCGCATTGCTTCTTACAAAAAACCAAAGAGCATTGTGTTTCGAACCGAGCCGCTCCCGCGTTTGGGTTGGCCGATTGATTACGAGACACTCGATGCAGAGTACGGCGGCGGCGGATACCCGGGATCGGGCTGACTCACTACAACAGCCCTGAGCAACAGCCCTGAGCAACAGCGCCTAGGCAGGGGGAGGCTGTAGAAGCTGTGGTTCTTCACCTGTAAAGACAATCTCTCGAATCGCAAATCTCCACACACCATCAGGTTCCACAACGAGTTCATCGTGATACCGGCCGGTGGTCGTAATGACCCCTTTACGGTTCACGAAAAGAAAATCACTCCAGCACTGCGCCGAACTCGCATCCTCCGAGACCAAAATAAGTGGATTGATCACCACATGCTTTCCACGCAGTTCTGGTGGTTGGCCAGCCTCAATAAACGCCTGCACTCTGTCCCTTCCGGAGTGGGTAGTGCCCATCACGTGTAGCTGTGTGCCAACAGTGAAAAGCAAACCCCACTCCTCGAAGCGGCCATCGTCACAGAACATGCAGTAGCGAGCGAGAGTCTGCCGGATGAGTTCCTCAGCAGTTGTGGATCTCAGCTCAGGTGACTCGTCTTGGTCCATAACAGAACCGTAGCTGAACCCAAGAAACATGACACGAGTGTCAGCTAACATCTGACAGCGAGTCGCGGACCAAGGGGATCTAGATGGAGCGCGAGCAGTGGAGATGGCTAGATCTAGGCCGGCAAGGGCCCTATGAGAATGCCGCAACCATGCCGGTGCTCGTGCGCTCTGTCCTTGAACAGGGCCGGCCAATCTTGCAAACCAGTATCTGGGGCGAAACACACCTCAATGTGGGTTGGTTCGATGACGTGGACTCAACCTTGGACCTAGAAAAATGTGAGGAGCTGAACATCTCGGTCATGCGCCGCTCTTTCTACGGCGGAGGCACTGCGTACTATCAGGCCGAGTGCTCCATGATGTGGGGCTTTCTGCTGCCCAAAGACATCCAGATTATTGGGGTCAACACCAACGACCTTGACGCGTTGCTTGCAACTTTTCAGGTGCTTTTCTCTGACGCTCTGCGCCGCGTCGGCCTGAGTGAAGTGCACTTCGAGGGCTCCTCGGATCTGCGTTGGAACGGGCGCAAGCTTGGTGCCCTCACTGCCCAAGACGTTGTTGCTTGTGTTTCAATCGGCGGCTTCTTAAACCTCGCTCCACCAGACCTGACCACCTACTTGCAGGTAGTGCGAATCCCTGAAGACAAGTTCAAAGACAAGATCGTCAAGGACATGACCGAGTACGTCTGCACGGCCGAACAAGTTGTTGGTCACCCGGTCAGCTATGAACAACTCCGCGATGCAATCATCGAATCAATGTCTGCAGCGGGAGTCGACCTAGAACTCAGCGCCCTCTCCCCAGGCGAAGCCAAAGGGGTAGCAAAGGCTTCGGGCAGGGTCGGTTCACCTGAGTCCATTCGCCGTATCTCCTCGGATCAGTTTCTCTTGGATGCCCCCTCGGGTTCTTGCTGTGGTTTCGGCAACTTCAAGGGCCGCAAGCTCTGTCGTGCCGGAGTCGCCCTTGCCCCTGATGGGCGAGTTCTCGCAGCCATGATGGCTGGCGATATGCACGTGTCTCCACCTGA
>JBAXCX010000007.1:0-45787 GCA_037141255.1 Actinomycetes bacterium | reverse complement strand
GAGCCAGCCTCGCCCAACACCGAGGCTGGAGCAATGGAATCGGCCCCAACTACAGAATCATCGGCCCGCAAGCGCATACCGCGTACACCGCTCGCTGTTCTTCCCGTGGGACGAATATCGCTTTCAATAAAGCGTATCCCTTGGCCGGATTCTGAGATCACCATGATCTCGTCCTCGGGTGAAGTCGGCATGACCCGGACAAGCTCATCACCCTCGCGCAGGTTGATCGCAATGAGTCCAGCTTGGCGCGAACTGTCATAAGCGTTGAACATCGTCTTCTTCACAATTCCATTGCGAGTGACAAACATCAGGTAGCGGTGCGATTCGTAGTCACGCGTATCGATGATGGTTTGAATCTTTTCACCTTGGTCCAGTTGCAACAGGTTGACGATTGCGAGGCCCTGAGCAGTGCGGTCACGCATGGGGATCCGGTGGGCCTTGAGGCGATAGACCTTGCCCTTATTCGAAAAGAACAACAAGAAGGCATGCGCTGAAGTGAAAATCAGATCAGTGATGTAATCCTCGTCCTTGAGACGTGCACCGGCCACACCACGGCCTCCTCGGGCCTGGGTGCGGAATGTATCTGCAGCAACGGTTTTGACATAGCCACGTGCTGTCATCACAACAACAACTTCTTCGTCATCAATCAGGTCTTCAATTTCAAGGTCCCCGTCGTCATGTTCAAGCGTTGTCTTGCGTGGTGTAGCGAACTCGTCACGAATCTCGGTCATCTCGTCTTTGATCACCTGCCTCAACACGGTGTCATCGGCAAGAATATTCTGCAGGAATTGGATGGTCTCACGAAGCGTGGCCATCTCTTCTTCGAGGCGCTCCCGGCCAAGCCTGGTCAGGGTGGAAAGGCGCATGTCAACAATTTCCGTGGCCTGAATCTCGCTAAACTCAAAGCCCTCTCCTTGCAGGGCAACGATCGCCGCGGATCGGTCCGCTGAAGCTCGAATTGTTGCAATGATCTGATCAATCAGATCAAGCGCCTTGAGGAATCCTTCAACGATGTGAGCTCGACGCTGCGCTTTATCCAACCGGAACTGGGTCCTGCGCGTAATGACCTCGACTTGATGATCGATGTAATGCACCAGCGCTTCACGAAGATTCAACGTTCGTGGAACACCGTCTACTAGGGCCACAAAGTTAGTAGCGAAAGTGGTCTGCAAAGGCGTGTGTTTATACAGATTGTTAAGGAGCACATTCGCAGGCGTATCCCGTTTGAGTTCAATGACGAGTCGGGTCACGCCTCGAGATCGTTCGTTGCGAATCTCTCTTACGCCCTCAATAACTCGAGCGTTGGCAAGCTCTGCAATCTTCTCTTCGATAGTTTCGACCGAGGTTTGGTAGGGAATCTCGGTGACAACAATACGATCGCCTTTGGGGCCCTCTTCAATCTCTGCTTTCGCCCGCATCTTGATTGAGCCGCGGCCAGTCCGAATCGCGGAAATCAAGCCAGCGCGGCCCATAATTTGTGCACCCGTCGGAAAATCTGGGCCTTTCACAAACTCCATGAGATCATCTGGGGTGGCCTCGGGATTGTCGATCAGATGCAGGGTTGCATCAATGACTTCGCCAAGATTATGGGGAGGAATGTTGGTAGCCATCCCGACTGCAATCCCTTGGCTTCCATTGACCAACAAGTTGGGGAACCTGCCAGGCAGGACCTTTGGTTCCTCTGTTGAGCCATCAAAGTTCGGTGAGAAGTTGACGGTGTTTTCGTCAATGCCCGCCAACATATGCATCGCTAGCGGTGTGAGCCGACACTCGGTATAGCGGTAGGCCGCTGGCGGGTCCGAGGGTGAACCGAAATTCCCGTGAGGATCAATCAGCGGATGGCGTAGCGAGAAGTCCTGACCCATACGAACTAAGGCGTCATAGACCGACTGGTCACCATGGGGGTGGTATTTACCAAGCACGTCACCGACAACCGTGGCACATTTACGATGATTTCTGTCGGGGCGTAAGCCCGCCTCGTGCATGGCCCACAAAATCCGACGATGTACCGGTTTGAGCCCGTCGCGTGCATCGGGAAGCGCTCGCGCCACAATGACTGACATGGCATAGTCCAAAAAGGACTGCTCCATCTCTTGTTGGATTTCAATCGGTTCGATCCGACCAAACGTGGTGCTAGGCACCGTTGCATCTACGGGTGTGTCATCGCTTTGTTCGCCGGATTCCTCGGGCGGAGTGTCATCACTCATACAGTCAAACTCCGGTGTTAGTCAGTTAGATGTCTAAGAAACGGACATCTGAGGCGTTGGTCTGAATGAAGTGCTTTCGGCTCTCGACGTCGTCGCCCATGAGAATCGAGAACACCTCGTCTGCAATTACTGCTTGCTCCACTGAGATCTGCAACAGGGTCCGGCGCGCTGGGTCCATCGTGGTTGCCCAGAGTTCCTCAGCATCCATCTCGCCGAGGCCCTTGAGTCGCTGGAACTCGTTTTTGTGATTTGGGTGCTCCGCTATGAACGCTGACTTTGCTGCATCGTCTTTGAGATAGATCTTGTTACGCCCAACCTCGGTTGAGAACAATGGAGGCTGGGCAATAAAGATGTGCCCTCCTTCGATGAGCGGGCGCATCTGCCGGAAGAAAAATGTCAGGAGCAAAGTCCGGATATGGCTGCCATCAACATCCGCATCGCACATAAGAACAATCTTGTGATAGCGGATCTTGTCAAGGTCATATTCCTCGCCAACTCCTGCGCCGATAGCCGAGATCAAGGCTTGCACCTCGGTGTTCTTGAGCATCTTGTCTAAGCGTGCTCGTTCAACGTTGAGGATCTTGCCCCGGATGGGGAGAATTGCCATCGTGGCGGGGTTGCGAGCATCTTTAGCTGAACCACCAGCGGAATTTCCCTCGACAATGTAGAGCTCCGACTCGCGAGGGTCTTTTGAGGCACAGTCTGCCAACTTGCCTGGAAGGCCTGCGCCATCAAGCGCCGACTTTCTGCGAGTTGCATCACGCGCGTTTCGGGCAGCTTCACGAGCACGTCCGGCTTGAACTGCCTTTTGCAACACCCTCTTTGCTTCGGATGGGTGTTCTTCTAGCCATTCCGCCAGTTTCTCGTTGGTGGCTCTCTCCACGAGTGATCGCATCGGAACGTTGCCAAGTTTGGCTTTGGTTTGCCCCTCGAACTGCGGGTCAGTCAACTTGACCGAGATGATTGCAGTCAGACCTTCTCTGATGTCTTCGCCCTGTAGATTGATTTCTTTTTCTTTAAGGAATTGATGATCTCGCGCGTACTTGTTGATGGTATTCGTCAGGGACTTCTTGAATCCCTCCTCGTGCATTCCGCCGTCGATGGTGCTAATCCCGTTGGCAAAGGAGTGCAGGCCGTCTGAGTTGTACCCCGTGTTCCACTGAAAGGCCACCTCGAACTCCATGGAACTGTTCTCGGTCTCTTCGCTCTGCTTCAGGTAACCCACGTCACTGAATAGCGCTTCTTTTGCAGCGTTGACGTGGCGAACAAAGTCTTTAATGCCACCCTCGTAGCAGTACACCATCTTCTCTTGATTCTGTTCGGGCCGTTCATCTACAAAGCTGATCTCAAGACCTGCGTTCAAGAAGGCCATCATTTGGAACCGTTCCGTGAGGGTGGCAGCGCGGAAAACAATTCCCTCGACAAAGATTTTGGGGTCAGGCCAAAAACGAACGGTGGTGCCAGTTCGCGGCAGGCCTGCTTCGGTCAGTTCCGAAGACTTCAGCGGTTCGAGTCGTTCCACCAACTTGCCGCCATCGGCAAAGACCATCCGGAAGGTCGTTCCGCCGCGATCGATCTCTACTTCCACCCGCCGGGACAGAGCATTCACTACAGAGATTCCAACACCGTGCAACCCACCAGAGACTTTGTATCCGGTTCCGCCGAACTTGCCACCAGCGTGCAGCACCATGAGGACAACCTCAGCCGCCTTTCGTTCAGGATCTGAGTTTGATTGATCAACAGGAATGCCCCGACCGTCATCTCTGACCTCGCACCCCCCGTCTGCTAAGAGCCGAACCTGAATTGATGTGGCATGACCGGCCATGGCTTCATCAACGGAGTTATCGACTACCTCGTACACCATATGATGCAGCCCAGCAGACCCCGTGGAACCTATGTACATTCCCGGTCGTTTTCGAACGGCTTCAAGACCTTCGAGTACCTGAATCGCGTCGGCACCGTAGTCATTAGATTCTGGGGACAAGCCTTGCCTCCGGGCAGCAGGTGATCATACTGACACTGGTTATTTCACCCACCTCTCACCTGTGGACAACCTGTGGAAGAGTTGGTGAATTACGTATCGTGTCGGATGGTCATCTTACCACCTAAAGAGGCCCCTCTCAGACCGCTTTTAGGGTCAATCACCCCGGTTGAGACCCGCAGCCGAAACAGACCCATTCAGGGAAGGTTTTATCTGGCTACCTTTACCTTCAGGTCGGTGAAATTCTCGCCACCCGTAATCGAATTCGCCGCTGCAAGTAGTTCAGTCCGACTCCATTTCAGGTGATCAGCTATGGCCGGATCATCCACCGCTATCACGAGCACGTTGTTACGAACAGATTCAAGGTCACAATGTTTGGCCAATTCAGAGCCCAATAAATCAACCCAGTGCTCTTCTAATGTTGCAAGCACATCAGAACAAGCCAACCCCAAGCGGCGATGCAAGGTGTCTAAGGCCTCGGAAATTTCGTGGGTGTGGTCAGCCGGCGAAGAAAGTGGCTCCCAGGACATACCAAACCTTACTGCCCAACTGTGGGGATCCGAAGAGTGCCCGCGGCAAGGTGAATCTGCTGGCTCGCATCAACCTCCGGTGGCAGACCCGAGGCCGTTGACAGCAACGTCTGGCCGTTCGGCAACGACCGCAAGAGCGCAGTTGATCGGAGTGGATCCAACTCAGAAAATACATCGTCGAGCAGGAGTACTGGTGCTGAACCCGTGACTTGATGTACCAAGCGGTGCCCTGCGAGCCGGAGCGCTAGTGCAATAGAGCGCTGCTCCCCTTGCGATGCATGCGTTCTAGCGGGCATGGAATTAAGTTCTAGGTACACATCATCGCGATGAGGCCCGACAAGAGTTACTCCGCGGCGAATTTCATCTTGGCGCAGTTCATGCAAGGCAGCCTGTAGACCCTTTCCGCGCCATGGAGCCTCATAACGCAACGCAGTGGCAGCCCGATCAGAAGCAACATCGGTGTACGCCTGGCGGACGAGTGGCCCGAGTTGCTCGATGAGCTCAGCGCGAAGAGTGGCAAGGCGCTCACCGCTATCAACTAGTTTCGTGTCCCAAACCTCGAGCGTGAACTTAGCCGCAGCGTCGAGCTTTCCTCGTGTTTGTTTCAGAAGTGCATTTCGCTGCTTCAAGGCTTTATCAAACTCTGCTCGCACCCCGTGATGTTTGGAATCCAACGTGACGAGGAGTTGATCGAGGTACCCGCGGCGGCCGGAAGGTCCACCCTTTACCAACTCCAGATCATCAGGAGAAAACACGCTGACTCGTAATGCGCTCGTCAGATCACTATTCCGACTCAGACGCTGCTTATTCACCAGAACACGGTTACGTCCCGTGCGAAGGAGTTCAGCCTCAATAAGCTGGTCCCGATGCTCCTCGAAAACTTCACCGCGAACCACGGCTTGCGGTGCGGCAGTTCGGATCATCGCCTCAGTTGGCGCGCCCCGAAACGATTCCAACAAAGCCAAGTATGCAACTGCTTCGAGCAGATTTGATTTTCCTACGCCGTTGGACCCCAAAATCGCACAAAGTCCCGAGGTCAGCTCTAGATCTACTGACTCATAGGAGCGAAAATCCTTCAGCCACAGATGTCGAAGATGCACGTACTGCTCTCGAGTTCAGACTCAGGTAACCCGAACTGGCATCAACAAATACAGAAAGTCAGTAGATCCCAGTGGGCGTAGCAAAGCGGGTTTGAGTCCGTCGACCGTCTCGAGGGTGATCTCGTCACCCGACGTGACTTCGAGGCCATCGATGAGGAATTCTGGGTTGAACGCCACCTCGAGTTCCTCGCCGGCATAGTTGGCATCAAGTTGTTCCGTTGCCTCGCCAACATCTGGTGTGGTTGCGCGCAACTCCAGAGAATCAGCTGCCATCGTGAGGCGGATTGGGGTATTTGGCTCACGCGCCATAAGTCGGACCCTTTTGACGGCGTCCAGCAACGCTAACCGATCAACCGTTAAGCGATTCGGCTGAGAGTCGGGGATGAGGCCCTTGTAATTCGGAAACTCACCTTCAATTAAGCGTGTCCGGAGGTGTAATGACCCCACCTGGAACGTTGCGTCACGTTCTCCAAGCGTCAGTGTGACTACCTCATCGCCGTTTAATGATCGAGCGAGTTCATTCAGTGCTCGAGACGGAACAATAACTGATTGCCCTTCTGGCAAAACGGTAGTGCCGGGAAGATCTCGAACAGCGAGCCGGTATGAGTCCGTGGAGACCATCCTGAGACCTGTTCCCTCGGTGGTGAGCATGACCCCAGTCAAAATGAGACGAGTGTCATCATTTGAAGCGGCCTTTACTACTTGCCTGAGGCCCTCTGCCAGGTCACTGGCATCAAGTGTGACATCCTCGCCATCAATATCAGTGATATTGGGATACTCGTCAGCGGGGCTCATGTTGCAATCAAAGTTTGATCGTCCTGAGTGAATGTGAACCTTGCCATCTTCACTTCCCGTACTGATTTCTACTGCACCGCTTTCAAAGGATCGAACAATTTCGTTGATTAACTTGGCTGGGAGCACAACAACTCCATCGGTCTCTCCGCCCACGGTGATTACGGTGGTGATCGTTAGGTCTAAGTCACTACCGGTGATGGTGAGTTGATTTCCAATGAGTTGGACTCTGAGCCCAGCAAGAATCGGAAGGTTTGGACGACTTGAGATTGCGCGTTGAGCAAGGCCTAAGGCCTCTAGAAGTTCCTCGCGTTCACAACGAAATTTCACGATTACTCGCTTTCCCCACCACTGGTGCCATTTTGTTATTCATCCAGTTGTAGTAGTAGTTGGGCCTGTGGATTGTGGAAAACCTAGTGCAGGCCAGAGACTGTATCGGTGGGCTGTCCACACCCTGATGACGTAATCCACCGTACATCGTTGAAATTCCAAGGATGTTTGTGTATGACCGGTGTGGTTTCCGACGGGAGAACCCATCGCGATCCCGCTCCCATCGCGGTCGCGATCCCGCTCCCAATGGGGGATGTGACAACGCCGATTGAAGCCATTGAACTCGCTGCGAGGCCTGGATGATCATCTTGCTAGAATCTGTTGGATTAACAAGGTGACGTCGTCATAGGTCTTGCGGCGTTCTTGCATGAGATTTGAGATCTTGTCGTATGCGTGAATCACCGTGGTGTGGTCGCGGCCGCCGAACTCTTTGCCGATCTGCGGGTACGATAAATCGGTGAGTTCACGACACACGTACATTCCAACCTGCCTGGCGTGTACTAAGTCTCTGGTTCGGCTTTTACTGCGGAGTTGCTCGACCTCAACGCCAAACATCTCGGCAGTTTTTTCACTGATGTAGCTCGCAGTGATCTGCCGGGGCTTCGTTGCGCTGATCGAATCAGCCAGAATGATTTCAGCTAATTCAATGGTTAATTGTTCGTCGTTTAGTGCTGCATAGGCACTCACTCGGATGAGTGCACCCTCGAGTTCTCTGATGTTGTAGGTAATATTTGTTGCTATGAATTCCAAGACGTCGGCGGGGACTTTGGTGTTGGATTGCTCACCCTTTTTTAACAGGATGGCAAGCCTGGTTTCGAAATCTGGTGGCTGAATATCAGTGATCAGGCCCATTTTGAAGCGACTGCGCAGGCGATCTTCAAGGGTTGCGATCGCGTCAGGTGGTCGATCGGAAGACAGAACGATCTGTCGTTGAGCCTCGTGCAAGGTGTTGAACGTATGGAAGAACTCTTCTTGGAGTTGTTCCTTGCCTTCCATAAATTGAATGTCATCAACTAAAAGTACGTCGATCTCTCGGTAACGGCGCTTAAACTCGGGTTGTGAATTCTTGCGAATAGCGTCGACGAACTCATTGAGCAGTGTTTCGGTAGAGAGATAGCGAACCTTGTACTGGGGGTAGTTCTCGCGGACGTAGTTCGCTATGGATTGCAATAGGTGTGTCTTGCCCAGACCGGCGTCGCCGTAGACAAATAGGGGGTTGTAGCTCCGAGCAGGAGTCTCGGCAACGGATAAGGCGGCTGCGTGGGCAAATCGGTTGGACTGACCGATCACAAATGTCTCGAAGGTGTAACGACGAGTGCCACTATTTGATGGTGAACCGGAAGGTGCTGTGGATGAAGAGGTGATCGGGTCAGCCTGCGAGGTGGACTCACCGTCAATGAACGCAAGGCCATCCGGATCTGGACGCTCCGTGTCGATCTCTACTTCGATCACGAGAGTGAGATCGGGGTATCCAGCATCCGTAAGCGCCGAGAGAAGTAATTCCACATAGCGCTGTTCAATTCGCTGCCGGACCAACTGACTTGGCACGGTGACGGTCAGGATATCGTCGACGATTTCAGTACCCGACATGTCTTGAAAAGTCGAACTCCAGACTGAGTCGCTCACCTGCATGGCGAGCAGGGGCGCAGTTGCGGTCCAAACTTGTGCTCCCTCTCCTCCCACTCATTCCTTCTTCCTGTGGTCTCGCTGGGCAGCCGACCTAGCGTCTCTAGGCTAGTGCTTCGGAAACGAGGCAAAAAACCCATCTTTTAGGGGCATTATCCACAGGCTGGTCCACATTATGTGTATAAGTGCCAGCCCTCGGATTTCAGTAAAAACTACAAACTTTCTGACGAAAGATCAAATTGAACTGTGACGCCTGTCTCAGGTACGAAAGCCATAGTTGGCGGAACCCGTCAGAACGATCTACTCTGTGCAGTCCGGGCGTACCCGGGGTACTTACTCGCGTTCAAGTCTTGAACGAGTGCCGATAGCGTCCGGCAAACCGACTGACGCTTGCCCCGAGATGCCGGCCAGATCAGTGGACTCATCCACCGATCAGGTTCACAGAGCAGATGTTCTATTTGCTCGTAGCTGTTTGGAGTTTCCGTGAAGCGTACCTACCAGCCAAACGAACGACGACGTGCCCGTAAGCACGGTTTTCGCCACCGTATGTCCGACCGCGCTGGTCGTGCCATTGTGAAGGCCAGGCGCCGCAAGGGCCGTCAGCGTCTGTCTGCCTGATCGACAGGATCCACGAACGTGCAGTCTTCCGTGAGTTCGGACGAGGCGCAGTTCGGTCCCGTAGCGGGCCACTTACCGTGGTCAGAGCGAGCCCGGACGGAAGAGCGCGTGCTGCTCTGGCGTTCGCGATCTCGCGGAAGGTGGGAAATGCAGTGGTCCGAAATCGGCTGCGTCGGCAGATTCGCCATGCAGCCGTTGAAGTTGAACAAGAAAACCGTTTCCAGCTGGCTCCCTATTTGGTCATCGTTCACCCCCCTGCGGTCGGTTGCACCATGAAGGAACTCAAGGGTCACCTTTGCGAGGCGCTCAGCAAGCAGGCTAGCCATAGTAAAGTTAGCGATTCAATTACCACAGTGGATCGTTTTAAGCGATGACCACCTCGCCCGATTTGGAGCCAACTGACCGTGAGGGCAGCAATAGGGTAGGACAGACTCCGAGCCAGCTAGCTCGGGTTTGTATGTCGGTAATCCGCTTGTACCAACTAGCACGAGAAGGAAGACCTTCACCGTGCAGGTTTACTCCGAGCTGCTCCACCTACGCGCTTGAAGCGGTGCAACACCATGGTGCATTTCGGGGTCTGCCGCTGGCCATTCGGCGTTTGTGCCGGTGCCAACCCTGGGGAGGCAAAGGGTATGACCCAGTTCCCGAAGCCAGTGGCTGCACGAGTCACGATCACCCTCCGATATCCGTTCCCCTGCCACCGAGCCAGAAGGCTAGCTGATGTTTGAACAATTCTTTGATGCCCTTGCATCTGTATTGAACTTTTTTTATGTGCTCGTACCTGAGGGAATACGCCCATGGTTTGGGTACGGATTCTCGATCATGGCACTGACCGTGTTGGTTATGGCTCTTATTACACCGCTCACCGTGAAGAGCACTCGTTCGATGCTACAGATGCAACGGATGCAACCGGAGATGAAGCGCATCCAGGAGAAGTACAAGAACGACCGTGAGAAACTCAACGCTGAGTTGATGGCTTTTTACAAAGAGAACTCGATTAACCCACTGGGTGGTTGTTTGCCCATGGTGGCGCAAATGCCAGTGTTCATCATCATGTATCGACTGATCCGTGGACTAACCGTCCGAGACGGCGGTCTCGGCACAGGCACGGGGCAGGTACTCGCTCAGGTGCAGAAGAAGCTGGAGACCACTCCGTGGATCTACAACAAGCAGGTTTTTCATCCGGAACACCTCAACCCATCTACTGCTTTATTCAAAGCACTGAGCACGACAAACCGAATGAATTTCTTGGGGATGGACTTGTCGCTTTCGGCGAGTCAGGCACTCAAATTAGGTCTCTTGATCGCAATCCCCTACTTGGCCCTGCTGGGTGTCATGTTGGCAACCGGCTTGTTCCAGAATCGTCAACTGCAGTCCCGGAACACCTCGGCAAACGTGAATCCACAGCAGCAGATGCTCATGAAATTCATGCCATTCTTTCTGCCGATCTTCTCCTTTGCATTCCCAGCCGGTATGGCCCTCTACTGGTGTACCCAGAACTTCTGCAGGATTGCGACGAATAGTTACATCACTCGCTCGGTGTACCGGAAGGAACACGAGAAGAATCCAATTGATGTGAGCTCAAAGGAATCGAAGGGCTCGAAAGGGTCAAAGTCAGCAGCGGTCGCCACTGCAGAACTCTCAGCTCAAACAGACTCCAAACAAGAGACGTCAAAGAAGAAGGCCACGACCTCCAAGAAATCCATAAACACAGAGCCCGAGGTGCGAACACCGGGGAACAGTGTGAAAAGCCAGGCAGCTCACAAAAAGCAATCAGGACAAGACTCGACGAACGGAATCACGTCGAGCGCACCGGATAAGGCCAAGGTAAACCCTCGGCGATCCGGGGAGTCCCGTCGAGGTTCCCAACCAAAGAACAACTGAGGTATGTGATGGAGTGGGTAGAAACCACCGCAAAGACAGTAGACGAGGCCAAGGAATTGGCACTGGATCAGCTGGGAGTAGATCAAGAGGATGCCGAATTTGAGCTCCTTGAAGAACCCAAAACTGGCCTGTTCGGCCGGCCACGTGGGGATGCTCGTGTGCGCGCTCGGATACTTCCTAAGTCGCCTCGGGCGAAGACGGAGCGCAAGCGCCGGCCCCGCAAGGAGGAAGCTGGGTCGGTCCCAGCTAGGTCCAGCGGAGGGAATCAGAGCAACTCTCCTTCTAACCCGAGTGTTCCACGTGGAACATCAGCACCCCGTGAGCGTTCCGAACCACGCCGCAATAAGGAACCCATGGATCAGGCAGAACAATGCACGGTGGTCGAGGAGTTCCTGACCGGTTTAGCAGAATCCTTCGGGTTTACGGCATCAGCTACCGCAGTGTTCGAAGACGAGGATTTGCGGGTAAACCTGACTGGTGAGGGTCTTGGAGTAATGGTCGGCCCACGTCTTGTCACCCTAGAAGCGATTCAGGAAATCACTAGAAATACCCTTCAGCGTCAGGCTGCTGGCCGGGAGTATGGCCGAGTAACGGTTGATATTGAAGGAATTCGTGAACGTCGCAAACTAGCTCTGAGCGCATTTGTGACTGAGCAGGCCAATTCAGTAACCGAGGGAACTACTGTTGCCTTTGAGGTGATGTCGAGTGCGGACCGTAAGCAGGTCCATGACGTTGCGTCCGAACTTGATGGCATTACTTCAGTCTCTGAGGGCGAGGATCCTCGACGTAGAGTGGTGCTCAAGTCAGTCTGATTATCAGATTCATGTGATGTCTCAGAATTGAAAAGACTGCACGGGCACCCGAAAAGGTGCCCGTGTTGCGTCCTGGACTTAAACTACCCGAAAGCCCCCGTAGTCTGCGAGACTCTCGTCCGTGACTGATCTCTTGAGTGAACTGTTGATTCTCTTAGAAGAGAGTCGTGAGCTTGGCTTTCTTGGGCCTGGTCCAGTGGCGGCTCAACTATCGCATTCGGAGTGTTTCCTCCCGGCCCTCGATCGGCGCCAGAGAATTCTTGACCTTGGCAGCGGCGGCGGACTCCCTGGACTGGTACTTGCGGTTGCCTTACCGGAATCTAGCTTTCTCCTACTCGACAGCAATCTCAGGAAATGCGCGTTCTTAGAGTCGGCCATCGAACGACTCGGGGTTGGAAATCGGGTGCAGGTGCTGACAGGTAGGGCCGAGTTACTAGCCCGTGATGCTGCTTTGCGCGGGAGTTGCGACGCAGTGGTAGCTCGCTCGTTTGGCCCACCTGCTGTCACCGCAGAGTGTGCCCTCGGGTTTATGTCCGGACCGGGTTCAATCTTGGTCATTAGTGAGCCTCCTGAAAGTCATGCGGACCGCTGGCCGGCACTCGGATTGGAGCTTCTTGGCTTAGAACTTGGTAAGCGTGAGACGCATGGTCAAGGAACCATTCAACAACTTCAGATGATAACTGCCCTCAAGGAGAAGTATCCACGCCGGGTCGGTATTCCAGCAAAGAGACCAATTTTCTAACTCGCAGAGTTCGAATTTCCGCTGAAATGACAAAGTTCCACGTGGAACATCCCGAGGGTCCTTGACCCGGGCCCAAGAACCGTCAAGTATACAGGAGCGCCAGTTCGGGCGCTGACGACCTGCGTTGAGGGAGCATGGATGAACGACCTGCAATCCCCGGCCGAGCCAAAGCCAACCTCTTCACTACAGACGGATCAAGACGTATCTTCGGAGGATGACCGGGAGCAATTTTCCCGGC
This sequence comes from Actinomycetes bacterium, assembly GCA_037141255.1. GTDB lineage: Bacteria > Actinomycetota > Acidimicrobiia > Acidimicrobiales > Microtrichaceae > IMCC26207. Next base: position 32,927 of record JBAXCX010000007.1, on the reverse strand, counting down.
AAGTCGACAGTACGGACGTTCCTACTGAGGCACCTCCTCAGGAGGAATCCGAGGAAGAGTTTGACTCGGAGTACCCGGAAGATCCAATAGATCGAGTAAGTGACGAGCGGACTGAGACTCATGAGCCAACGGGTACGGATGCTCCGACTCCGGGGGATGATGATGCCTCAACTGATGGATTTATTCGTGAGACACCGGCTTTACCTCGTGTTATTGCCTTGGCTAATCAGAAAGGTGGAGTTGGGAAGACGACAACCACCGTTAATCTCGGTGCCGCTCTTGCAGATCTTGGATATCGGGTGCTGCTTATCGATCTTGATCCTCAGGGCAATGCCACCACCGGTCTTGGAATTAACCACCACGATCTAGATGTCACGATCTACAACGTGTTGTTGCAGGACGTAAGTCTTGATGAGTGTGTGGAACCCACTGAGGTCAAAGGGCTGTTCGTCGCCCCTGCAAGTCTGGACTTAGCCGGCTCTGAGATAGAACTTGTGACTGCATTTAGCCGAGAGAGCAAGCTCAAGCGCGCCCTAGACGAGGTTATTGATGACTATGACTTTGTTCTGATCGACTGTCCACCTTCCTTGGGGCTACTCACGGTGAATGCTCTAGTTGCGGCTACTGAGGTGATGGTACCGATTCAGTGTGAGTACTACGCACTTGAAGGCCTCGGTCAATTAACCCGCAATGTGGATCTCATCCGCCGAAATTTGAACGCAACGCTTGAAATTCGCAATATCGTCCTTGTGATGTATGACGGACGCACCAAACTGGGGGAGCAGGTCTCTGATGAGGTTCGATCGCATTACGGATCACGAGTTTGTCGAGTTGTGATCCCCAGAAATGTTCGGCTGTCGGAGGCACCAGGTTTTGGGCAGCCGATCACCACGTTTGATCCGAGTTCTCGGGGTGCGGTGGCCTATAAGGAATTAGCTCGGGAGGTGAGCGGTGTCTCGTAAAGGTGGGCTCGGTCGAGGTTTGTCAGCTCTGATCCCGACAGGCGATGAGCAAGTAGAGGACAGCGCTGCTGGCCTACACAATCTTGCGGTTTCAACGGTGTATGCCAATGCCCTGCAGCCCCGCAAGGCGTTTGATGAGGAGACGCTCGAAGGTCTCGTTGAGAGTATCCGAGAGCTAGGAGTGCTTCAGCCTATTCTTGTCCGCCAAACCGAATCTGGCTTTGAAATAATTGCCGGAGAACGAAGGTGGCGCGCGGCGAAAAGAGCTGGTCTGCCTTCAATTCCCGCTGTCGTCCGCCGGGTAGATGATGTCAGCTCTTTGGAGCAGGCGTTAGTGGAAAATCTGCATCGACAAGACTTGAATGCACTTGAAGAGGCCGGAGCGTATCAGCAGCTCATAGAAGATTTTGGGCTCACTCAGGAGCAGATTGCTAAGCGCGTCGGCAAGAGTCGGTCGGCTGTGGCAAACCATCTGAGACTTTTCCAGCTCTCCCCCGCAGTACAGAAACTCGTGGCTGAGGGACTCGTATCTGCTGGGCATGCTAAGGCGCTGCTTGCTCATCCGGACCGTGCCTATCAGGAGACTGTTGCGAAGAGAGTTGTGACTGAATCTCTCAGCGTGCGTGAGGTTGAACAACTGGTGAAGGAGCGACTAGATCTTGAGGCGGGACTCGGTGCTCCATCTGAGGGTCCTTCTGAAAAAGCTCAACCCTCCTCGGACCCGGAGCGTAAGCTACGACCACCAGGGATCCTCGAACTTGAAGAACTTCTTGCCTCATACCTAGAGACACGAGTAGGGGTGTCCATGACCGCCAAACGAGGCAAAGTAACGGTGGAGTTTGCGAACCTTGAAGACCTTGAACGGATCTATCGAAGAATCATTGAATGATCCTGCATCCAGCAATGTTGTCCTTCGCAAAGTTTATGCACAGGCTGTGGGAAAACTTGTGGTTAAACAAACCTCAGCCTGAGATTTAGGGTTGAGTCTTGCTGTTGGTCTGAGCTAGCACGGATCGCTTGCCCAAGCCTCAAGAGCTCGGTGCAGCGATGCAATCACGAGGGCAGTGCTTGAATGGAGCAATTCCGGCGGACCCAATCGCAGCAATACGGCCGGTGGGCGAGTCTCTCGCAGAATCTGCAACCGCATGCCTTGAACTGTTCCCATTCCCCATCCTGGTGCGGCTGGTAATTCTTGGATGATTAATTCTGCGAAGCGGCGACCAGCGTCTGACTCGTAGCCTGGTACAGAGAAATAGCTTGCATCGACCTGTGGTAATTCGCACTCTTCAAAGCCTAGGAAAATATCGGCGGAAAACTCGTTGACTGCTACGGCCTGCGCGGACCAGTCATCCTCATCGAGTAGGAGCGTAGACATTCCCGAAATCTGAAGACCCGCTGCGAATCCACTGAGGATTGGATGGATTCGACCCACCGATCCGAGCGCTACCCGAAGCTCCGTCAACTCGGTGAGGCGTCGCCGTAGACGGTCGCGCTCGCGAACACCAGTAACAGTTGCGGTTCCACCCCGGCCTTCAAGTCGAACAAGAGAATCTACTGTTTCTGGACCGCAGACTTTATCACTGACCAGACCAGCATTTCTCTGAAAGTCTGCGATTGCTTGTTGTGTGAGGGGCCCAAAAATTCCGTCCACCCGGCCCGCATCAAAACCCAAGGCGCCTAGCCGAAGTTGAAGTTCAGATACATCGTCTCCACGCATCATGGGTGAGCGCAAACAGAGTAAGCGGTCACCAATATCGAAAGCGGTCTCGATGAGGGCCGACCAACTCATGGCACCACAGATCCCATCGGGATCGAGCCCATTTGCCTTCTGAAAAGCAATGAGCGCATCTTGAGTGCCGGCTAAAAAACTACCTGTTTCATCAGACACAACAAACCCGGCGGCAGTGAGCCGTCGCTGAAGGTCAGCTACGTCGGGTCCGGTGGAACCTTCGATCAGCGGGAGCGAAGCAAGAGTAATAACAGAACTCCAGAGAGTAGGCGAGTCGGCACGCTCTATCGAACAGACGTTCGATCTTGAGATGACTTAGAGGTGAGGACTGAGGTCTGCTAAAAGAGCAGCTTTGCCCTTGGCTCCAACGATTTTATGCACGATTTCGCCATCTTTGAACAGAATCATTGTGGGAATACTCTGCACGCCGAACTCGCGAGCAAGTCCGGGGTTGTCGTCAACGTTTACTTTTGCGATTTTCAGAGAACCACTCTGTTCCGTAGCGATTTCTTCAAGAATGGGTGCGATGGTCTTGCACGGGCCACACCATTCAGCCCAAAAGTCCACGAGGACTGGTTCGGCACTGCTGTTGACTTGTTCGGCAAAGGTGGCTTCGCTGAGTTGACTGATTGAACCCGACATAGGGTGTCCTCTCGTTTTTCGTTGAGGCTGCGGTTTCATTGATTGCCTCAGGCAGATACTAGTGGCCTTGGTCCTCAAGGAATCGCTCAGTGTCGATAGCCGCTGCGCATCCGCTTCCAGCAGCAGTAATTGCTTGGCGGTAATAGTCATCTTGAACATCACCGGCTGCAAAGACGCCTTCGATATTGGTCTTGGAACTTCCTCCCACGGTCACGAGGTAGCCGTTGTCTTTCAGGTTGAGTTGACCTCGAAATAGATCTGTTGACGGGCGATGTCCAATTGCAACGAACACGCCAGTGAATCCGATCTGGCTTTGCTCATTCGTGAGGAGGTTTCTGAGGGCAAGGCCCTCAACCGAGTGCTCACCGAGGATGTCTTCAACCACCGTGTTCCACAGGAACTTGATCTTTGGGTTCGCATGGGCACGGTCCCGCATGATCTTTGATGCGCGGAGTTCATCTCGGCGATGAATAATCGTGACGCTCGAGGCAAATCGGGTCAGAAACATTGCCTCTTCCACTGCGGAGTCACCGCCGCCGATTACCGCAATCTCTTGATCACGGAAGAAGAATCCGTCGCAAGTAGCGCAGGTGGACAGGCCGTGTCCGAGCAAACGTTGTTCGGCTTCGAGACCTAACATGAGCGACTGAGCACCTGTTGAGACGATGATGCTTTGAGCGAGAAAGGTGGGTTTGGCAGTGCTGTCGCCGATCCAAACTTTGAAAGGGCGCTCGGTCAGATCAACTTTGGACACTTTCGAGGTGAGGATCTCGGTGCCGAATCGGACTGCTTGTTCACGAAAGTTCGCCATGAGATCCGGACCCAAAATGCCATCGGGAAAGCCTGGAAAGTTCTCGACCTCTGTGGTGAGCATGAGTTGCCCACCGGGTTGATCACTCGTAGAGGATGGTTCGCCTTCGATGAGCAGCGGCTCGAGGTTGGCGCGGGAGGTGTAGATGGCAGCGGTGAGTCCTGCTGGCCCAGATCCAATGATGACTACCTTGCGAACTACGGGATCAGCGGAATCGAAAGCGTTCTCGGGGGACATGGTTGCCTTTTGTTGGTCTGAGGAGTAACCAGACTACAGCGGCAGTTTGGACCGTTTTGACCATAGGAAGAGCCCAATGAGAACAAAGATCGTTCCGAGAATCGTGTACGAGATCCATGCTTGGCCAACTGCCCAGGTGAGCAGGCGGATGGTGCCGATTAACATGAAAATGCTTACCGGGGTGATGAGAATCAGTGCGACGAGTGCGTGAACCGAGATTCTCGAGTACTCGAGGATGGGGCCAGTTGCCCGGTCCCGAACTTTGTCAACGGAATCAACGATGAGATCAGTGACCTGATCAGTCCAGTCAGTGGTCTCGGCTGTTACGGGTTCTTCTGGCATTGGTTCAGACTCTAGCGGTCGAACAATGCAATGGTCGGGTTCACTCAGTCCGTCGCTGGAGAGCCATTGAGGGTGACTTCGGAAATTTCCACTCGATGTCGCTGGTCTTGTTCGGGTGTCCCCAAGTTGGTAATCCAGATGAGCACGACTGTTCCCGTTCGCTGGGCTGCTGGGGTCTGAGTGAGGTCAAGGTCCACTGGGCCGCTGGTGTTTTGAAAGGTTGCAACTGGCTTCATTTTCGCAGGGTCTGCAGAATCAAGATTCTGCGCGTCGATCACAAAAACTGAGCCGCTCCATCCATTCGTTGAACCGGTTATGAGCACCCGATCTACCAGTGACCGCTGCTTCAGAACTAGCCCCAGCCCCACACCTTTTTTGCCGCCGAAGAAGTTGGAAGTGTCGTAGCCCTCGGTTCTCCAGGCGGTGTTTGGGTCACCATCAAAAGCGTTGGCTTTGAGTTGATCATTTTCTCCAGGTTCACCCTTGCCCTGAGGATCAAATGGAATGGCTGCACTGATAGCGAGTTCAGTGTTGGCTTGGACTGCGGTGGTTGCAGTTGCGGCTGACCCGCTTGTTTCATCGGCAATGGTGGTCTCACGAACAAGCAGTCCGGCGATGACGAGAGCGGTTGCTACGAGCAGAATGAACAGCGCTGGATACAGCCACTTACGCTCAGACCGTGCAAAGGTTTCTCCCGATCCAGCCGGATCAGGGTCGTTCTCGACTGCTGCTCGAGGAGCAAGCAACTGCGGGGCAACGCTCGTGTCGAGTAGAGCGGCTCGAAGGTCCGCTGCTGAGTTGAAGCGGTCTTCTGGATCTCGTTGCAGGGTCCGCATGACGGTATCAGCTAGGAGTGGAGGCACATCAGAGCGGACACGCCGGGGGTCAACTGGAACCGAATGTAGGCGAGCAAGCGCCACAGCAGCGCCAGTGTCACCTTGGAATGGGACTCTGCCAGTTAGACACTCGTACATCACGATGCCAAGGGAATACATGTCTGCTCGGCCGTCAACTTTGTTTCCCAGGAGTTGCTCGGGAGACAAATACGTAGCGGTTCCGACAAGGGCGCCATCTTGGGTAAGTTCTGTTTGATCGTCGGCTTTTGCTATGCCGAAGTCGGCAATTTTTACTCGGCCGTCTGCGCACAACAAGATGTTTGAGGGTTTGACATCGCGATGCACGAGGCCAGCACGATGAGCGGCTTCAAGGGCATCGAGAAGCCTGAGGCTGATGCGGATTGTGGTGTCGGCATCAACCGTGTGATGTTCATCAAGGTAGGCGCGCAATGTGGTGGCATCGAGCAGTTCCATGACGATTGCCTCATTGCCGTTATCGGAACAGGTGTCGTATACCCCAACGATGTTTGGATGGCTGAGTCGTGCTGCAGAAATAGCTTCTGCGCGAAACCTGCTAACAAATGCCTCATTACCCGCTAGGTGAGGATGAAGGATTTTTACAGCAACTTCCCGGCCGAGTACCAGGTCAGTTGCATCCCAGACTTGCGCCATGCCACCGGAGCCAATCAGGTGGTGGAGTTCGTACCGTCCCCCCAAAGTAAGTCCGACAAACCCCTGAACTGGCGCGGCTTCGACGCGAGTTTCATCAGTCGGGTTCGGCATCGATCGTCCATCAGCCACCACCGTCTAACCTACCGGGCCGCAAGGCCAATATTGTGGAAGGAACTTGCCCAATTTGGTGTCGATGTTTGAATCCAAAGTTATGGAAGAAGAGCGGGGTGGTCGCCGGATATGCGCGCGGTCTCCCTTTTGCGGCGGCGGTGCGTGCGGCCCCACCACAACATTAAGAACAGTATCGAGATGACCGAGAGTGCCGCCCCCACTCCAGAGATGGCAGCTGATCGCACCGGCAGTTCGCTCTGTCCGATCTCGAGTTCATCGTCAGGAGAGAGCAACTTGATGCGAAGTAATGATTCCCCAGGGGCTCGGACGGTGACCGCGAGATCAATTCGGTTTTCGCCTGGGGCAAGTACAACCTCACGGTCAGCGTCCCCGGTGATATTTAGCCGGGTGGATCGAACACTCATTTTGACTCGAACTTCGTAGGGCAAATTATTGCGGAAGCGCAGCGGAATGGTGGTGGAACGGCCAGTAATGGTGACCTGCCGGCCCGGAGGGAGTTCAATTTCCGAGAGGTTCTTCGCGAGTTGGGATCGCACCGACTCCTGGATCGTGAACCGCTGAGGTGGGTTGAGTTGGGTTGCCAAGGTCTGGGCGTTCAGTCGCGTCCAGAGTTCAACTTCTGACTCTGGCGAGGAGGTCATAGTCCGATAGGCACCGATCTGCCTGCGTGTTTCAGCAGTTGCAGACACGGCCATGCTTTCATCAGGGGGTACCTGACTCAGAAGTTCTGCAACTGGTTCTGCTTTGGTCTCTGACGCAGGCCCGAGCGATGCTCCATCTGCTAGGACCTGGATGGGGCCGTCGATCAGCAGGCTTGGATCGAGAGCAGAAATCGCAGCGGGGTCAATATTCGGCGGGAGCAGCACCACGGAACCCAAGGTGGCACCCGCTGCCGAGAAACTTTCAGCCCCTGGGCTTCGAGCCGAGAACCATGCTGAGAGCATCAGTGAGATGACCTCATGAGCGCGAATTGCGGGGTCGATGAGCGAGTTAGCGAAACGTTGCGAGATCAGGGTGTCATAGGCGATCGCCCGCAGGCCCGAGTCCTTGCCGAGTTGCACTGCAGCAGTCATGGTCTGTTGTTCAGTCAGACCAGAAGGTCGTTCAAGTTGCTCGCTTGAAACTAGGAAATTCTTCGCTCCGAGCGTTCCCACTGCGAACGCTGCCTCAGGACTCAAGGAGTCGTCGAGAGCCCAGGTTCCCTGAGTTGATCGACGATCAGTTACTTCTCGGGTGACCCGGTCTCCGAGGATGAGTTCTCGCTCTAAGTCGCCCGTGGCTCCGGCCGCTATCAGCCCAGAGGTGCTGACATGCACATATGGGAGTGAAAGAACCGAGGGGCCAAGAGTTCTCGCTGTTCCCACGCCAGCGGATGAGAGTGCTCCGCTCAGCGAGGTCACGAAGTTCTCAGCCCAGGGCTCTTTACTGCGAACAAGTCCGTCAAGGGTATTTGGTCGGAGCCCGAGCCGGAGCGGTGCATCAGGAACGGTCTTGAACAGCGTGGTCGCCGCATCAATGCGAGCACGTTCTTCGATCGTGAACACTGGTGCACCTGAGGTGTCGAGACTTGGCGCGGTTTCTATGGGGATCAGTAAGGTGACGGCGACTGCTGAAGGGTCGTGGGGCTTTGGGGAGTAGTTCGTGGGAAGGCGATTGAGAAAGACGAGCTGACTCCAGATTTCAGGTCCGTCCGGGCTGGTCAGAACGAGTTCCACAGGATGAATCCCAGCTTTTGGGAGCAGGAGTCTCGTGCGGTCCTGGTCTGCAGTTGAGCGAATTGGGATCGTCAACACTGATCCAGTTGTCGGGTCTCCGTACTCACTAAAGAGTCGAGTTTCTGGACTTTGTAGGACTCTGCCCGGTGACGCACCGTTCATGACAGCGTCGACTTTGTCTCGGAGGGTCTCGGTGCGGGTGGGCTGAAGAGCTTGATGAACGGTGAAGGTGAGTTGTGATCCCGCAGGAACTGCCACGCTCGGGGCAAATCGCACTTGGAACTCGCCATTGGAATTTACCCAAGGTGATACTGCGCTGATTCGAACGACTGGGTCTGGTCCTTGCAGCACTGCAGCACTTGTTGTCTGAGCGGTAGCGCTCAGGCCAAAGCTCATAGCGAGCAGCAGGGAACTCAGCGTGATGCAAGTTCCCGTAATCGAGCGGAGTGGCTTCACGGCAGGTCTTTGGTCAGCACCACAAGATCGGTGGGTGTGAGTTGAAATCCGAGCTGTTTATAGAGTCTCAAAGCCCGTTGGTTATCAGTTTGTGTATTGACCAGTACTCGGCTGACTTTGCGAGAGCGCGCCCACAACAACGCGTCGACAACGAGTGCCGATCCCACGCCGGTGCCTGCATAATCGGGGTGGGTGGCTAGACGTTGAAGGAAGCCTTGGTGGCGCGATTTTCCTACTACGGAGTACCCCACGGGTGCACCCTGTAGTTCGGCGAGCCGGAACCGAGTTCGCGGAGTAGCAGAGATTGCTTCGTCGAGTCCGGAAGCATCGAGTCGCCAGAATCTCGGAAAGGCAAGCTTGTCGACGGCCAGAGCGAGCGATCGGTCAGCACGTTTCGCCCGTCGCAATTGAACCCCCGCAGGTTTGGAATTGCCCATCATGCCAACTCGGCGAAGATCGTGCGAGAGCACCCGGAGTCGGTCATATTCCAAAAAACCAGCATCAAAGTATGGCCGCGCTTCGAGTGGATGCAACGCTGTAGTAATCACTGAGGAGTAGCCATCTTGGCGCAGCTGATCCAAACAAGCGTGGAGACCTCGAGCTGTTGGTTCGACCTGGTTCGACTTGATCGTGAGATACGCAATCGCAGAGTCTGCGTGCCAAGGGCCAACATAAAACCGCTCGTTTCCAAGAGTCAGGGTCTGACGCGTACTCATATGCTTGAACTAGGTCTCCTGCGCCTGCTGCTCCGATCGCTCCGATCGCTCGCCTAAGGATACGTCAGGTGACCACACGCCGCGCCGGTAACCTGCTCCGGTGATTCCCGTGAGAGCAAAAGATGAACTTGATGCCCTCGTTCCACTCAGCGCGGTGTTCCAAGCTGCCGGGAAACGCTTGTACCTCGTTGGGGGCAGAGTTCGTAATCTTCTCAGTGACCGCGTGGACTCGAGCGATGATATTGACCTGACCACCGACGCTCTTCCCGAACAGGTCAAGCAATTAGTGAGCGGGCTCGCATCTGCAGTCTGGGCAACCGGTGAGCGTTTCGGGACGATCGGCTGTGAAATCGAAGGATGCACGTACGAGATCACCACTCATCGGGCCGAGGTCTATACCCCAGATAGCCGAAAGCCAGAAGTTGCCTATAGCAGCGAGATTCAGGTGGATCTCTCCCGGCGAGATTTCACCGTCAACGCAATGGCTATCGAGCTCACCTGTGATGAGCCGAGGTTGATTGATCCATTTAATGGATTGGCGGATCTTGTTGCAGGGGTTTTGCGAACCCCAGTCGCCCCGGAGGCATCATTTACCGATGATCCGCTCCGCATGATGCGCGCTGCGCGATTTATTTCCTCGGACTCGCTTGAACCAGTGCCCGAGTTGACCGCAGCAGTGCAGGCCCTAGCAGATCGAATTGCGATCGTGTCAAGCGAGAGAATCCGAGATGAACTCTGCAAGCTCGTGGTCGTGGCCGACCCCTCAGCAGGGTTGTACTTCTTGCACGACACCGGCCTTGCAGCTTATTTCTTCCCCGAACTTCCAGCGATGCGTCTCGAACAGGATCCAATCCATCGTCATAAAGATGTGCTGACGCACACCATTGCTGTCGTAGCCCAAGCCCCCCCTGAACTTCTGGTGCGACTAGCAGCGTTGTTTCATGATGTCGCAAAGCCAGCCACCCGGGCCATTGGCCCTAGTGGGGTGTCATTTCACCATCATGAGGTAGTCGGTGCACGCATGACCCGTGACCGAATGAAAGCACTCAAGTTCAGTAATGAGTTGGTTTCACAGATCTCGCAATTGGTGTATCTCCACCTTCGGTTTCATACCTATGACATGGGCTGGACCGATTCTGCGGTGCGCCGGTTTGTTCGAGATGCGGGCGAGTTGTTACCGGAGCTCATAGCGCTTACCCGTGCAGACTGCACCACAAGAAACCAGCGCAAGGCCGAGGCTCTTAACGCACGCATCGATGATCTTGAGGAGCGGATTGCACAACTTTGGGAACAGGAAGAACTGAGTGCAATCCGACCAGATCTGAATGGCCGCCAGGTCATGGAACATCTGGAAATAACCGAGGGTCAAGTAGTAGGCAGGGCACTGAATCATCTGCTGGAACTCCGGCTAGATCAGGGTCCCGCTAGTGAGCAACAGGCCATGAGGGCCCTTGATGTTTGGTGGGCTGAGCAGCCAGAAAATCCTTCTGGGCGGAGCGATCAAACGAACTGATGATCGCTCGAATCAGGTTCGCTCTTTTGGGCCTCGATCAAGACCGAACCGAACAGCGTATAGTTTGTTCCCAACATCCCATCGAAGGAGCAGTCATGGCTGGAATTGTTGTTGGAGTAGACGGTTCTGAGCAGTCAGTCAGTGCTCTGAGCTGGGCTGGCAAGGAGGCCCAACTTCGAGGGTCGGTTCTGCATGTGGTTGCAGTATTTTCGGGCGCCATCTTGAGCACGGGCTACGAGATGGCCACAACGGATCTCTCTGATTACGGTGCCGCAACCAACATCATGCTCGGTGCAGCGACCGATACGGTGCGCGCGTTCGGCGACCTTGATGGGGTAGAGGTCACAACTGAGGTGTTAGAAGGCCACGCCGGAGAAAAGCTCATTGCAGTGTCACGCGATTCTGATTTACTCGTAGTTGGTTCACGGGGCCATGGAGGATTCGCCGGCTTGCTGATTGGTTCAGTGACCACCTATGTCGTAAACCATGCAAGGTGCCCCGTTGTGGTGGTGCGCAACCCCTGAGCTGAACTCAGGTTCCCTCTTTGCGAGCGCGGATCACCAAGCTGCTTGGCACCCAATCAGCTAGTTCCGAAAAGTGCACGCTTGGGATTCGCGTTGATGAGGGACCGACTACGGATTCGGGTTCAACTAGCGCGTCAACCCGGAAGTTGGCTCGAGTCAAACTGGTAAAGAGCTCGCTGACTTGATGCACGTGGGTGACCCCTTCGTCACCGCTCGCTCGCCAAGAGATGGCCTGCTCGCTCCAACTCGTTCGCGTGAGATACGGGGTGGACTGTTCATCGGCGTCAAGGTCAAGCATGAGTGAAAATGGGTGCGGTAGCGACATGACCAGAGCGGCCTCTGGCTTCATGATTCGGTGCAACTGCCGAAACACGCGCCCAAGGTCCTGCACCCCGGCCAAGGAGTACACCGCGATCACAAGATCGATGCTGTCCGCTCGGAGAAATGCCAAGTCCGCTAAGTCGCTGTGATGAAACTCGACTTTCATTTGTGCGATTTCCGCAGCTGCACGGGCCTGGGTCAGACGAGCCGTGGAGCTCTCGACTGCAATAACATGGGCTCCTTTGCGGGCGAGCGCAAGCGATGACCCCCCAGCGCCGCAACCTAAATCCAGCACGCGCTTGCCCTCAATTACCCCGACCGATCCAAACAGTCGGTTCAAGACACTGTCATCCACATCCGGTGCGAATCGAACAGTGTCAACGGGTAGTTCGGCGCCGTGTGGATAACTAGCTGGCGGCAACGGAGTGGGTCCGTCTCCCTCACGCAACAGAGTGGGCCGAGAATCAAGATTTCCAGCAGACGGGTGACGAAGGGCAAGGGGGGGTTTTGAACTCGGATCAGACATCGCTGCAAAGTCTGTCGGAGGTTTCCCGCTGACCCGCGGATGCCTCGTTCAGCAGTAGCGTAACGAACGTGCCGTTCCTTCAGCCTGAGTCATCTGGTCGCCCGGGAAAAGCCCCCGGTAGTGTGGACTATCGATTTGCGCGGCGTCAGCTGCTGTTTCGTTACCGTGCGGGCGAGCTTTCGCGTGGTGATGTGTGCGATGCACAGGCGGAACTCATGCGCATCGCCGTGCACTGTTCTCAAGGTTCTACCGTTAGCTGCCCCGTGTGTGACGAATCGACTTTGCGAATAGTCAGATTCGTGTTTGGACCGCGGCTACCGCCGGGTGGCAGGCCCGTCAAGACTCGGGCTGAACTGCGTAAACTCGGCGCTGAACGGCCAAATCGACGTTGTTTTACTGTCGAGGTCTGCACGGCGTGTCGGTGGAATCATCTCTTAGAACTTGCACCGCTGTAGCTTCGCGGCTGATTGCTCCCTCAGCTCGGATGGGAGGTTGAGACGCTGACAGGCCAGAATATCGGGATGGGTTCATCACGCAGTTTTCTTTGGCGGCTTCGCCGGCCTGCATATGTGGTGATTGTGCTCTTGGTGGTTTCTCTTGGTGGTCTTTGGATGGCCCTCAGCACGATTGAACTTCCCCCAGCAAAGCGCTCCATGGAAACCACGTTCGTCTGTGACCGAACAGTTCCCAACGGCGACTGCAATTTTCAGAACTCAATGGCCAAACTCTCATCCACCGAGGCCAGAGTGAATGTTGACTACGACCAACTCCCGCCAGTGTTGGTTCAGGCAGTGTTGTCTGCAGAGGATCGAAATTTCTTTGATCATGGCGGCATCGACCCAGCCGGGCTCACTCGGGCGGTCTACCAATCTCTGTTGGGGTCAAGTAAATCTAAACAGGGTGGTTCGACCATTACCCAGCAGTACGTCAAACTCACGTACCTCACCTCGGAGCGTACGCTGACCCGAAAGCTGAAAGAGGGTGTGCTGTCGGTCAAGCTTGAAGGCCAGCTCGACAAACGAGACATCCTGACCCGCTATCTGAATGAGATTTATTTTGGGCGCGGCGCCTACGGCGTAGAAGCTGCAAGTCGAGCATATTTTGGGATCGGCGTAGAAGACCTGCAAGTCCACCAGGCGGCGTACCTTGCGAGCCTGATTCGTTCACCTGAAAGCGCCGAAGCAACCAAGGACCCCAAAGAGGCAACCCGCCGCCGCAAGACCGTCCTGACCGGCATGGTTTCTGAGGGTTACATCACGCAATCAGAAGCAGATGCAGCCGCTGCTGTTCCGTGGGTTTCAACCCCGACCACGGCCGGGGGTAAAGCTCAAACCATGACGGTGTTGCCGCGGCCAGCGGAGAAAACCGATCTCGGACAGGTGCGCTATGGCGAATATGGTTCCGAGTACTGGGTTTCTCTGGTTCGCAAGCAACTGCGGGAGCGGTATGGTCCCGGCGCAGAGACCCAAGGGCTCAGGGTCTACACCACCTATGACCCAGAGATGCAACAAGATGCTTACAATGCCGTGACCGGAACGTTAAGCCAGTCAGGTGGGCCCTCCGGTTCGATCGTGGCTGTGGATGATCGGGGTCAAGTGCGAGCCATGGTTGGAGGAACGGATTTCGCTCATAAGAAGGTAAACCTTGCCTTGGGTAAAGCTGGCGGCGGTTCGGGTCGTCAGCCCGGGTCAACCTTCAAACCGTTTGCCCTCGCTGCATTTATTGAGGATGGGTATTCGGTAGATTCAGCATTTCGGTCACCGCCAACAACGCAGTTCCCTGGAGTCTTTACCGAGCCGGGCAAGCTTTGGTCTCCGCAGAACTTTGGAAAGTCTGATCTGGGTGTGTTGAGCGTGGAAGAAGCAACTTGGAAATCCTCGAATACGGTCTATGCGGGAATAGTCAATCTTGTAACGCCAGATCGAGTCGCCGAGATGGCGAATCGGTTAGGAATCACTGCAACATTGGACCCGCAGTACGCGCTGGTGTTAGGCACCGAAGAGGTTTCTGTTCTCGATATGGCTTCGGCCTATTCCACGTTTGCTGATCGGGGCAAACACACCCCGCCGTATTTCATTCGCCGAGTCGAGGACTCTTCTGGTGCAGTGCTCTTTGATGCCACAACAGGTGTGAAGTCTGAGCAGGTCATTGATGAAGGTGTAGCAGATACGGTCAACTCGGTTTTAGCGGGCGTGCTGACGAAGGGGACGGGCCATGCGGCGGCCATACGGACCGTAGCAGCGGGAAAGACTGGGACCACGACAGACTCGAAGGATGCCTGGTTTGCTGGCTATACCTGCCACCTGACCTCGGTTGTGTGGATGGGCTATGAACAGCCCAAGAAAATGACGACCTACCGCGGCAAAGATGTTTCAGGAGGCACCGTTCCAGCTGAGATCTGGCGGCAGTTTATGAATGCAGCTACCAAAGGCGATGCCGGTTGTCAGTTCCCGGTGACGGATTTCGGTAAGCGGATCTTGAATCAACGGCTTTCTGGCCTGCGTTCTACAACAACGAGCAGTGTTGTCGGAGCGGTCACTTCTACCACCGCGGTGGGCCCCGGTGGGTCCACATCTACGGCGGTACCCAAGACCCCAACAACTACGGCTGCGCCGAAACCCTCGCCAAGCACCACTGCTGCGCCACCGACTACTGCTGCACCTTCAACGACTGCTGCACCGGCGCCCACAACCACGGTCACGGTGGCGGTTAAACCTTAAGGATTTGCTTGCAGTTTGTGGATTCTGGCGTACACTTCATTGACGGCCAGCAGCCATGGGGCGCTGGACCAGAATGACCTGAACAAGGAGAACCAGTGATGGCTACTTCAAGTCCGATAACTGTTCCTGCGATTCGTGATCGTGGTTCGGCGCGTACCGCTGAGCCTCTGGTTATGGTCACTGCCTACGATGCTCCTGGCGCCCGGATTGCCGATGAGGCAGGAGTCGACATGATTCTCGTTGGCGACTCGCTGGCGATGGTGGTGCTCGGGTACGAAGACACCTTGCAAGTCACGGTTGCTGATATTGCTCATCACACCGCAGCAGTTGCTCGGGTGAAGCCCGCAGCCTTGATCGTGGCTGATCTACCTTGGATGAGCTATCACGTCTCCACGGAGGAAACGGTTCGCAATGCAGCAGAGCTGATCCGAGCTGGTGCGCAGTCGGTCAAGCTTGAGGGCGGCCGCAAGCGGCTGCCGATGATTGAGGCGCTGATCTCGGCAGAGATCCCCGTAATGGGGCATCTGGGCCTGACCCCGCAATCGCTTCATGCCATGGGCGGTTACAAAGTTCAGGCGCGAAAGTCTGAAGCAGCACTCGAGCTGTTAGCTGACGCCAAGGCACTGCAGCATGCCGGGTGTTTCTCCATTGTCTTAGAGGGGGTCCCGGACGAGGTAGCGCGCATGGTGACTGAATCGCTCGATATTCCAACCATTGGGATTGGTGCTGGCCGCCAATGCGATGGCCAAGTCCTGGTTTTTCATGACCTGTTAGGGCTCGAGGATCGGGTGCCAGCCAAGTTTGTTCGCAGGTATGCCTCGCTCAAAGATGACGCCGTTGTGGCAGTTCGACAGTTTGCTGAAGATGTCCGGTCCGGCGCCTTTCCCGACGACAGCGAGAGCTATCACTTGTCAGAGCAGCAGGCTGAGGCCCTGTCGCTGTATGGGTCGCACTGTTAAAAAGCTTCAGTGTCACATGGTGAGAGCAGACTGTCATTCACCTCAGTATTTCGCTTGAGACATTTCGCAGTTGGCGATCACCCCAGAGTGATCACTACAGTTGACTGTCCGCTCCGATGAAGTCCTGTTCGCAGGATCCACAAAGGAGCGGCTCAAGAAACACCCTGTCCTGCAGATCGCAGGACCCTCATGGCGTTGTGCCGAGGTCCATAGGGAGGATTCCACGTGGTTACTCGCGTATATGAATTGATGATCATTATTGACCAGGACGTAGACGACGTGGTCGGTAAAGGCATTATCAATAAGGCAAAAGAAATGATCGAGGCTGAAGGTGGCACTGTTCCCACAGTTGACCATTGGGGCCGCCGCCGTTTCGCCTACCAGATCAATCACAAATCTGAAGGTGTCTACTCAGTCCTCGAGATTGTCACTCAGGCACCCAATCTTGATGAGGTTGATCGGTTCCTTCGTCTTGCGGATGAGGTCGTCCGCCACAAACTGTTCCGCCTACCGGACTCAGAAGCCACCAAGCGTGGCTTGCTGACACCGGCCGGCTGACCAAGAGGAGGACACAATGGCAAACGGAAACACAGTCGAATTAATCGGCAATGTCACCAGAGACCCAGAACTGCGCTTCACCCCGAATGGGGCAGCAGTTGCCAACTTTGGGCTGGCGGTCAATCGCCGGTGGAGAAACCAAAAGACAAACGAATGGGAAGAGCAAGTCTCGTTCTTTGACGTTGTCTGCTGGCGGGAGTTGGCAGAAAACGCCAGCGAGTCGCTCACCAAAGGCACTCGGGTCATGGTCTCTGGGCGTTTAGATCAACGCTCCTGGGAAGATCCCAAGGATGGATCCAAGCGATCCAAGGTCGAGGTCGTGGCCGACGAGATAGGCCCAAGCCTGCGTTGGGCTACTGCCCAAGTAAGCAAAAACGAGCGTCGCGAAGGCGGCAGTGGTGGCGGGTTTGACTCGGCACCCCCGGCACAGGAGCCCCCCGCTGCCGGATATAGCGATGATGAGGAGCCCTTCTAATGGCAAAGACACAGCCAAAACGCAGCCCGAAAGGTAAAGACAACGGCCGCAAGTTCAAAAAGAAAGTCTCGATCCTGAATGCTGAAAAGGTCGAGTATGTGGACTGGAAAGACGTCAACCTGCTCCGCAGGTTTGTCTCGGACCGCGCCAAGATTCGTGCTCGTCGCGTTACGGGTAACGATGTGCAGCAGCAGAGTGCTATTGCGATGGCAATTAAGAACGCTCGCGAGATGGCACTGATTCCCTATGCAAACCGTGTCACAACGCAACGTGGTGGACGCGGTAGCAGAGGAGACCGCGACGGTGATGATCGCCGCGAGCGCCGTGACCGTTCCGAGGATTCTTCTGAGTCAAGCTCCGCTCCCGCTGAGTCAGCTTCTGAGTTCACCGAAATCGACATTGAGGCAACTGAGTCAGTCGCGGTCGGCGCTGAGACCACAGGAGGAGAGGAATGAGCGATTTGAAAGTCATCCTTCGTTCCGATGTCTCTGGACTCGGCAAGCGCGGAGACATCGTAGAGGTGTCAAAGGGTTATGTCCGCAACTTTCTTGAGCCCCGCGGGCTTGCCTTCTTGGCAACCGACGGTGCGGTAGCGCAGGCTGGTGCAATGCGTCGGTCCCGTGACGTCAAAGACGCCAAGGATCGCGAATCAGCAGAAGAGATTGCCAAGAAGCTTGTCTCCAAGAAGATCGAAGTCGTAGCGAAGGCCGGCGACACTGGCCGACTGTTCGGCTCTGTCACCGAGGCCGAACTGGTCGTGGCCATCTTGGAGCAAACTGGAATCACTTTGGATCGCAAAGACATCGTGATTGAAGAACACATCAAAGAAGTTGGATCGCATCAGGCCACTGCCCGGTTGCATAACGATGTGCAGTTCCCGATCATGATCGAAGTAGTAGCCGGATAGCTCCCACGGGTGACTACACCCTGGACCACACCCTGTTGTGCTCACAGTTTCCACAGGGTGTGGTCGCTACCCACAGCGAATCCACAGGAAATTCTCAGGGTTTAGGGTCTAGCTACCCACAGGCAACTCCGGCCAAGATGTATCTCAATGGCAGAACCAGCGAATCGGGGAGACGCATCACGTCTCCGAGTACCACCACATAGCATCGAAGCCGAAGAGTCACTGCTTGGTGCAATGCTCCTGAGCGAGCAAGCAATTTCGGCCGTAACCAATGTCGTCACTTCAGATGACTTTTACCGACCGGCTCACCGGCATATCTTCGATGCTATTCAAGCCTTGTACGGCGCAGGCCAAGGAGTTGACCCTGTCACGGTTGCTGACGAACTTGGCCAAGCAGATGTGCTTGACGCCGTTGGCGGGTCAGGCACGCTCATTACCTTGCAGGCGCGCACTCCAGCGATTACCAATGCGCTTCACTACGCCAAGATCGTCGAAGAAAAAGCGCTCTTGCGAAAGCTGATTATGACGGCAAACGATGTTGCCGAACTCGGGTATTCGCCCCTTGATGACATCGAAAAGACCATCGACTCTGCCGAGAGCATGATGTTTGCCGTCGCACAACGCAGAAACACAGACTCAATGTCTCCATTGGCACCCTTGCTCGACGCAAGCCTTGAGCAACTCGAGAAACTCTTTGAGCGTGGTGATTCCGTTACTGGAACACCAACTGGATACATTGATTTAGATACTCAGCTTGCTGGGCTGCAGCCAGGGGCACTCATTGTGGTGGGGGCAAGGCCCGCAATGGGCAAGACGGCATTTGCGCTGGGGCTTGCGGCTCATGCCGCCGTGCGCGAGCAACGGCCCGTGCTGTTCTTCTCTCTTGAAATGAGCCACTTGGAGTTGACACAGCGCCTTATTGCCTCCGAGGCACGCATTGATGCAACGAAGCTTCGAACAGGTCGTCTCACTGATTCTGACTGGACCAAGATCACCAAAGCCATGGGTCGCCTTGGTGAAGGGCAACTGTGGATAGATGACAATCCGGCGCTGACGGTTACGGAGATTCGATCCAAGGCTCGTCGCCTGCAGGATCGACTTGATCAACCGCTTGGCTTGATTGTGGTGGATTACCTGCAGCTCATGTCGGGCAGAGGTTCGGCGGAGAGCCGGCAGGTGGAGGTTTCAGAGATCAGCCGAGGACTGAAAATTCTGGCCCGTGAACTGGAAGTTCCGGTGATGGCGCTGTCGCAGCTCTCTCGACAATTAGAACAGCGCGCGGATAAGCGGCCCATGCTGGCAGACCTTCGCGAGTCGGGCTGCCTGATTGCAGAGACACGCGTCTTGCGGGCGGATACGAATACCGAAGTCACCCTGGGGGAACTGCTGGAATTGGGAGCAGGTGATGTGCCGGTCTGGAGCCTGAATGAGGAGTACAAGATGGTGCCCGCCACCATGACCCATGCGTTTTCAAGTGGAACCAAAGAAGCGTTTCGCTTGCGTCTTGGCTCTGGTCGAGAGATCACCGCGACTGCAAACCACCCGTTCCGTAGCGTCACGGGATGGTTGCGTTTAGATGAGCTAACCGTTGGCAGTCGCATAGCGTCACCGCGCAGAATCGGTACACCCGAACAAATCAGCCCGGTGAGTGTTGAACAGCTTGGGGAGCTCGCACAGAGTTCGAAATCAGCTGGAGCAGTCGACCCAGCAGTGTTCACGCTCCCCGATGCTCAGCTTGCAGTGGTGCTGTCGGAAGTGTTTGGCTCTCTTGGTTCTCTCGGCCTTGGCGAACTTCGAGGCCGGCCACTAGTCAGGCTGACCGCGACGAGCACGCATCGGCAACTGATTGATGATCTACAACTTCTGTTGTTGCGTTTCGGTGTGCAGAGCCGAATTACGAATATCGGACCCAATAAGCCGCGTTGGCGCTTGTGGATTCATGGTGCGGAACATCAGAAGCGGTTCCTCTCCGAGATCGGTGTGGCCGGAGACCGTGGCGAATGTGCTCAGGCCGCGATCCAGGCCCTGAACAAGGTGCAGTCAAATCCCAATGTGGATACCATCCCAGCAGAGGTGCGCAACCTCATCGTGGAGGAACTGCATCGTGCAGGGATGACGCTGCGGCAGCTCGCAGAGCTGCTCGAAGAGAAGTACTGCGGGGGTTACCTGTTGGGAACAGAATCACGCCCACGGTGCTCGAGCAGGGCACGGCTTGAACGAATTGCGCAAGCAACGGATTCCAAAGCACTCGCAGCGCTTGCTGAGTCAGATGTGTTCTGGGATGAGGTTGTTGAGATCACCTCGGTTGGGGAGCGTGAGGTCTATGACGCAACCGTTCTTGGAACCCATAACTTTGTTGCCAACGGAGTGATTGTGCATAACTCGATCGAGCAGGATGCTGACGTGGTCATGTTCTTGTATCGAGATGAGGTCTACAACGCAGATTCGGGCGATAAAGACACCGCCGAGGTCATTGTGTCGAAGCATCGCTCAGGCCCAACTGGCACGACCCGTCTGGTGTTTTTGGACTACTGCACGCTGTTTACCAACATGGCTCGCGAGGGCTGAGTCTGACTAGCGGCCCTGCGGTGAGCGATACTTGATACTCCCAGCACGGATCAGTTTCCTAAGAGAGATCACGATGACGCTCATAGTTCGCGACGTTACGGTCGAGATCGAGAATAAAACCATCGTGACTGCGACCTCGTTTGAGGTCCGCCCTGGCGACAAGGTTGGACTCGTGGGCCGCAACGGTGCGGGTAAGACCACGTTATTTAGAGTCTTAGGGGGAGCTACTGAAGCAATCTCGGGCACGGTCACCCGCTCGCAGGCCACGGGATACTTGTCCCAAGATCCGCGTAGCGATCACACACCACCCGATACTGGGTGCCTGCTGCACGTGTTATCTGGCCGTGGCCTTGATGAGGCAATGGATCGAATCGAGAAGATGACGGTCGCTCTCGAGGCCGACCCATCTACAGAGAATATTGAGCAATTCTCGGCCGCTCACGAGCATTTTGAATCACTTGGTGGCTATTCAGCAGAGTCCGAGGCCCGAAAAATTGCCGATGGGCTGGGTCTGAAGCCTGATCGATTAGACATGCATATTGGTGCGCTTTCTGGAGGTGAGCGTCGGCGGTTGGAACTCACTCGCATTTTGTTTGCCGGTAGCGAACTACTCCTGCTCGATGAACCCACCAACCACCTTGATGCAGATGCTCGCGATTGGTTGCTGAACTACATGCGGGCGTATCGGGGCGCTCTCATCGTGATTAGCCATGACCTGGGCCTGCTCGATGATGCGATTACTCGCGTTATTCACCTTGATCGTGAGGCCGAGGATGCCGTCGGGACAATCGTCGAATATCGCGGGTCGTATACGAAATATCTCGTTGCTCGAGAGGTAGAAGAGGAGCGGGTTGGCAAACTCGTAGATCGACAAGAGAAAGAGATCACCCGGCTTTCTCAACGAGCAAATTCAATGCGAGGGCAAACGGCAAAGCGAGCGAAGGTGGCCAAGAATCTGGACGCTCGGGCTGCTCGTATTGAGGCTGAGAAAATCACCGGACCAGAAAAGCGGCGTGTGATCGCAGTGCGACTTCCCACTCCGCCAGAGTCAGACCGACAGGTCATTGAGGCGAAAGACCTGAAAAAAAGTTTCGGAGCTGTCACGGTGTTTTCTGATGTCTCCTTCGATGCAGGTCGCGGCGAGCGACTGATGATTATGGGCCTGAATGGCGCTGGAAAAACCACGTTGCTCAAACTGCTTGCCGATCAAGCAACCCCAGATGCTGGTCGAGTTCGAATCGGTGGTCGAACCAGCATGGGTTATTACGCGCAAGAGCACGAGGGGATTGAAGACGGAAAATCTCTGCTCGATCACATGCGCCTTTCGGCTTCAATCGGCGATCAGGAACTGCGCGGCGTCATGGGAATGTTTGGGCTTTCTGGCGACAAGGCCTTTCAGGATGCAGCCACCCTGTCCGGCGGCGAAAAGACCAAGCTGGCGCTGGCGCAGCTCGTTGTAGGTGGTCACAATTTGCTGCTGCTCGACGAGCCCACAAATAACCTAGATCCCATGTCTCGAACTGCTGTTGGTGTGGCGTTTTCTCAGTGGCCTGGCACCATGATTTTGGTCAGCCATGATCCGGAATTTGTGCGGGCCTTGCAGCCTGATCGGGTACTCATGATGCCAGAGGGGCAGCTTGATCACTTTGATGAATCCATGCTTGAACTGGTGGAGCTGGCCTAAGTGAGTTGGCAAAAGCGGCTCGGTGATGTTGTAGTGCTGCTGATGTTGAGCCTGCTCGTTGGCGTGCTCGCAGGGGTCTCGTCAGCGGCGTTTCTGTTGACCTTGGACTGGGCTACCTCTACTCGCCTTACCCACCCGGCGCTTCTGTTCGGCCTCCCAGTGGCTGGCCTGGCAATTGGACTCATTTACCACTACGGCGGTGACAGGGCAGGAGAAGGCAACAACTTAATAATCGATGAGATACATGATCCACATGCGTGGGTGCCTCGGCGGATGGCGCCGATGGTCTTTGTGGGGACAGTGGTGACGCAGTTGTTTGGCGGTTCTGCTGGACGTGAAGGTGCAGCGATTCAGATGAGCGGAAGTTTGACTGATTGGGCATCAAGAACACTGCCGGTGACAACCGCACAGCGTCGAGTTCTGCTGGTGGCAGCAATCTCTGCCGGGTTCGGCGCAGTGTTTGGCGTTCCGTTAGCGGGCGCAGTATTTGGCTTAGAAGTTCAGCGGCGAACGGGTGAACATCTCAACGCAGTTCTCCCCTGCTTGGTGGCATCTCTCACGGGAAGCGCCATAGTTACCGGGCTTGGAGTAACGCATACTCTCACCCCCGAGCTCGGCCACGTTGACCTCTCTGTGGTGGTGCTTGGCAAAGTGGCGCTTGCTGCAGTTGCATTTGGCTTGACCGCCACGGTGTTCTCGGCGACGGTGCACGCAGTCAAATGGGCCTTTGGGCACCTCATCGGTTGGTTTCCAGCCCGACCATTCTTTGGCGGGGTGGTGGTGATTGCGCTGAGTTTGTTGTGGCAAACCCGAATTTATAACGGTCTGTCGATCGGACTGATTGAACGAAGCTTGTTCGGTGGCCCAGTGCCCACTTGGGCTTTCGCAGCCAAGCTGTTGCTGACAGCGATCACCCTTGGCTCTGGCTTTGTCGGTGGGGAAGTGACTCCGCTGTTTGTGATGGGCGCAACGCTTGGAGCCACGCTGGCTGTGGCATTGCACCTTCCGGTTCCCTTTCTTGCAGCAGTGGGCTTCGTTGCCGTTTTTGGGGGTGCAGCAAATGCTCCAATTGCCTGCACCATCATGGGCTTGGAACTCTTTGGCCTTGGTGCAGCGCCTTACTTTCTTCTTGCCTGCTTTGTTTCCTTTGCTTGGTCCTCTCACCGCGGCCTGTACAGCGCCGGCGATTCTTCGTCTAGATCGTTGTATATACCTTGGTGCGTTCAGGCGGTACGCCGGCAGCGGCCGGTTGCGAATATACCCTAGGGGGGTATAAAATAGCCATCGTGACTGATCAAGTGAGCCATGAACAACACGAGGTTCAACTCCACATCACCGGGATGACCTGCGCATCTTGTGCGGCCCATGTCGAAAAGGCCCTCAATCAGATTGCCGGCGTTGATGCCTCGGTCAACTATGCAACCGAACGCGCCACTGTCTACAGCCTGAACGAACTTGATGAATCACAATTGATTCAAGCAGTCATCCAGACTGGTTACTCGGCCGAATCCTTACAGTCTCAGCAACAGCAGCAACAGCAACAACTCACAGCACCTCGTAACCGACTTCTTGCTTGCTCAGTGCTCACTGTCCCAGTGGTCGCAATGGCAATGATTCCGGCACTGCAAGTGGCCAACTGGCAGTGGTGGAGCCTTGCTCTGGCTACTCCTGTTGTGTTCTGGGGCGCCTACCCGTTTCACCGCGCTACTTGGATGAACCTGCGCCACGGCACAGCAACCATGGACACACTTATTTCTCTTGGAACCTTGTCGGCATATTTCTGGTCGCTCTACGAGTTGCTCGCGAATAAGGCGGGCATGACTGGCATGACTGGAATGAACGGCATGCCCGAGGTGTATTTCGAGGTAGCTACAGCTGTCACGGTTTTCCTTCTGGCTGGGCGATACTTCGAGGCTCGGGCAAAGCAGCGCTCAGGTGCCGCCCTGAGAGCTCTAGCTGACTTAGGGGCTCGGGACGTGGCAGTTCTTCGCAATGGGGAAGAACTCAGAATCCCCATAGAGGAACTCCAGGTGGGGGAACAGTTTGTGGTCCGCCCGGGGGAAAAACTCTCGACTGACGGCATCGTGGTGGAGGGCCGCTCCGCAATCGACATGTCGCTGCTGACCGGTGAGTCCATTCCCGTCGAAGTCGGCCCCGGGGACTCCGTTACGGGTGCCACTCTCAACGCCGGTGGCAGGCTCATTGTTGAAGCGACCAGAGTAGGTTCCGATACTGCGCTAGCGCAGATCAGCAAACTTGTGGAACAGGCGCAATCAGGCAAGGCCCCTGTTCAGCGCCTCGCTGATCGGGTAGCAGGCGTCTTTGTGCCGGTGGTGTTGCTGATCGCAGTTCTCACCTTGGCGTACTGGTTGCTCACGGGAGCAGGTGCTGAGACTGCCTTTAGCGCAGCGGTTGCAGTACTGATTATTGCCTGCCCATGTGCACTGGGACTTGCCACACCCACTGCGTTGTTGGTGGGAACTGGTAGGGGAGCGCAGCTTGGGATCTTGATCAAAGGTCCAGAGATCTTGGAGTCGACTCGTCAGATTGACACCATTGTTTTGGACAAGACGGGAACGATCACCTCGGCCAAGATGGTCCTCTTGCAGGTAGTGGCCGCTGACAGTACAGACTCAGATCAGGTTCTTCGACTTGTTGGCGCCCTGGAAGCTGCCTCGGAACACCCCGTTGGGAGAGCCATTACTTCGGCTGCGTTCGACAAGACAGGGGTGCTGCTAGGGGTCACTGAGTTCTGGAGTGAGCAGGGCAAAGGCGTCACGGGTCAAGTTGATGGCCATCAGGTGTTTGCTGGCACGCAGGTATTGATGGCAGAAAATGCAATCGAACTGACTGCAGAGTTGAATGCCGCACAAAACGCAGCTGAATTACTTGGCAGAACTGCTGTGCTGGCAGCTTGGGGAGGGGTAGTTCGCGCAGTTCTGGTGGTTGGTGATACTCCCCGGCCGAGCAGTTCACAGGCAATCTCTCGGTTACAAGAATTGGGCCTGGTCCCGGTCCTGCTGACCGGAGATAACGCGACGGCTGCTCAGACTGTGGCTGATCAGGTAGGTATCACTCAGGTGATTTCACGCGTACTACCAGAACAGAAGTTTGAAAAGATTAAGGAACTGCAGGCGCAAGGAAAAGTGGTGGCCATGGTGGGCGATGGCGTAAATGACGCTGCAGCCCTTGCCCAAGCCGACCTTGGGATTGCCATGGGTTCAGGAACTGATGTTGCAATCGCAGCGAGCGACCTCACCTTGGTTCGAAGCGATCTGAATGCAGTAGCAGATGCACTGCAACTGTCTCGGCGTACGCTCCGAACGATCAAGGTCAATCTTTTTTGGGCGTTCGGCTACAACGTAGCGGCCATTCCGCTCGCCGCCGCAGGACTGCTCGATCCCATGATCGCCGCGGCAGCAATGGTGCTGTCGAGTGTGTTTGTGCTGAGCAATAGCTTGCGCCTACGTCGATTCACACCTGCCATCTGATTCAGACTGCGGCGGCTCGCAGCGCTTGGAGAACATTGATGCACTCCGCGCCGCTGTACTCTGAAACCATATGAATACTGCTGCAGACGACGAGGTCTCACCCGTAGACCCGCCGCCCACTCACGATGCGAAAGAGCGCCGAAGGCGCGTCATTGCAGGGATCGTTACCGTGCTGGTTTTGGTGGTTGTGTTCGCAGGAATCCTGCCGAAGTTTGGCAACTATGCCGAAGCTTGGGACTTGATCAAGAACATGTCGATTCAGGATCTTGCTGTGCTCGCAAGCTCTGTGATTTTCAGCATCATGGTCTACGTATTTCCCTTTCAAGTCTCGCTACCCGGTTTGCATTACTGGCCAGCGTTCATGATCCGTCAGACCTCATTTACTATTAGCAACGCAGTTCCTGCCGGTGGAGCAGTCGGCCTTGGTGTGCAGTATGGGATGTTGGCCCAGGCAGGTTTCAGCGGGGCCTCGGCGACTGCAGCAATCGGTATTACTAGCGTGTTCAATTTGATGATCACTCTGGCGCTTCCGGTACTTGGGGTGTTGGCCCTGCTCTTTGTCGGGACGCCAACGAGTGCTCAGGTATTTGAAGGGCTGGCGGGACTTGCCGCAATTGCTGCGATGGTGGGATTTTTTGTTGCGATCTTGCAT
Organism: Actinomycetes bacterium; assembly: GCA_037141255.1. GTDB lineage: Bacteria > Actinomycetota > Acidimicrobiia > Acidimicrobiales > Microtrichaceae > IMCC26207. The sequence continues at coordinate 6,779 of JBAXCX010000007.1, read as the reverse complement.
AGCGAGGAGAACGCCAGAAAGCTTGGTAACCGCGCAGACATCTGGATTGCCAGCGTAATGACCCGCTTTCATAAATCGGCTCCTGCGAGCGTCACCGATCAACTGGTGGCATTTCGCGATTCAACAGTCGAGGTGGTTAAAGCACGTTGGGAGCTACTGACGGCCACGAACTTTTTGCAGCAGTTCGCCCAATTTGGAGTGCTGCTGGTTTCGCTGCGGATCATCCAAACAGGGGAATCCACTGAGATTTCCGTAGCCGCAGCCTTTGCTGCGTTTGCGTTGGCGCGTCTAGCAGCGTTCATCCCCGTCACTCCTGGTGGCTTAGGGACCGTCGATGCAGCACTCACGGGTCTGCTGGTGGCGTTCGGGGTCAGCAACACCGATGCGCTCGCAGCCACGTTGCTGTGGCGAGCAGCTAGCTGGATCCCGCAAGTGCTTTTAGGCGTAGTGACGTTCCTGATTTGGCGAGCGCGTTCAGGAAAGATGAAGGCCGATCTGGCCTCGAAGGCAGTTGCGACTTCGGCTTCAGCAACTCAAATACCACCAGCTGCGCCGGCTTGAAACCCTAGAGAAAAGCCTCTGGGGTTGGGGCTGTGCGTGCGAGGGCACTTCGCTCAAGGTACTGCTGACGCGGGATCTCAATGATGCCGAGGGAGGCCAGATGTGGAGTGGCCCACTGCACGTCGATCAGACCGTTTTCAGGCTCACTCCCGGCCAGAGTCATCTGATCTACGAGACCGACCAGGGCCGCTTTCGAGGCGTCTGTTTGATGATGAAACATGGATTCACCGGCAAAGAGTCCACCGATACAGACTCCATAGAGGCCGCCCACGAGTTCGCTCTCACACCAGGTCTCGACGCTATGGGCCCAGCCGAGTCGGTGCAGCCGCTGATACGCAGTCAGAATCTCGCTGTTGATCCACCCGTGTGGACGAGCAGGGTCACCGCAGGCCCGCATCACTGACTCGAAGGAGGTGTTAATCCGAATCTCGAATTTACGCAGAGACCGAGTGAGCGACCGGCTGATATGCAGTCCGTCGAGAAGTAATACCCCGCGGGGGTCTGGTGACCACCACCCAATGCGGGATTTTCGGCCGATGGGCATCGGGAACAAACCACTACGGTAAGCCGAGATCAAGGTTCCGGGGTGCAAGTCACCCCCGATTGCTACCGGGCCATCGGGGTCTGCACCCTGAACCGGCGGGAACACCCAATTTGAGCTAGGGGGTTCAGTGGGCACAACTCACGCTGCTAAGCCTTCTTGGTGTAGTCGTAGAAGCCTTGCCCTGATTTTCGGCCAAGTTGACCAGCAGAAACCATCCGGCGAAGCACGGGAACGGCTGCGTAGTTCGCGTCACGGAACTCAATGTACAGGGCGTCAAGGATGGACACGGAGGTGTCGAGGCCGACGAGGTCAAGCAATGCGAGCGGACCCATCGGGAAGTTACAGCCGCCCTTCATTGCCGTGTCGATGTCTTCTGCTGAGGCTGTTCCCGCCTCGAGCATGCGCACGGCGTTATTGAGATACGGGAACAGCAGAGCGTTGACGATGAACCCTGCGCGGTCTGATACCTCTACGGCATTTTTGCCGCAGGCTTCAGCAAATGACTTTGCCTCGGCCACTGTCTCGGCTGATGCCGTCAGCGGAGCAATAATTTCAACGAGCGACATCGCTGGTGCTGGATTGAAGAAGTGAACACCAAGCACTTTGTCGGGCCGGTGCGTAGCCATTGCCATTTCAATCACTGGCAAGGTCGAGGTGTTGGTCGCCAAAATGGCCTCGGGCTGAACGATGCTGTCGAGTTCTTCAAACAGTGCTCGCTTGATCTCTAGATCCTCAACAACTGACTCGATCACAAGGTCGCAATCAACGAGGGCGCCAAGGTGATCCGTTGCGCTCACGCGTGCGCGAACAGCATCGGCATCGGCCTGTTCGAGCTTGCCTCGATCAACCTGCTTGGCAAGGGACTTCTCAAGCGAAGCCACCATCGAATCTGCTGAGGCTTGTTGTCGAGAGCGCAGCACAACTTCAAATCCGGCCTTCGCCGCAACCTCTGCGATGCCCGAACCCATAATGCCTGAACCAAGAATTCCTACACGTTGAATGCTCATGAACAGAGGCTAGTCACGGCAACCGACCCGGCTGCAAGTCTCAACGTGCGAGAATTACAACGTCTCTGATCTGAAGGATGAATTATGAATGGAACATTGGCGCTCGTCGGCGGCGAGGAGTTCACCGAAGCATGCAGTTTTGACGCTGCACTTCTTCAAGGAGTGCAAGAGGTGTTGCTCCTCCCAGCGGCCCTTGCATACGAAAACCCTGGTGATGCCATTGAAAGGGCTCAGGCATATTTCGCCGCCTTTGGCGTGAGCGTTCGAGTTCTCGATGTCTATCGCCGAGCGGAGGCCTTAGAACCACTTCCGGGCGAACTCGCATCCGGAGCACAGATGCTGTATGTCACGGGTGGTTCGCCGATGCATCTGCGCTCGGTTCTCAAAGACACCCCCTTGCTCGATGGCATGATGGGTGCTTGGCAGGCTGGCGCCACCATTGTCGCGGCCGGAGAGGCTGCCTCGGTGTTGTGCACCCACATGGTGGACAGCCGCGGTGGGGCGTTTACCATTGGCCTTGACCTGATCAACACCATGACGGTGATACCTCGTTATAACCAGTGGTCACCAGAGAAGTGGCATCGTACGGTGGAACTTTGCCAGCAGGGGCTTGCAGTGGTGGGCATTGATGAGGCCACGGCGCTCATCCGGTCACCCGAAGGAGTCTGGAGGGTAGAAGGAGCAGGCAGCGTTCACGTCTTTCGAGACGGCAACCGTGCCGAAATCTCTCTACTCAGCGCTCATCTCACTCTCTAACTCAACTGACCCTGTAAATCAACTGACCCTGTAGCTGAACTCACCCTCTAGCTCAGGTCTCGTTGATGGTTACCGAGTTGATGATGACTGCTTTGCTGGGCTCTTGGGACGGAGTGCCCAAAGCGCCAATGGTGTCTACAACTTCGGTGCCTTCGGTGACTTGACCAAAGAAGGTATACAGCGGCTGAAGCTGTTTGCCGCCTGCGGGAAGCACCACAAAGAACTGACTGCCGTTGGTGTTCGGCCCAGAGTTTGCCATTGCTAGCGAATAGTCGGTGTAGGCATCAGAAGACTTGGGGAGTTCGTCTTCGAACTTGTAGCCGAGTTCATTGTTGCCCCAGGGTGCGCCATCACCGTCACCAGCTTGAATCACGAATCCGGCAACGATTCGGTGAAACGGAACACCGTCGTAGTAGTGATATCGGCTGAGCACCACGAAGTTATTGACAGCCTTTGGTGCTGCAGCGGAGTCGAGCTTTGCAGTGAAAGAACCCTCAGTAGTGTCAAAGGTGGCTGTGTACTTGGCCCCAGCTTGTAGACAATTGGGGGGAGGGCTGGCAAATACCTGGACTCGTTCAGCTGAGCCATCAGCAGGTGGACAGGTTGTGGGCTCAGTCAGGGTTGCGCCGGCTGGCGGGTCGGGAAGCACAGCAGCCCCGTCGCTTGGCTCGCCAGGAACCGTGGTTGAAGATGCATCCGCGGCAGTGGTCGTGGTGGTGGAACTAGCTGTGTCTTCGGAGTTCTTACCCGTAAGTAAAACGACGGCACCGATGAGCACCAAGACGGCAATGACGCCTCCGACAATGCTCAGGATTTTGCGTTTGCGGGCCTTCGCCTCGAGCTCAGCTTGCGCAGCGTTGAGCCGGTTGCGATGGTCTTGTTGACGGGCGTGCTTTTCTGCGTTGGTTCCCACGACGAAGAATCGTAGCGAATCTCAGCTGCTGCTCGTGCCTTGCCCAGTGTTAGCGTTTCACCCGTGGCACTCCTAGTACAAAAGTTCGGCGGAACCTCGGTGGCTGATCCAACTCGGATCCGTGACGTTGCTGATCATGTTGCGCGCTGCCGTCGCCGCGGTGATCAGGTAGTGCTCGTGATCTCTGCAATGGGAAAAGAGACAGATGAACTGCTTCGGCTCGCTCACGAGGTATCCGAGATTCGCCCGGGCCGAGAGATGGACATGCTCATCACTGCCGGTGAACGCAAAGCAGTTGCCTTAGTCTCAATGGCCCTGCATGCAGTCGGGGTGGATTCCGAGAGCTACACCGGCAGCCAGGCAGGATTCTTGACTGATAACAATCACACCAATGCCAAAATTTTGGAAGTCAACGCTGATCGCGTCCGTGCTTCGCTTGATGCAGGGCGTGTTCCTGTTGTCGCCGGATCTCAAGGGGTCTCGACTGATCACAACGTCACGTTTTTAGGCCGAGGTGGCTCGGATACCACCGCCGTCGCATTGGCAAAGGTGCTCGGGGCTGATGCCTGCGAGCTGTACACCGATGTGTCTGGCGTGTTCACCACCGACCCTCGCGTTGTTGATACTGCACGCAAAATACACCGCATCTCTTTCGATGAGATGCTTGAAATGACTGCCGCCGGTTGCCCGAAGCCGGCAATGCGGTCTGTCGAATTTGCCCACCGTCATCGGGTGCCACTGCATGTGAGGTCTGCATTCACATGGGAAGTCGGCACCTGGGTTACTGAAGAGGATCCTGATATGGAAGAAGCAGTTATTCGCGCCGTGGTCGCCGATTTGTCCGAGGCAAAGGTCACCGTTACTGGTGTGCCCGACCGCCCGGGCATTGCCGCGAACTTGTTCCGGCGTTTGGCTGACGCAGATGTGAACGTCGACATGATCGTTCAGAACGCGTCCGAGGGAGGTATTACCGATATCTCGTTCACCGTGCCGCAGTTAGAACTCAATCAGGCTTTGCAGATTTGCGAGGAGAAGCGGTCCGAGATCGGTGCTGAGCATGTCACCGCGGCACAAAGTATTGCCAAGGTCAGCGTGGTGGGTGCGGGGATGAAGTCCAATTCAGGCGTTGCTGCGACGGTGTTTGAGACCTTGGCAAATAGCCAGGTCAACATTGAGATGATCTCCACCTCTGCGATCCGCATCTCCTGCGTGATTGCTCGAGATCACGCTGATACTGCTGTGCGTGTCTTGCACGATGTCTTTGAACTCGAAAAAACAGAGTTTTAGTCACTCCCCGGCTACTCATCGCTAGCAAGTACAGAGACGACCTGATCGGCAAGAAGGCGACCGCTCACTGTAAGAACGAGTCGATCTGCTTGATAGGTCACGAGACCATCATTGAGTAGGCGTTCGGTACGGTGACCTCGAGGTGCCAAGTGCGGTGGCAAACCCTCGGCAAGTCGGATACCCAACATCAAGTCCTCGAGGTGGCGCTGCTCAGCGGTGAGTCGCTCCGAACCAGATATCGGGGAGGCTCCGCGGCTCAATGTTTGAGCCCAAAGCTTCGGGTCATCAAGGTTCCACCAGCGACGCCCGTCGAGGTGTGAGTGAGCCCCAGGTCCAATTCCCCACCAGTTGTGATTTCGCCAGTACAACAAGTTGTGCTGGCACTGAGCCGAAGGGTTCGCTGCCCAGTTCGAGATTTCGTACCAGTTGAAACCTGCTCCCTGCAACGCAGCCTCTGCAGCAAGGTATCGATCAGCGGCCTCATCCGAGGAAGGAGTGGGCAGAGCGCCGCTGCGAACTCGGGCGGCCAGCTTGGTACTCGGCTCGATGCTGAGCGCATAGGCGCTGAGGTGATCAATCTGGGTGGACAGCGCCGCTTCTAAGGTGAGCGAGAAGTCCTGTTCAGTCTCGCCGGGGGTGCCGTAGATCAGATCCAAGCTGATGTGATCAAACCCGGCAAGGCGCGCTTCGCTGACTGCCTGTAGTGACCGCTCAGGATCATGCGTGCGGTCGAGAAGCTTCAATATGCGGGGCTGGATGCTCTGCATGCCGAACGAGACCCTGGTTGCTCCACGATGTCGGAGTTGTTCGAGTTGGCCAGGCGAAAGTTCGTCCGGATTCGCCTCGATCGTTACCTCGATGTCTCGCTCAACTTCGAAACGCTCAACGATTGCAGAAAGTATTCGTCCAAGTTGCTCAGCGCTCAGCAGGGTCGGAGTGCCTCCTCCAAAGAAAATGCTGTGAAGCGCAGGTCGATCCTGGCCTAGGGATTCATCTGCAAGGGCAATCTCGGCGAGTACACCCTCGAGGTACTGCTCCATTGGGTCGGACTGAGCCTGATCAGCACCCGACTGCCCACTCACTACGTAGGTGTTGAACGCGCAGTATCCGCAACGTTGAGAACAAAACGGCACATGGATGTACATGCCGAGCGGAGTAGTGACCATTATCTGAGTCTGTCACTGCAGAGCGGAGAACTATCCTGTGTGGCTATGAGTTTTTCTTCCGCCCCCAGTTTCGGCATCTTCGGTGCGACCGGCCAAGTAGGCAGCGTTATGCGCACTCTGCTGGCACAACGTCAGGTTCCCGTCGGTTCGATCCGGTTTTTTGCATCCTCACGCTCCGCAGGTTCTCATCTGCCCTGGGGTGATGGCCAAGTGATTGTTGAAGACACAGCTACTGCAGATTTTTCTGGCATCGACATTGCCCTGTTCTCCAACGGTGCAGCTAGCTCACGTGAGTTTGCCCCGCAGGTCGCTGCTGCTGGTGCAATCGTCGTGGATAACTCCTCTGCCTGGCGTATGGACCCGCAGGTTCCGCTCGTTGTGGCCGAGGTCAACCCGCAGGCCTTGCGCAACATCTCAAGAGGGATTGTGGCCAACCCAAACTGCACCACGATGGCAGCGATGCCGGTGCTTAAACCTCTTGACACCGAGGCTGGCCTCATTCGGCTAGTCGTCAGCACCTATCAGGCAGTTTCGGGCGCAGGACT
>JBAXCX010000006.1:0-46725 GCA_037141255.1 Actinomycetes bacterium | reverse complement strand
GCTTAAAGAGCGCAAGCCAGGCTTCAAAGTCTTTGCCGTCGAACCGTCTGCCTCCCCTGTGCTCTCCGGGGGTGCGAAGGGTCCGCACCCCATCCAAGGTATCGGCGCGGGCTTCGTTCCGAGCATTTTGAACACGCAAATTTACGATGAGGTTATTTGCGTCGAAAATGAAGATGCCTTAAGCACCGCCCGTCGCGCTGCCAAAGAAGAGGGGCTATTGGTGGGGATATCGTCTGGCGCCGCCCTTTGGGCTGCCTTGGAGGTGGGTAAGCGACCGGAAAGCGAAGGCAAGTTGATTGTGACCATCATACCCTCCTTCGGCGAACGCTATCTTAGCACAGCGCTGTTTGCCGGCTTGGCGGATTAATCAGGATGGCTTCGACCCGGATCATGCGGGCGACCTGTTGTCTGGTCATGCCGAGCGCCCGAACCATGCCGAGCTCGGCACGCCGCTCGAACACGCTCAACGTCATGGTGTTGACGATGCCGACGAGGGCAACGATCACACTCATGGCGAGTAACGCGTTGACGGTTGCAATGAGAAAATCGAATATGGAGCCCACGATCTGCCCAATAAAGTTCCCAGGCTGAACTTCAACCCCGGTGTAGCCCTGCAGTACCTTCTCGAGGCGTTGGCCGACCGCATCGGCCTGCCCCGGCTCAGCCCTGACAAATACCTGAGTTACGGGCTTGTCGCCAACCACTGTTTTGAAGGTCTCGGCGTTCATGACATTTCCGACCAAACTTTCCAAACTGCCCTCGTATACGGCAACGATTGGCAGAATCAGGTCTTGGCCGTCCACGGTGCGTAGCGAGACCGAGTCGCCGAGTCCCGCTGATGCGACAGAACCTGGACCCGATAAGGCACCGCCACCGAAATTCGAAAAGTCGGGGATGGCAATTCCGCTGCCACTCGCTACGGCTTCGGCGGAGCCTGCAGTGACCTTCAGCCCTGCTGATTTGGTGAGCTGATCAAGGCTTGCGTCGGCAACAAAGGTGGACTGCCCGGTGGACTCAACGGCAACGGAACTCTTGACCGCTGCGATGTTGGTGACTCCTTCGGTCTTGTTGATGCTCGATACCAGCTTTGGGTCGATTGCACCCTGAGAGCTGACGATGAAATCGGGCGAGGATGCGCTGCTGAGTTGATCAACAAGCGCAGTCTTCATGGCCTCACCCGAGACCGTTACCAGAGTCACCAAGAAGAGTCCGATGACGAGGGCATTGGCCGTTGTAGCGGTGCGCTTTGGGTTACGCACAGCGTTGTCTGCTGCGAGGCGACCTGTCATTCCGAACAGGCCCATGACGGGCCGCACCAGAATTGCAAAGACTCGAGCGAGCAGAGGTCCGCCGATAAAGAGCCCAACAAAAAGGAACAGTGCGCCGAAGCTGAGATAGAACCACTTCACTCCAATAAAGCGATTCGCTAGCAGTAGGGCGACCGAACCGAGCAGGAAGATGGCGCCGAACACGGCCCGAACCCGAGAGGAGCCCGAGTTGTCAATTGCCGAGGCTCGCATAGCCTCTACGGGTTTGGTGCGACCTGCGCGGAAGGCGGGGACGATCACCGACAGCGTAGTGACGAGAACCCCGATGATCATGCAGAGCACCACGGTGTAGGTAGAGACCTTGACGCCAGCCCCAGGAATCTCCATGTCGAACTGCCGCAGGAGCGTCTGGAGACCGATGGCCAAAACTGCACCGGCCACAATGCCGAGCGCGCTTGCGATCACACCGATTGCCATTCCCTCAAAAATGAGTGATCGGCGAACTTGGGCAGGTGTGCCACCAACCGCTCGAATCAAAGCGAGCTCGCGAAAGCGTTGGGTCACAACAACCGAGAACGTATTGAAGATCACGAACGCAGCAACAAACATCGACAGATAGGCAAAGCCCTGAAGGACTGGTCGAAGCAAACTGACAAAAACCGAGGCTGAATCGGCAGCGGCCGAGACAAACTGCTCTCCGGTTTGAAGTTCTACAGAAGGTGGTAGCTCTTCTTGTAGCGCGGCCTGCACCGCTGCGGGGTCGCCGGAACTGCGCAGAATGATGTCAGTAAATCCGGGTGTTCCCGCATTGAGAACCTCAACAGCAGTCTTTTCAGAAAAGGAGATTGTTCCGCCGTCATCAAGTGCGTCTTGGCGACCGAACGAGGATATCCCCGAGACTTTGAATTGCTTGGTGCCTACCGGGGTTTGCACCGAGACGGTGTCGCCCACTCCGAGGTTGGCCTCACTGGCCAGCTTGCGGTCAAGAACCACTTGATCGGCACCCTTCGGGGCAACGCCTTCGTCCAATGTCAACGGATTCAGCTCTGTGTCCGCAATCCATGCCCGGCCTTGAGATCGCAGGTTGGCAGTCGTTCCATCTGCACGCAGGACGCGGGCATCTGCTTGAATCTCTCCTGCTGCAGCCTCTACGCCAGGTGTGCTTCGTGCAGTAGCGAGCACGGAAGCCGGGACGGTGAGTTGAAAGTCCATTCCGCCGCTTTGGCTCGAACCTGCAGTGGCCGTGATCGCAAAGTCCACGTTCTGGTATTGCTCCTCAACATCGCCCGTTAGGCCTGAGCGCATTGCATCGGTGAGCATGAGGCCTGCTGCCAAAAATCCGATTCCAAGAATCACGGCGAGTGCAGTGGCGATGAGTCGAGTGAGGTTTGCCCGAAGGCTCTTGAGTGCGTAGCGAAACATGGGTCAGTCCGCTCAGTCGCCCAGATTGCGCATGCGGTCCAGAATGGAATCTCGCGTGGGGGCCATGAGTTCATCCACGATGCGCCCGTCAGCAAGAAACAGCACGCGGCTGGCATGCGAAGCGGCCACTGGATCGTGGGTCACCATGACGACGGTTTGACCGAACTCCCTGACCGCACTTTCCATAAACGAAAGAATCTCTGCCGAGGAGGTGGAGTCGAGGTTGCCAGTCGGTTCATCAGCGAAAATGATTTCTGGCTGCTCCACAAGGGCCCGGGCCACGGCAACGCGCTGCTGCTGCCCTCCGGAAAGTTCTGAGGGCTTGTGATTCAGTCGATCAGAAAGGCCCACGGTGTTGACTACATGGGTCATCCACGCAGGATCTGGCTTGCGACCGGCAAGGTCAAGGGGGAAGGTGATGTTCTCTTGAGCAGTCAAGGTGGGCAACAGGTTGAACTGTTGAAAGATGAATCCCACTTTGTCTCGCCGCAGAAGGGTGAGCGCTTTTTCGCCCAGCTTGGTGATGTCGACATCACCAATAAACGCTGTTCCGGCGGTGAGTCGGTCAAGGCCTGCAGCGCACTGCATCAGTGTGGACTTGCCAGATCCCGATGGCCCCATGATTGCCGTGAACGCGCCTTTTTCAAACCCAACCGTCACGTGGTCAAGCGCTCTCACTTCGTTCTCGCCGCTGCCATAAATCTTGGCGGCGCCATGAACCTGCGCCGCCCAGGTTGTTTGTGCTGCGTTACTCACTAGCCCTCCGTCAGTCGGTAATACAAGATCCAAAAATTTCTTCGCTCGTAGTCGGTTTCACGAGACTAGGCGGGAGACTTCTTCCACGTAATCTCCACATGCTCAAAGCCAGCCGCTCCCAAGAACGTGGTGAGCCAGTCCTCTGTGTTCTGCCTGCCCTGTTCCACAAGGTCGGATTTACTTGCCGCGGCACCCACCTTTTTCTCGGCGGCCTGATACAGCGGTGCGTCATCAGTCGGGTTGGAAGAGAAGAAATCGTCAACGCGATCAACGAGGCCGCGGTTTCTCGAGACAATCCGAGCAGAGGATTCATCAATATCGGCATCGCTGAGCACCGGGTCGGGCAAGGTCAACCGGATCGTGTTGGTGGACTCATCGACCTGAATGGCGCCGGCGTCGAGTTCGGCAAAATTCACGGTTGCCCGTACCGTCCCGGTCACGAGGGCCGTGACCCGTTCGCCTTTCAGAAAACTGGGTAGGTACTTCGCGTCCGTCTCTAAGTCGACATCTTGGGTAAAGGTGCCCTCGGCCGCAGTGAACTCCTCAAGCTTTTTGATCTGCTGCAGCACGGTCGGGCCTGAGCGATCCACGGATTGTGTGCCAAAGGGTTTGACGAGTAAAAAGATTCCGACCACCAGTAGGCCGAGCAGACACAGCGCTATTGCGCCAAGAAGCACGGTGGCAGTAGCCCCGATCTTCACGCGCTGCTTTTGAAGAGTTCCCACCCAACCAAGTTACTGCTCAGCCTCTCGGCTTCTGTGTTTCGGTCAGTTGTTTACTATGGCAGCGCTCAGACTTGGGTGATTCTGGACTGCTGGCGCGTACCCTGTGCACGTGGTGCTAGAGGATACGCCGAGTGATGACCAAGAGTGGGAGCAGGTTCAGCAGAATCTGCTGGATCGGATGATTGACCGCGTTGATGCTTGGCATCGAGGTGTGCCGGCGCTTGCTGTCACCTTTGGCGTGGCAAAAAAGTTTGGTGACGATAAGGGCGGGCAGTTGGCAATGTTGCTCGCCTATAAAGGCTTCTTTTCGCTCTTTCCGCTCATGCTTGCGTTTGTCAATGCGCTTGGTTTGATCCTGCGCAATAACGAGGATCTGAAGAACAGCCTGATTGATTCGGTACTGGGAAATATCCCCGTCATTGGTACAGAGATGTCCAAGGAGACTTCATCGATTGGTGGCAGCGTGACTGTTCTGGTGGTTTCTCTTTTGGTGTCGATCTGGGCTGGACTCGGTCTGCTAGATATGTTGCAGGAGTCCCTGAACACTATGTGGGAGGTGCCTCAGTTCGATCGCCCACCTTGGCTACTGCGGCGACTGCGAGACCTTCCAGGTGCGCTGCTCATTGTTGTGTGCGCAGTGCTGTCTGGGGCTGGCCGATGGATTCTTGGCAGCGATACCGCACAAATGATGCAATGGGTGGTGTCTGCAGCCTTGGCCGTTCTTGCTGGCGCCGTTGGCTACCTTGGCCTTCATTGGGTGCTTTGCGCCCGCCGAGTACCCTTGCAGAACCAACTCCCGGGTGCTCTCGCTACTGGGCTTGGCTGGTGGGCACTGGAGTCACTAGGCGGGTTCTACGTGACCCGAATCGTGAGTCAGTCAAGCGACACGTATGGGGTGTTCGCGTTGGTGCTTGGATTGTTGTCCTGGAGCTATCTGCTGGGCACGCTGTATTTGTACAGCGTGGAACTTTCAGCGGTGCTCTCTGACAAGCGCTGGCCTCGAAGCTTGTCGGGTAGAGACCTCACCGATCAGGATCAAGCAGCCTTTGAAGCGCTCTCACACCGAGAGGTCAGGGTTCGCGGTACCCAGATGAAGATCGAGGTACCGCGTAACCCTGAGTAACTCAGTTCAGTCAGTTCAGAATGCTCTGCCCTTCAGAAAGCTCGGCCCTGTGGACCCTGATACTCGGCGGACCCAAAGGCGAGAATGGGCCAGAAGATGAATGGCAATAACACGAGTCCGATGGTGTAGCCGACTCCCTTACCGAACATCTTAGCGAGCTCGTTCAACAGAATAATCACGAAAATGATCCCGATGCAGGGAACCAATGGCAGCAGTCCCCACCACCAGTCCTTGCCAGACTGCTTTGCAATAACGCAGTAGTTGAAAATAGGAATGATTCCGTACCAGCCGGGCTGTGTCATCTTGACGAAGACCTTCCAGACTGAGACCAGCAGGAAGACGATGAAGGCGAGGTAGAAAATCATAAATACGATGCCGCCTGCGGCACCACCTGAGCTTGATTCCTGAGCTAATAGAGACAACATAAATTCTTCCCCCTTGTTGGTGAAAACTGGATTGTGTAGTCCCCGAGAATACTGAAAGCCTGAGAAAATTCTTGGGATGCTTGAAAATTGCAAGAACGACTACAAAAATCTGGCTCGGTCAGCTGCAATCGCAAGTATGGCCGCGGCACGATTACTCCATTCGCCAACAACACTTGCCTTGCCCGGTTCGAGGTCTTTGTAGACTTTAAAGAACTGCTGGATTTCTGCGAGCTGGTGCTTGGGAACATCGCCCACATCTTGTAGAAAATCCCACCTTGGGTCACCGGAAGGAACACAGAGCACCTTCAGGTCTCGGCCAGCCTCATCGGTCATCTCGAGCACTGCAATAGGCCGGGCGCGAATGTGGCAACCAGGAAAGGTTGCTTCTTCGAGCAGTACGAGTGCATCGAGCGGGTCTCCATCCTCGGCCAAGGTATTTGGAAAGAACCCATACTCAGTGGGGTACACAGTGGTGGAGAAGAGGTGACGATCTAGCCACGCCTCGCCATGTTCGTGGTCGATCTCGTACTTGTTGCGCGACCCTTTGGGGATTTCAACAACAACCTCATACCAGTCTGAGCCGTTTCCCTCGCGCTGGCCTTGGCTGGATTCTGCAGTCATCTTGTAAGTACCTGTCTGTACATCTTGTAAGTACCTGTCTGTAGTTGTGTGGATGCTGGTGTTCTTTGCGGGCTGCGGTGTGACGAGAAAAGTGTTCTGCTCGTAATCAGTTCTGGCTGCGAATGCCGCGCATGCCAGACCAGGCAAGCTGTGAGAGTTGTTCGGCCAAGAGGTTCACCTGAGGCTCGCGTTGATGCGACAGCCAATATCGAGTCGCTGCCTCCGTCATGCCCACAATGCTGTGAGCTAGCAAGTAGCGGTGCGCCACGGGCTCACCCTCGACCATGATCAAATCCGCAATGCTTTCAGCAATGGAGATTTCTACTCCAAGGGCAAAGGAAGCGAACTCCGGGTCGCGTCGAGCACCGGCACCAAAGAGAACTTTGAATGCATCGGTTTGTTCGCTCGCAAACCCGAAATACGCCCTGAACCCGTTCTCGATCTGCTGCCGAGGCCCGGCCGCCTCTGCGGTTGCTTTCGAGATGATCTCTTGCAACTCAGCGCCAATATCGGTGAGCAACTCAATAAACAGCTCACGCTTGGAAGCAAAGTGTTGGTACAGAACTGGCTTGGTCACCCCAGCGGCCTCTGCCACCTCGTTCATCGAGGTGGCGTGGTACCCGTGGTCGGCAAAGACAGACACGGCAGTGTGCAGCAGTTGTTCTCGGCGTTCAGCAGCAGGAAGTCTCATAGCAAGTTGCTGAAGGTTACCCGCGCTCGGCATCCGGGGCCTCTGCTGAATGTTGGCCAGCAACGTTCAACTCGGACCTAGAGTGCAGGATCATGCTGCCCTTGGTCGAATTAGCAGTCACTCCTGAGCGTTGCTCACCTTTTCGGCAAGGCTTCGATGCAGATCCGATCGGCTCGGCTGGTGCCTACGATGCATTTCTCTGCATCGAGGTTCCGCTTCCTTGGCAAAAAGACATCTCGCTGAGTGAACCGTTCGTTTCTCTGGGCGATCGGCGAAAGCCCTTTGCGAGTCTGAGCGGCCGAGATGGCCGCGTCTGGAGACCACAGGGGCTCGTCCCAGGAGCAGTTGGTCCTTCGGGTGCTGGCACCACTTCTGAACTCCAGCCAAACGCGGTGCGAGTCATTGCCTTTGAGAAGGAATTCTCTTTGCAGGCTGAGCCGGCAAATGAGCAGAGTCTTCGAGCAGAGCAGGCAGCACCGTTTACCCGGCGCGAATGGTTACTGTCCACGGGTGAGGTTCTGCCGCTGGCTCAGGCACTACTCAACGCTGACGAAACCGGAATTGCAACCTACGAGCAGTTCCGCGTACAGGTTCCTGCAACCGTTATCGACCTCCTGATCTGCACCCACGGCAAACGTGACGTCTGCTGCGGGCAATCCGGAATGGCGCTCTATTCCGAGGTAGCGTCCCGACTCGCCGAGGTAACAGCGAGCGCGGCGCCTGCTGTACACGGGGGAGCGGCCGAGGTCAGAGTCTGGAGGGCCTCGCATACGGGAGGCCACCGCTTTGCTCCCACGGCACTGACCTTTCCCGATGGCTACGCGTGGGCCTACCTCGACGCGAAGATCACCGAACAGATCCTGCAGAGATCAACCGGGCTGAGCGAGCCCGGCCTGCTTGGCGGTCGCGGGCCTGGCACGAGCAGCGACCTGTCGGTTGCCGCGCAGCATTGTCGAGGCCTCTCAACACTGACTGCTGGGCCAGCACAGGCGGCTGATCGGGCTGGGCTCCTCAAGGTGGGTTGGGCCTGGGCGACTGCGCATCGAACGGTGCAGATTCTTGGTTTTGATCGTCAGTCGTTGGCCACAACCTTGCAAATCACGGGCAGAATTCCGGATGGCCAAACTCGATCCTTTCGAGTGGAGGTAGAGCTGGAGCGACATATTCCGCAGATCACCTGCGGGGCGATTGATGCTCCCGAATACCAAGTCGAAGCAGTTTGGAAGGTGGCCTCCGCTACTGAGGTCTGAGGTTCTCTACGTCCCCTCCGATCGGCGAGAAATCCAGGATCGCGGAGTTGGAAGGGGTCGATCTGGAAGTCTCTAGTAGCCGAACTTCTCTCCGCGATCCTCTGCATCTGCGGCTTTTACCCCGTAGCCGAACACAATCGCGGGAAGCAGGGTGATCGACCCAAGAATCATCGCGGCGATAATGACGGTCACGATCCATGAGGGGAAGTCGGCAACAAAGGCCACAACAAACAGCAGCATTGCTGCTCCAAAACATGAGTACCCAATTTTGGAACCAAGCTCGCAGAGCTTGCGGATGCGCTCCCGCTTTGCCAGCACGGGGTCAGCCATGGCCGGGGCGTCCTCATTGCAGTCCTTCGGGGTCATGGAAGCCATTCTGCGCTCTCCAGGAGTTGATGCAACGAGTTGCGCATTCTTCCTAGCGAGAAGTTCTCGCTCGCGACGCGCTCGTTGCCGTTCAGCATCTTGATGACCGCTTCGGACTCCGGTGAAGCCAGCGCGGCTGCGATGCCGCGCTCGTCGCTTGGGTCGAACCAGTCGAACCCAAATGCTCGAAGTTCTTCGGCCACTGGATAGTTGCCCACGCTCACGCTGCGACGGTAGAGAGCCGCCTCGATTGGCGGATTGCCAAACCCTTCCCAGGTGGAGGGAAACGCGATGTGGTCCGCAGCAGCGTAAATCCCCTCAACATCGGTCCACTCATGATGCACAACTTTGCATCTAGCTGAGCTCAGCAGACGGTCGAGTTCATCGCTGTACCCCTCCTCGGCTGGGCCAAGGAGCCAATATGTTGCCCCCACTGCTTCTGCTAAGGCGATTGCGGCCGGAATGTTCTTGCGTTCGATTGCTCGCACCGGATGTGCCACGACGAGTTCCTCTGCACTGATGCCCACCGAACGACGCACCTCGCGTCGAAGTTGCTCAGATTCTGTGCGACTGCGCCGCACGGGAGTGGGAAACCCGTTGTAAATAATCGAAGCGGTAATCCCTCTTTCGGCAAGTTCGTCGCGCAGGATTCGATTAATTGCGACGTGCCGCCAGGCAGGGTTAGTGGCTGGCAACTCGGTGATGTGTGCAAAGCGGTCCCGATGCCAAGGTGGGTCATGGTGATGAAGTAAAGCTGGTCGGCCGGCAAGTACCTTCGCTGCTGCTCGTGATGCAGCGAGGTTCATCGGGATGGTCAACAAGTTCTCCACCACGACTAGGTCTGCATCTACAAGTGCTTCGGTCAAAGCAATTTCGAGCGCTGTTTCAGAAGGTGTCGGGGGTACGGCAGGGGTACCGACTCCAGCGTGAATCTCGGCGTTGCTGGGTAGCCCAAGTCCGGGCACTGTTCGGTCCGCAGTCACCTCGCCCGTGACGGTGAGCACCTCAAAGCCGAATTCCTCGAACGCATCCATCCACGTGCGCGCAACCACAGAGACACCGTCGGTCAGGCCGAATCGAAACGACAGGAAGGCTGCACGCGTTGCCATGATTGCCACAGGTTAGGGTCACAGAGATGCAGTTAGGGATTCGCGGATGATTTCTGAACGTGCACGCGAGGTGCTCGCCGCTCAGTGGCGCGAGCCTGGCTTCACCTGTCCGAACAGCGAAACATACCCGTGGCTTTGGCTGTGGGACTCCTGCTTCCATTCCATTGTCTGGGCGCAGCTCGGCAGGGCAGATCTTGCGCTCAGCGAACTCACCCTTGCCCTCTCCGCACAAGATGCAGATGGGTTTGTTCCCCATGTGCTCTATCTCGACGGGTCAAGCGAATATGAGGCGTTCTGGGGACGGCCGAACACTTCATCAATTACCCAACCTCCCATTTATGGCCATGCCATCGCAGAGCTCACGCGGCGCGGAGTGAATGTGCCAGCCGACTTGTTGGCTCGCGCCACAGCGGGGCTTAACTTTTTGTTTGAGTCGCGTCGTCGCAGCGCCGCTGGCCTGATTGAACTCGTACACCCTTGGGAATCGGGGTGCGACCACAGCCCCCGTTGGGATGACCTTGTTCTGGGCTCTGCTGGTTTCGACGAGCAAACTTGGTTTTCTCGTAAAGGGGAATTGTTGCAAGGGATTGAGCGATTGCCCGGAGGTGCACCAATTGGCAACGATGCGTTCGCAGTGGGTTCCGTGGCCTTCAGCGCGATGGCAGCGTTTTGTGCAACGGAACTCGCCGGGGTGACCGGTGACGCTGGGCTCTACCGCCATGCCGCAGAGATCTCTGATTCGTTGACTGACCGTTGGGAACCTGGGCTCCGCACTTGGGTAGATGACGGGCCCGCTGCTTTCGGCTCAGGTCGGGTGCGCACCGCCGAAGCGTTGCTGCCGCTGCTGACGTTGCCGTCTCAAGATTCACGAGCTAGGTCTGCCATCGAGGGCGGCAGGACAACCGATGCACGCTCTGGTGCAGGCGCTGATGTGCAAGCCGCTGCAGTAGCGGCGGAGTTGACCGATGCTCAGGCATTCGCGGGCGAGTTCGGGGCGCGGCAGGTCCACCTTCTAGAACCCACCTATTTGCCTCACACATACTGGCGCGGACCGAGCTGGCCGCAGCTGAATTACTTGCTGTGGATTGGGCTGCAGCGTGTTGGAAAGTATGCCGAAGCATCGGTGCTGGCGGAGACAAGCCGGCGTGGCGCGGTTGAGTCTGGCTGGGCTGAGTACTGGGACGGTGATACCGGCCAAGCGGGCGGGGCGCGCCCACAGTCATGGACCACGCTGGCAGTGTGCATGGAGCCTTGACGGGAACGCGAGTGAGGAATCTAAAAAGACATGAGATGTACTGAAAGTATCTATACTCGCCGGCATGACTCGAACAGCCCACAACTCAACAGCCCACAACCCAACAGCCCACAACCCAACAGCCCACAACCCAACAGGCAGGTTGTATCTAGAGTTCTGTGGGGAGGATCACACCCTCAATCCGGGTGAGTCGCTCACCTTTGGCCGCTCGGCAGAGCTCGTGATTGACGAGAACCCCTATATGCATCGCATCTTGGGTCGCTTCGTCGAGCAGGGTCACCACTGGTGCATACAGAACCTTGGCAGAAGCATCAGTTTCACGGTGAAAGATTCAGTGGGGATGAGCTCTGCGCTCGTCGCACCCAACTCCTCAGCTGCGCTGCTGCACGGAGAGTTCACCTGCGGATTTGTTGCAGGCCCCACTCGATATGAGCTCTCGGGTGGACTTGAAGGATTCGAGTGGGACACGGACTTATTGGGTGAGGAGGGGGTGCAGGGCACACAGACCATGGACTGGGGTCGGGTTGAGTTAAACGATGATCAACGACTCTTGTTGCTCGCAATGTGTGAGCAACGTTTGCTTGACCCTCGAACTGATCACACTCAGCCCCCTTCGAACCGTCAGGGTGCTGCCCGGCTTGGCTGGTCGCTCACCAAGTTCAACCGCAAGCTTGATCACCTCTGCGAGAAATTGCATCGAGCGGGCATCCCCAACATGCATGGGGCAATGGGCGCAAACGCAATGGATCGCCGAGGGCATCTGATTGATCACGCCCTTCACGTCCAACTCGTCACGGCTAGTGAATTACACCTGATTGATCGACAGCGCCCGGCTGCCTAGCCGCTGCAGCTTGGTCGGCCACGGGGGTCAGAGTCGCGAGCACCGTTATGGATGGGCGATCTGAACTGCCTGTGCAGTTGATGGAGCAATCAGCCAGCCTCGACCGGCGCAGTGCAACAACTCAGATCGAACGGGGAGAGCGGTATGGAACAAAGATCCGTGAAGGTCGGGGTCGCCACTGAGCAAAAGGCCAGTACGAGCAGAACGAAGCTGAATAATGAGATCGCTATAGGAACGCTGCAGTGAGTCGACATCACCGCTCAGGAGGAGTCTGATGGAATGGGTTCTGGCAAGGTCTACTAACGCCAGCAGCTCAGCTTCGATCTGTTCGCCTCCGGGCAGTTCGATGAGGCTGCAGATGTCATCCACTGCGAGAAGTGTGCAGGCCCCTGAACGTGCGGCGTCGGCTGCCGTCTGTAGAAGGTGCACAGAATCCTGAGCTGAGTTTGGCTCAATGAGCGCCGAGTCCCAGTGCCCCGAGTCCCAGTGCCCCGAGTCCCAGTGCTTTGGGTCATGGGCATCTGAGCCATATGCGGCGAGCAAGTAGGTAGCTGTTTGGATGTTCGCAGCGGGACGCAGCCTCAGGGCAAGACAAAGAGTGTTGAGCGCCGTAGACTTTCCGCTGCGGGGCGCCCCGGCGATCAGTCCGTGATGGTGTGCCAGGTCAAGTGCGGCGACTGATAACTGTTCTGCCTCGATACCGCAGGGTATCGAGGTCCATGGCGCAATCAGCGCAGGTGCAAGGCCCGATGGATCAGTTGCGAACAGTTCGGTAACTCGAAGCAACCTCGGCAGCGCTCCAACCGATTCAGCATGACCAGGTTGTTGCATCGCAACTTGAGAACTCAGGTCATCGGGCTCAGCAATCTGGATGGCCTCGCCTTGGTGAGACCCGCGGCCAGGGGGAACCTCCTTGGCTGCCGATTCTGCGTCTAGCCCCAACATGAGCGCCTCATCAACCGTTGAACTCCGCAGATAAATCTGACATCCTAAAAGACTGCTGATTGAAGGCGGAACTTCGCTGCGGCGGTGTGCTGCGAGCATGAGGTGAGTCCCGACGGAGCGTCCATCTCGGGCAATTCTTGTCAGTAGATCGAGGCCCTCACCACGGTTGAGTCGCTCGTAGATCTCTTCGAATGCGCCGAATCCGTCAAGCAGTAGAAGGCGCGGAGTGCAGGCTGACCCGCCGTTGCTGGACTGGGTTTGTGACTGCACGTGGGCCGCGAGGCGGCGAAGTAATCGCAGCACGCGCTCTACATCATCCACCGGGAGAACCTCTCCGACTTGGGCGAAGGAACGGAGTGCTCGCAGTCCGCGCCCGGAGTCAATCCCAAAGAGATGGACCCGCCCGCGATAGTGAATGATTGCTGCTTGAGCACAACTCTTGAGCGTGGTGGTTCGACCCGAGCCACTTGCGCCTAAAACGAGCACGCCGCCGTCGCGATCAAGGTTGAGTTCAAGCGCCGAACGTCTCTGCTGGTCCGGCAGGTCAGTCCAGCCAATTGCAAGACCCTGACCTGCCTCTAGCACCTGCGACAGCTTGACCTGCATTGGTAAAGCATCAAGCCAAGGCGGCCGAGGCGTTGCGAACTTCCCAAGCGTTGCTGCTGCACGGGCTGAGCTGACTGCGGACTCTAATTCGGTGTGTGAGATACCCGGTACCTGAGGTGGAATCTGTGGCGGGGGATTCCCGAGGGGCCAAGACTGCACTCGTGGCCGAGCAGACTCAGAGGTGCCGCTATAGGCAAACTGCACCGCAGCGCACCGGCCTGGACCGCTGCGCAGGATGGCCCTGCCTGGAACCTCACGCGGCAGTAGTGCAGCCTGAGCAAGCTCGACCACGTCACGGCTGTCATCCTCGTCTGCTACTCGCAGGGCGATTCGCAAGGCTGTATTTGCTCGGATCGCGTCGGTAATCACGCCAGCAGGTCGTTGTGTGGCCAGCACGAGGTGCATCCCAAGGCTTCGGCCTCGTTGGGATAAGTCAACGAGGCCATCAACAAACTCGGGCAGCTCTCGGGATAGGGCGGCGAACTCATCAACAACAACAACGAGAGCGGGCGGAACTTTTGCTGACGAATCAAGCGGTGCTTCGGCGAGATCAGCAACCCCTAGCTGTGCAAGCTGAGATTCCCGGTAGCGGACCTCGGCTCGCAACGAGATAAGCGCTCGTTTGGCAAGCAGCGGCGAGAGATCGGTGATGAGTCCGACGGTATGTGGCAATGAGCTGAGCGAACGAAAGGCGGCTCCACCTTTGTAGTCAATGAGCAAGAAACTCAGGCGATCGGGGCTGTGATGAAGGGCAAGTGAAGCCACAAGCGAACGGAGCAGCTCACTTTTTCCAGAGCCGGTGGTCCCAGCGATGAGGGCATGCGGGCCATCGGCTCTCAGATCAAGGTGCAGTACCCCGTTTGCCACTCGCCCTAGCGGGGCTCCAAGTCCACTCGAATGCGCAGAACGCTCCCATTGATTGAGCACAGCCTTGGGTTGCAGCAACATCTGCTCCTCGGCGAGTACCTCTTGTAGCCGAAGTTGAACCGGCAGATGCGAAGTGGGAAGGAGGCGCTGCGCAGGCGATTCGCTGCGAGCGCTCGAACCGTTGCTGAGCTCAACAGCCGAGCGCTCGGGGATGAGGGGAGCAAGACTTCTTGCGAGCGGCACGGCCTCGTCCTCGGTGAGGTCCTCGATAGCCAGGTTTACAACTCGGCGGCTCTCTGAGTTTTTCAGGGAAGGATCATCACGCGGGATCGCGTCGAGATATAGGCGCGGCTGCTGCGACAAATCAACGATGGCCCCGAGCCCAGATGGAAGGCCTGCGCGCAGTGCTGATAGCCAGAGCACTCTGGTCGTCGAGGCGCCGTGTCGGTCGATGGCTGCGCTCACTAGTTCATCTTCGGCATTATCAACGACGAACAGCGTGCGCGGACTCACACCTTGCACGCGGCAATGCGGCAGCCATGCGCACCACCTCCAGATATCAAGGCGATCCTCGCTCGCGAGCACCTTGATGCTGAGGTCTTGCGCAGTGAGTGCGATTGATAATTGCAGCACCAGACTTCGAGCTAAGGAGGTTGCGAGTTCGTCTCGACCAACGATTCCAAGACCGCAGGTTTGGTCAAGATCGACGATTGCTGGTAGCTCCGCTAGTTCGTACTGTTCGGCGAGACGGCTGAGTTCCTCGCGCAAGTCGGCTCGGCCTTGGGTAGGAACCTCGAGGCCATCCTGTGGGGTGATCTGCGCGGTTCCTAACCGCACGCGCATCGGCATCGTTGCTGCATCGTTGACGCTGCGAGACCAGAGCGGTTCGGACCGGTCAGCGAGGATTCCAACAAGACGACGAGCAGCGGGAACTTGCTGATCGAGTCGCTTGAACTCCAGTTGGCGCAGCTCCGAAATCCTCGTGACAGCTTCAGTGAGATCCGAGCGGAATTCTGCCAGACGGAAGGCCTGTTCAGCCCGAGATTCGCGTCGCGCCTCAAGCCCGGACGCCACAACAAACACAAAACTAAACAAAACGAACAGAGCGGATGCAAGCGATTTTGTTGCTACCCAGAGCGCTGCCCCCATGAGTAATGGAACAATGGCAGACAGCACGGGAAAGCCCGGTAGCCGCTGCAGTGATGGCGGAGTGGGAAGGGTGATCGTAACGGGAGAGTGCAAGGCGTGATGGGAACTGCTGAGCTTGTGGGTCTGCGTGGGCCCTGGCCGTTCGGGTGGCCGAAGGGACCCTTTGATTTGAACCAAACTGAGTTGGTCGTTGATCTTGAGGAGATCACCCGTGCGAAGCCTGGAGCTTCCCAGAATGAGGGTTCCATTCACCGCGGGGATGGTGGCGCCAGTTGAGCGGACCTCAACTCGTTCGGAGACCTCAAACAACGCACCGCGCACCTGACTGACTCCATAGTTCAATTGCAGGGTGGGCGCTTGGCTGTCATTGACATTGCGCAGGAAGACTGGAGCCAGAGTGAGAGTTTGGGGAGGGAGGCGGGCAACTTCAGCCTGCCCGTTTTCGGGAAGCCAGGTGAGAGAACTCAGGCGAATCGTGTCGCCGGCTCGGGGTCCGCACTCCGCGATTAAGTCGCCTCGCAGGTAGGCGGTTTGCGTGTGGTGTTGAGATGAACTGTTTGAGATGGTCTGTCCGGGGGAACTGCCGAGAAGCTCGGCGAGATGATCGGCTAACTCACCGATGCGCGCAGCAGAGGCCAGCTCAATCATCAGGTCCAAAAAGTTGCCGGTGCCATCGTCCAAGCGAAGGGGGAGCTGAAAGACGGCACCGGCAGAACTCATCCCTGACTGGCTTGGGTTTGTTGAGCCACGTTTGCAGCCACCTTCTTGGCGGCATCCTCAAGGGCGATCGATACTCGCTCGAGTTGGGTCTTGTGGGTACCGTCCCACTCGGAACGGAAGCGGTCCGAGTCAGTGCCTTTCCACCAGGCGGATTTCAGCTGACCATCTAACTGACGTGCCAACGTTCTGATCGTGCCGGCCTCACGCTGCAGTGACTTCTGCAGCGCGGCCATCTGCTCTGGGTCGAGTCCGAGCTGTGCCATGTGGGTTCCTCCTGATGTTTGCCGGAGTGTTCCGGTCCTCATCAGAGAACATGATCAGCGCAGGTTTGTCAGCGGGGATCTGAGCCCGGTCGCTTTACTAACTTGGACTCGGGGGGAACCACTCGTCGGGACGGATGCAGGCCAGGCCCGCGCCGAGGAGCAGGGCCTCTGCCGAGCGCATCCAAGGCGCTTCGGTAGTCATTTGGCGCGCTGCGCATGCCGGAACGGGGACTTCCACCGCCAACCTGATACTGCCGCAGCACGCTGGCGGTGACCAAAGTAATACCCGCGAGGATCAGCAGGTCGCCGAGCGAGATGATGTGGCCCCAGGGCAAGGGAATCACATCGCCAAGAAACCCGAACATGGCCCCATCTGCAAGCTCGCGCCCACCAGTCAAGGCGATCTTCGGCAGTTGTTGAGTCGTCACAATCCCCGCTGAGACCAGCGCCGAACCGCTCACTGGAGTTGCCCAATTGATCACGGTGACAAATAGGTTCAGCCCGAGGCCAGCAACGACTAACACCATGCCTCCCGTGCGCAGATTGACGATAGCGAAAGCAAGTAGTGCTGCCGTAGCCAAGATCAAGATGAATGCGCCAAAGAATCCGCCAATCCCGATCAGGTCCAGCAGCATGCAAACTGCGAGGCCACCGAGGAGCGCCTGCCACAGCAGGGGGCGCCACATCATCATGTTTTCTAGGCTTCCGCCCCAATACAGCCCGAGACCCACCCCGATGCCGAATGCCAGAAGTGTGGGAAGAAGTGCCACGCCTCAAAGCTAGCGGAGCGCTGCACCGCACAGCGGTTCTCAAACCCAGTTTGGGTAATGCAGCAGCAGTTCGTTGCCAGTCAGTGGGTTGGTAGCGCATTCAGGCAGGGGAATGCGCTAGACATATGCTCATGGAAAACCTTTGGCTGTTCCTTCATGTGCTCGCTGCGATAGTGGCCTTCGGCGCATTCTTTGCCGCACCCATGGTGACTCGCTCTGCCGAAGGCGCAAACGCTGGCTTTGCAAAGGTTGCCATGTACATTCAAGCGCCCGCCCTATTGGTGCTGCTACTGACAGGAATACTGAGCGCCGCGGGGTTGAAGGATCATCCCGAGGTGTTGCAGGAAGCTTGGATCTCGATTGCCTTCGCAGTCTGGATCATCATGGCGATCATTATGTTTTTCTTGATTCGCGCTCAGAAGGCTGGAGCCAAATCGGCCCAAGCCCTCACGGGCGTCATGCACCTGCTGCTGCTCGTGGCCCTCTATGCGATGATCTTTCAGCCGGGAGCGCCTGGGTGAGCTTGGGTTATCACTCCGATCAGCGAGTTGCGCGCATCACGATCTCTCGGCCTGAGCGGCGCAATGCTCTGAATCATGAAGCGCTCGATCAACTCCATGATGCAGTCATTCGAGCGCGAGCAGAACATGCTCGGGGAACGGTTCGGGTACTGATCCTGACGGGTGACCAGAGTCAGTTTTGTAGCGGTGCCGACCTGAAAGAACTCGAGGATCTGGAGTTCACACGGGCACTTCGCCTGATGCTTGATGACCTAGCTGGCCTTGAGTTCCCAACCATTGCGGCAATCTCTGGTGCGTGTATGGGACTCGGGATGCAACTCGCTCTGTCTTGCGATCTGCGCATCGCTACTGACGAGGCGCGGTTTGCCGTACCCGTTGCGAAACTGGGATTGATGGTGGATCACTCCACGGTGCAGCGCCTTGCTGCGCTTGCCGGCCACTCAGCAGCGCGGTGGATGATGTTGACCGCTCGTCCACTGACAGCACAGCGCGCTTACGAAGTCGGCCTGATCCAAGAACTGTTTACCGTTGAGGCCCCGCGGGATGCCGGCGATGTTGTGCTCACTGCTGCCGAGGAACTCGCCGGCCAGATTGCCCAGCTCGCACCGCTCGCTCTCTCGGGATCGAAGCGGGGGCTTGACTTACTCGAGCACCCCTCGCTCAGCACCGACCCAGAGGGCGAGTACCTTGCAGCCTTTCATGCCGCTTGGGCTTCGGATGACCTAATCGAGGGGCGCTCTGCATTTAGCGACCGTCGTGCTCCAGTGTTTAAGGGGCGCTAAGAGGAAGCCGGCCCTTTGCTCCCGCTGCGCTAGCTGAACCCTGCGCTAGCTGAAACCTGCGCAGGACCTACCCAGCACTGCTGACTATTTTGCGCTGCCACGGCGTGTGCCCGTGAGTTGCTCGCCGCTCTCGGCGAACACTGTGCAGATCACCGTTCGGTCTGCTCGGGCCCAAGATTCTTCGGTGGGCCACCAAGCTCGAATATCAAGTTCCGACAGCGTCCAGCGCACTCCCACAAACGTCTCGAATTGGTCAAAGCAAGCCTGCTCCGCCCCGTTCTGCACGGTTGCTGTTCCGGGGTACGAGGTGCCGCGCCCAGCTCCCTCGCCCTGGTAGGTGGTGATCCAGTACACCTCAAAGCTATGTGGGTCAGCGCAGTCGAGGAGCCACACCGCGCGATCCTCAGCAGCCGAGGCCTTGACCTGTTCGAAGCAGGTGCCTACCGCAAGGTCTTTGAACCCCTCAAGTGTTGCTCCGGGCGGGGGACCTGGGGTTTCAGTGGTGACAGTCTGAGTGCTCGCATCGACCGTTGTTGAACTTGCATCAGAGGCCTTCGCAGTCCCGCTCTTGTCGCTGCTACAGGCAATTTGTAAAAGCGCAGGCACGAGCAGAACTGCTAGCAGAATAATTCTTGGCTCCGCCCACCGAGGAGAGCGCCTTCTTGCGCCTGAATTCATGGGCGCTGAGTTCATAGGGTGGGAAGGTACCGGTCCATGTAGACATATCCGAACCAGATCAGGACGAGAATTGCCGGCGCAGCCAGCACATATATGGGCCAGCGGCGCAGGGACTTGCCGAGCAACCAGGCCAACAAGGCCACGATGGCGGCCGCTGCGGCAAAGAGCAGGGCTGTGGTGAGCGCTTTTGAGTCGCCGGACTGCCCAGAATCGAACTGAGCTGAGGTTTTGGGCGGTGTCGTTGCGGCGCTCGGAACGGCAACAACAGCCGCTGCGACGGGAGATTTCAGTATTCCGTGCACCACAATGCGCTGCTTTGCGGAATATTTGGGATGACATGCGGTCAACGTAATTCGGTTATCGCCCATGTTCGCCAGCACCTCAACTTGGGCCGGACTCACGGTGTACCAAGCCTGAGTAGCTTGCCCCGGTGCGGGAATCACCACGTAAGTAAACTCGCCCTGCGGTGTGCCGACTTTGATTTCGTCCCCCGGTTCGAGTTCATCGATCCGATTGAACGGTGCTCCGTAGGTGGTGCGATGCCCAGCGATTGCCGAGTTGCCAGCTTGGCCGGGAAGTGGCGTCCCGGGGTAATGACCAGGGCCTTTCTTCAAGTCGGGTTTTGCAACGCCCTCAACGATGATTCGCTGAAGATCGATCTTGGGAATCGTGATAACACCCACCGGTTCACCCTCGGGTGGCGGAGCGGTTGCAGGCGCCGTTGCTGGGTCTACCGTGGCAAATTGGTCGGTTAGCTGTTGCGACTGAACTCGGCCATTGTTTGGCTTGAGGTTTGCGTTGTTTGCGAGCGAATTCGTCAGAGCGGCCTGAGAGTTCGACTCCGAGATACTGGTTCCCCAGAGCTGATATCCCACAAAACCCAGCACCAGAAGTCCAGAAACAATGAGTACCTTCCCGAGTACCCCAAGAATTTTTCCGAACATCTCATAACGGTACCGGGAATGCTGGCAGAAATGTGTGCTTGGCCCTGAAGACTGAAGAAGAAGTAGCTTATAAATGCTGTGTCGGCCCTTGTCCACCTCCGTTCCGCCGTCGCACTTATCGGCCGATTCCCTGCACTCGCAGGAGTAGATCTTGACGTTTACCCGGGAGAGATTCTCTTGCTGCAGGGGCCCAACGGTGCGGGCAAGACAACACTGTTGGGCGTCTGCGCCGGCCTCATCGGTCTGACCTCGGGACAGGCAGTAGTGCTCGGAGAGGATCTCACTGCGAACCCCCGAGCAGTTCGTCGGCGTGTGGGCTTGCTCGGTCACGATTCGTTTCTTTATCAAGACCTTTCCGTGGTTGAAAACCTTGACTTTTGGTCTCGTGCGGCAGCAGCGACGGTGCAAGATGGCCGAGCGGCCTTAGAGCGCCTAGGGGTGAGTTCAAGATTGTTTGACCTTCCGGTGTATTCGCTCTCAGCCGGTCAACGCCGCAGAGTCTCGTTTGCAGCAATGATCTGTCGCCGCCCGGAACTCTGGCTGCTTGACGAACCCCACGCCGGACTCGATAGTTCTGGGAGGGACCTTGTCGATGGGCTGATGGCAGAAGCATCGGCAAGCGGGGCGACGGTATTGTTTGCTTCGCACGAACTCGATCGGGCGGAGCACATTGCCCACCGATCTGTCACCATCAGCGGCGGAGTGATCATCGCAGATTCTCCTCGCGCGACGGAGCTTGGAAGTGAACCATGACCAAGCCGCGAGGAATGTTTGATGACGCGCTCCTCATGGCACGCAAAGACTTGCAGTTGGAGCGTCGGGCAAAGATTGGTTTGGGCCAGGTTTTGCCATTCGCGATTCTGGTTCTGCTTCTATTTGCGTTCGCGCTTGACCCTGATCGTGGGGTACTCAAGCAAGCAACGCCCGGTCTGTTCTGGGTAACGGTGCTGTTCTCGGCTGTGCTCACCTTGCAACGCAGCTTTGGACTTGAGTCTGAGGATGGGATTTTGGAGGCGCTTCGACTGACCGGAATGTCGCCAGCGGGCATTTATCTGGGAAAAGTCACAGCCTTAACTCTGGAGTTGCTGCTGCTCGAAGCGGTGCTGGCTGTGGGAGTTGCTGTGCTGTACGACACACATTTCATCGGGATTCCCCTGTTATTGGTGATTGCGTTCACCGCTACGTTGGGTATTGCTGGGGCAGGTGCGGTGTACGGCGCACTTGCCGCTCGGCTCCGAAGCCGAGAGACTTTGCTTCCGCTGCTGTTGTTACCGTTGCTTGCACCGGTCTTAATAGCGGCAACGCGCGGATGCGAAGTCAGTTTGCAGCGCGAAGCTATGTCTGGTTGGCCATGGGCTGCACTGCTCGGAATCTTCGCTCTGGTGTACCTCACCCTTGGTTCATTTCTATTCCGTCCCCTTCTGGAGGATGCATGACGAGTACAAAAATCGAATCCTCTTCCGCCGCTGCGCCTGCTCCTATCGGGACGGGGTCTCGCGGAACCAAAGTGCTCGGAGCAACAGCGCTGTTCTTTCTGGTTCTTGCCGTGGCCTACGGACTCTTCATCAGCCCTGCTGATTCGCAGCTTGGAAACACCGTGCGGATTATTTACATGCATGTCCCCACCGTGATGGCGGCCTACGTGGCATTTCTGATTACGGCGCTGTCTTCAGCGATGTACCTCTGGAAGCGCACCGAGTTCTGGGACCTGCTCGGCTCCTCAGGCGCAGAGATTGGGGTGCTGTTCTTTGCCGTGACGATCGTGGATGGTGCGCTCTGGGGCAAGGTCACCTGGGGCGTGTTCTGGCGCTGGGAACCAAGACTCACCACCTCGGCTGTGCTGCTGATTATGTACATTGGCTACCTCGCTGTTCGCGCAATCCCCGCAGATCCAAAAACTCGAGCAACTCGCTGCGCGATTATCGGCCTAGTGGCTGTGGTGAACATTCCCATCGTGCATAAGGCGGTGGATTGGTGGCGAGGCCTCCATCAAGGAAAGACCGTTCTGGGTACCATCCATCCCGACATGGGCGGCACCCAGCTTTTTGCCATGTACTCGGCATTGATTGCAGGTTTGCTGGTCTGTGCCTGGCTGTTCGTTCACCGGTTTCGTGCTGGATTTCTAGCTGAACGTGCCAGTGAACTTGGTCTTGATCAGGCATTAGAAGAGCGGCGACTTGAGAGCAGTCCTGCAGCCCCGAGCAGTCGAGGCGCACGAGATGACTTGGGAGGGCCGCAAACATGACCGAAACGCTGTGCATCGTTGGAGCCTGGGTTGTCACCTTTGGGTCCGTTGGGTCCTATGCCGCGGTTGTCATTCTGCGCGGTCGACGTCTGTCGCAAACGGTTCCCCCGGAGCAACGCCGATGGATGTAAACCCTTCGCTCCCCGATCCGTCAGTGCTTGATGATGAGGAATCCCCAGACGCGGCAACGCCCCTGCTTGATGTCACACCGCGTAGCGCTCCGGCCAGACCCTCGGGAACTTCAAAGAGTCCGCGCACCTACATCGCACTGGGCGCAGTAGTGCTGCTCATTGGGCTCCTCGGATTGGTGCTCTTCAAGGGGCTCAACAGTGCTGCGATGTTTTATTACAACGTTGATGAGGCAGTTGCGCAGCGCCAAGACCTTGGTGATCAGCGATTCCGAATGCAGGGCAACGTGGTGGAGGGCACCATCAAGAAGACTGATGGTGGCGTACGTTTCGTGGTTGCTTTCGGCGATCAGAAGTTGAACGTAGTCAACAGCGGTGCGCCGCCAGAATTATTCAACGCCAAGATTCCGGTGATTCTTGAAGGGCAGTTTGTTGGGGATGAGTTTCACAGCGATCAGATCCTGATTCGCCATGACAGCACGTATGACGAGAAGAACGCTGACCGCATCAAGAAGGCTCAAGCGGACGCCGATTCACGTTCTGGGGTCAGCGGGTGAACAGAGCCCTGGGGCTGACGGGGTTGATCCTGGCGCTCGGCGGTTCGCTCCTTGCGATCTCGGTCATCCTGACGGGCCTGAAGCGCTCCCGGCCTGACCTGATGCGCATGGGTCGAGCGTATTCATTCGTGGTGCTGCTCGGTGCGGTCCTCTCGGTGGCTGCGATGGAGCGGGCATTTATCCAACGCGATTACACCCTCAAGTACGTGGCAGAGCATGGCTCCTCAACCACACCCGCGCTGTTCAACGTAGCCTCGATGTGGTCTGCGCTTGAAGGCTCAATTCTGCTCTGGGGGTTGATTCTTGCGGGATACCTAGTCGTCGTAGCCCACAAGTTCCGCAAACGTCTCGATGATTCACTCGTGGCTTGGGCACTGATCACGATGTTCTCGGTCTGCGTGTTTTTCTTTGGCCTGATGCTGACCGCAGCCAACCCGTTTAAAGGGAACCTGCCCCTTCCCGGCTTTGATGGTCCCGGCCCAAACCCTCTGCTTCAGAATCACATCCTGATGGCGTTTCATCCCCCCATGCTGTACTTGGGATACGTGGGCTTCACGGTGCCATTCGCGTTTGCTATCGCCGCACTGGTAACGGGCAGGGTTGGCGAAGGGTGGCTTGTTGAAACTCGTCGGTGGACCCTGTTTGCCTGGGGGTTCTTGACCGCCGGGATCATTTTGGGGGCGTGGTGGTCCTACGAAGTTCTTGGCTGGGGCGGCTACTGGGGTTGGGACCCTGTTGAGAACGCATCTCTGCTGCCCTGGTTGACCGGGACGGCCTACTTGCATTCGGTCATGGTGCAAGAACGTCGCGGCATGCTGCGCGTGTGGAACCTGTCGCTGCTGTGCGCAACCTTCTCGTTGACCATCCTCGGCACCTTCCTCACTAGGTCTGGAGTGGTGGCCTCAGTTCATGCCTTCTCTGCCGGTGCCGTCGGGCCAATTCTGTTGGGATTTTTTGCCCTCGTGGTGGCCGTTTCGGTGGGACTGATCGGCTGGCGCGGAGACCGCCTGCGCTCAGTGGGCCACATTGACTCGCCCCTGTCTCGAGAGGGCGCGTTCTTAGCCAACAACGTGGTGTTTGCCGCCTTTGCGTTTGTGGTGCTGCTCGGCACGGTGTTTCCGCTGGTGATTGAAGCAACTACCGGCGACACCTTGTCGGTGGGCCCCCCGTATTTCAGTCGGATGACGATGCCCATTGGACTGACCCTGTTACTGCTGATGGCGATGGCTCCAGTGCTCCCGTGGCGCAAGGCCTCGGGGGAACTGCTCCGCGAACGATTGTGGTGGCCGGCATGGACAGGCCTAGCAGCGGTGCTCATCGCGGTATTGCTCGGCGCAACCGGCGCTGCAGCCCTGCTGGCATTTGGCCTCGGTGGGTTTGCTGCCGGATCAGCTTTGCGCCAGATCGCGTTGGCAACTCGGCGTCTTGGTTGGAGAGGATTTGTGGGTCGAACCAATGGCGGCATGGTGGTGCACCTTGGAGTGATCGTGATTGGTGTGGCGCTCGCCGCTTCCATGAGCTTCATGAGTCAAGGGGAGTTCACGCTCAAAGAAGGCGAGACGGCTCGAGTAGCGGGGCATACCCTGCAGTATTTGAGTTCGCGAACAGTGGATCAGCCGAACAGAATTGAGTTGCTGGCACGAATCAAGGTGGATGGGCAGCAGGTCTATGAGCCTCAGCTGAATCGCTATCGGCAATCCGGGCAGACCATCCCGACCCCATCGGTCAAGGCAGGTCTGCGCGACGACGTCATGTTGTCCATCACCTCTGCTCCAACTGAGTCGGATACCTCGCTCGGGCTTCGTGTCGTGGTTCAACCCATGGTCACCTGGCTCTGGATCGGTGGACTCATCATGGTGCTCGGCACGATCTTGGCGCTCTTCCCCGGCCGGCGAAGAAACCCGCTCGACGCGGTGTCGGC
The DNA here is from genome assembly GCA_037141255.1 of Actinomycetes bacterium. Taxonomy (GTDB): domain Bacteria; phylum Actinomycetota; class Acidimicrobiia; order Acidimicrobiales; family Microtrichaceae; genus IMCC26207. Next base: position 21,777 of record JBAXCX010000006.1, on the reverse strand, counting down.
CGCAGCGCCGATTGAGCAGGTCTCGGCGTGAGTACATCAGCTCCTCGACGGGCGCCGATTATTGCGGGGATCGTGGGTGTCGCGGTGTTGGCGCTGGTGTTGTTGTTCGTGGTCAGTCCCAAGGGTGGGCAGTCCAAGGTAACGAGTCCGTTGCTCGGCAAGATTGCACCGGAACTTGCTGGAACCACTCTGCGTGGCGAGCAATTCAATCTGGACTCTGCTCGGGGCGAGTGGGTACTGGTCAACTTCTTCGCGACCTGGTGTCCGCCCTGTGTTGCGGAGCAGCCTGAGCTCGTAAAGATCGACGCGTCTCGGGCTACCACCGGACTGCGTGTGGTGAGTGTGGCCTTCGATGATTCCGCAGCAAACGTCGAGAAGTTCTTTGCCGACAATGGCGGCGACTGGCCGGTCCTCACAAAAGGCACGGGAGCTGTGGCGCTTGACTACGGCGTCAAAGGGTTGCCTGAGTCATTTCTGATTGACCCAGCAGGAACTGTTGTGGCCAAGTTTGAAGGCGGAATCACCGCGGATGCATTGGAAAAATACGTTGCCCGGGCCACGAGAGGTGCGTCATGAAGCAGCCACACTCGCAGCGGCAAAGGTGGTGGTGGTGGGCACTTATGGCGGTGATTCTGGTGGTGTTCTTCATCAGCGCTTCGGGTACTTCACCAACGAAGGGCACCAGCGATGACCGCCTCTTTGCAATTGCTGCGCAGATTAAGTGCGTGCAGTGTGTAGGTGAGTCCGTAGCTGGTTCTGCGGCTCCCATCGCCGTGCAGTTTCGCAGCGAGATTTCTGCACAGATGAAGCAGGGTCAAACCAATGATGAGATTCTGAACTTTTTCGCTGACCGCTATGACGGTGTGCTACTCACACCGCCATCTACAGGCGTTGGGTCGTTGGTCTGGGTGATCCCCGTGATTGTTGTAGCGGCTGCAGCTCTGTTGCTCGCAGAAAGCCTTCGGGTTCGACGCTCGAGCGGTGCGGTTCAACCGCTGAGCAGCGAAGACCAAGCTCTCGTGGAGGTTGCGCTTGAACAGCGACAGTCAGGCTCGGCAGCGAAGGGTCGCGAGGAGCCTGCTGAGCCTGACCGCAACGATGACTCAGGTGTTAACCATGAGCCCTGATGATCGTGCGCTGCTCGAGGAGGAGCGGGAGCATCTGCTCGGCTCGATCGAAGACCTTGAGAGCGAGTTCTCGGCCGGTGACATGGATGAGCAGGACTACCGAACGCTCAAAGAGGAGTACACGCTGCGCGCAGCGCAGGTCTTACGTGAACTCGACTCGAAGGGCAGCACCACCAAAGCGGCTTCAGCGAGCAGTGCTCAGCAGCGGTCGGGCAGTCCTCGCTGGCGATCCCTTGCGATGGTGCTCGGCGTGTTGGCATTCGCGGCTCTAGCTGGAGTGTTGGTTGCTCGAGGTTCGGGGCAGCGCGGCGATAACGCAATCACAGGTTCTGCGGGCACGCTTCGGCAGCGACTCGCGACTTGCCAACGAACTTCCTTCCAGAAGCCGGCCGAAGGAATTGATTGTTACGACGAGATTTTGGCCGAAGCTCCCGAGAACCTTGAGGCACTTACCTATCAGGGTTGGGCCTATGTGCGTGATGATCAACCAGCCAAAGGCACAGCAAACTTCGACAAAGTTATTGCACTGAATCCGAAGTTCCCCGACGTTCGAGTTTTTCGGGCGAGTGTGGCCGCAACTGCTCTCGACTATCAAAGTGCTGCGAATGAACTCAATGTGTTCTATGCAAGTGCGCCGTCACCTGCTGCTGTGCAGGTGCTTCAGTCTCAGGGGCTTGAACGAAAGATCTTCTTTGGGCTCGTTGATGTTGGAACCCGCGAGTGTTGGCAACAAGCCGCTCAAGAGCAAAAAAAAGGTCAGCAGTTCAATCAAGCGTTCCTCGATTCACTCGGAGCCTGCCTGCAGGCTGAGGTTGCTCAGAACCCCCAGAATCTTGATGCGCTGGTATCGCTGGCCCTCAGCAAGGTGGGGCCAGAAGTTTCGGATCTGCCCGCTGCGAACCAACACCTCAATGAAGCGCTTCAGGTTTCCCCACAGTTTGCAGATGCGCTCTTGCTGAGGGCTTCGCTTGCTGCTGCGGACTCTCGATTTGCTGATGCTCAGAACGACCTGAGCACACTGCAGGGCCTTCCTCGGCCCAAAATCTCGTTCCTGATTGGCGATCCCGAGAGGCTGGCTTCCTCAATCGCTGCGGCTACAACGCCGCCGAGTGCGGCCGCTGGTAGCTCCAGCACTACGAGCTCAACCGCCGTGCCAAGAATTCCAAACCGAAACGGCGGTTGAGTCTCGGTACTGTGTGGGCATGAGAATCCTTTTGGTTGGTGCTGGTGGTGTTGGTGAGGCGTTCTGCGCGATTGCGTCCAAGCGTCGCTTTATCGAGTCAATCACCGTGGCAGATATCGATCTTGGAAAGGCCCAACGTGTGGCTGCGCGCGATGACCGTTATTCCGCTCAAGAGCTGGACGCTTCAGATGCAGCGGCCGTAACTGCCGCTGCCGATGCTTGCAAAGCTGACCTCGTGATGAATGCGGCTGACCCTCGCTTTGTTTTAGGGATCTTCACTGGTGCGTTCGATGCGGGAGTTCACTACATGGATATGGCCATGTCGATCTCGACCCCGCATCCGGATCAACCCACCGAGCTGTGCGGCGTCAAACTCGGAGACCTTCAATTTGAACAGTCTGCACAGTGGGAGGAGCGCGGACTACTTGCCCTGTGTGGCATGGGAATCGAGCCTGGCATTGCCGATGTATTTGCACGGCACGCTGCAGATGAGCTTTTCTCTGGAATCCACGAGGTGGGTATTCGTGATGGGGCCAACATGACGGTGCGCGGCTACGAGTTTGCGCCAACATTTTCCATCTGGACGGTAATCGAGGAATGCTTGAATCCGCCCGTGATTTGGGAGCGGGAGCGCGGGTGGTTCACCACGGCTCCTTTCTCGCAGCCGGAGATTTTTCACTTTCCCGAAGGAATTGGAGACGTTGAGTGCGTCAACGTTGAACATGAAGAAGTGCTCCTTGTTCCCCGGTGGATTGACTGTAACCGAGTGACTTTTAAATACGGTTTAGGGGACGAGTTCATTGCCGTGCTCGAGACGCTGCACAAGCTGGGGCTTGACGGAACGAATCCGGTGAACGTAAGAGGTGCCAAGGTCTCGCCTCGTGATGTCGTTGCCGCTTGCTTGCCCGATCCTGCTGGGCTCGGCGACCGCATCGAGGGCAAGACCTGCGCGGGTACGTGGGTGACCGGCCTTGGCAAGGCGAGCCCGGGAGCAGAGCCTTCACCTCGGGAGGTGTATCTGTATCATGTAGTCGACAATGAAGAGACCATGGGCCGTGATGGCGTGCAGGCCGTAGTCTGGCAAACCGCAGTCGGACCTGTGGTTGCCTGCGAACTGATCGATGCAGGCCTGTGGTCGGGCGCAGGAGTTCTTGGCCCCGAGGCCATGAACCCAGCACCGTTCTTAGAGTTGCTTGCAGGGGAGTACAACTCGCCCTGGGGCATGGAAGAGCGAATTCCGCAGCGCTAGCCGAGTGAGATCTTGCTCACGTAGGTGTAGTCCGCCGCGGGGCTAACAAACCTGAACGTTGAGGTTGAGGGAGTCAGCGATCCAAGCTTGATCTGGAAGCTGCTTGGCAATCCATCAATCGGAATGAAGCCCTGCTCAAGACCAGGCGAGAAGAGGCCACCAATTGCCAGACCGGCACGAATCAGATCAGTGAGCGCTCCGGCAGTGGGAAGGTGGATCTGCACCGCCACTCCAATGATGTCATCGGGGTTTCCGAGGCCTTCAATGAACGAGGCAATGATGCTGCCGAGGCCATTGACGAAGTTGCTGATGTTGTCCACGATGAGCGCAATCAGTTGGTCCTGCGTGGGAGGCACCGGCGAGGCAGCAATGAGCAGGTTGAGTGCATCTTGCAGCACGGGAACCAGCAGGCTCCGGAGCGCATCGCTCACGGCGCAGCTCGAGAAGAATGCGGCGCGGTCACTTTCTGCCACGAACGTCAGGCTGCCGATGATTTCGAATGGCGCATTGTTCTGTGCAAGATCGCCAACATCAAGGTTTTGCACATTGGGAAGAAGAATGTCTGCTGAGCCTGCGGGAACCTGCAGCGTGACGCCGTTAGCGCCAGCATCGGTTGGCGGAATCTTGTTGGCGTAGCACTGTGAGGCAAAGGTGACAACAGATGAATCGGGCACGCCGATTTTGGACCGGAACCCAAGCTGCATCACGTAGGGCTCGTCGCCCTTGTCATAATCCTCGGTGTTATTCACGGTGATGGACGCAGGAGAAACCTTCCACTGAAGCGGGGCGGGCCCGCCAGGGGTGCAGGCTGCAGCGAGCAATGAAGCCAGTACTGCAAAAGAAATGATTGCGCTGATTTTGCGCATGATGAACGCCTCCCAATCACGATTGGCCCGGTACCCACAGGACCTTCAACAACTTCTGCAGATGCTAGTCCGAAACTGCTGGCGGATGCCTCAGGGGGTGATGGGGGTGTAGACGCCGGTGGCAAACCGCTTGCCGTCCCAGTGGTCAAGCGTCCAGACGGAGCCCTTGGCGCAACCCGACTTTCCTGGAATATGCAGGCCTCGGAGCTGTGCCCGACGGACCAAATCGGGAATCACATCGCCATGGCTACAGATAACGGCTGTGCTCGAGGCTGCTTTGGTCAGCAACTTCCAGGCCTGATCAATATCAGCTGACTCAGCGAGTGCGTCATTGAGTTCAATGGGCAATTTCAAAGCGTGTGCCAAGGGTTTGATGGTTTGTACGCAGCGAGGAAACGGGCTGCACAGAATTCGCGTGATGGGTACGTGCCGCAACCAATCGGAGAGCTTTTCGGCCTGCAGGCGTCCTGCCTCGTCGAGCGGACGATCATGGTCAAGCGCATTCGAATTGTCTCGCTGTCCCGCCGAGGCGTGGCGAACGAAGTAGAGCGTCATCAGGCTGAGATCCCTCGCATCGACAGCCCCGTACCGAGCAGGAACTCAACGGTGGATTCGGCAGCGAGATGCTGGTGTGCGCCAATGCCGAGGGAACGAGCCGCGCTCACGTTCATCTCTAGGTCATCAATAAAGAGGGTTTCAGCGGGGGTGGTCTCAAGTTCGGCCAGCACATGGTTGAACACGGCAGGGTCAGGTTTTGCGATCCCTATTTCAGCGGTGTTGAAGATTGCGTCGAACTCATCAGTGAGGTCAAGCACAGCTAAGTCTCTGCGCAAGCGAGTGGTGCCATTCGACAACAACGCCACTGTTGCTTCGCTGCGAACAGAGCGCAGAACTTGGAGCATCTGCAAGTTGACGAGTCCCACGTTTGCCTCCCATGCGTCAAGTGCCCCAGAGGCCTCAGTTCCATGTTGCGAGATCACCTGTTTGCGAATCGCGTTCATCCAGGTTCGGTAATCAATCTCGCCAGTCATTGCCGCTCTTCCAAGGTCAGTCCCGAACCCGACAGAGAGAATGGTGCCGGGATCGAGACCGTAGGCAACTTCCACTTCAGAGATCTCGGACTCGTTCCAGTCTCGAATCACGCCGTCAAGATCAAAGATCACAGCAGTTGGCAACAATTGGTCATTGAGCACAGCTCGCAGCGTAGCGAGTTGGCGGGAGTTATCGAAGCTGGCGCAGATCGGCAATGACTTGCGCCAGCGTGACGAGCAGATGATCGATATCGCTTGAGAGCGTGTTCCATCCCACCGAGATTCGCAAGGAATGCGCAGCATCCACACCCATGGCCTGCAGGATCGGGCTTGGTTCTAGTGATTCGCTGCTGCAGGAATTACCGGAATGCACCGCAATTCCTGCTTGGTCGAGACCTAGCAGGACTGGCTGGGGTTCCAGACCCTCCAGCCCGAGACAAACAATGTGGGGGAGTCGGTCCACGGGGTCCCCGAGCACTTCGACTCCGCTAAATTCTGCGGCCCACTGAATGATGCGTTCGGTTTGTGCCCTATTCAGCTCCGACTCCTGATCGAGTGCCTGGCCGCATTCTTGAGCAGCGGCAGCAAACCCCAAAACGGCCGGCAGATTCTCCATACCCCCGCGCCGTGCCCGCTCTTGTTCTCCTCCGACTAGTAACGGCTCGATTCGAAGACCTTTTCGGATCAACAAAGCGCCTACACCGGGCGGACCACCGAATTTATGGGCAGACACCGACATCAAATCGGCCCCAAGGTTTGCAAAGTTCAATTTGACGCGGCCAACTGCCTGAGCAGCGTCAACATGAAGAAGCAGGTCAAGGTCACCGCAACCTTCGGCCACCTCGCTGATTGGCTGCAGCGTTCCCACCTCGTGATTACCCCACTGCAGGTGCACCAGAGATGTGTTCGCCGTGATCGCCCCGAGCAGTTCTGCCGGGTCGACACGGCCGACCGGGTCAACCCCAACTTCTGTGTGTTCGTTACGCCGCGCCCATTCCCGAACGGCCGAATGTTCTACAGCCGAGTACACAACATGGGAATTGGGAGAGCCCGTTCGGGACACTGCTCGTTGCACGGCACCAAAGCTTGCAGCGGCAATTGACTCGGTGGCCCCCGAGGTAAAGACGACTTCTCGTGGGCGAGCGCCTAACAACTCTGCGACCTGCTCTCGGGCCACCTCAAGTTCGACTCTGGACTGCATGCCTTCTGCATAGATCCTCGATGGGTCGCCACCCATGCCGGCATACCACTCAGTCATGGCCTCTATGGCGCTTGCCCGCATGGGCGAGTTTGACGCGTGATCAAGGTAGGAGCGCACAGGGCAGCAGACGGGGCTTAGGGTTCGCTGTCGAACGCAGTAATGCAGTGGTCTTCGCTACCTGCCGCAGCCGAGGTGAGGTCGACCCGAGTCTCGCCGTAGAGCGTTCCAAGCATGCCTTTGACCATGCCCCGGTCAACTGCGCAGATCACAGGGTGTTCAACAACGGCTTCCCCAAACGGGCAATGCTCTGTGACGAGTCGCATGGAGTTGCCCTCCTTCTCTGCGTGGGCAGCAAACCCGTGCGCAGAGAGCGCATCGGCAACCGAATGCAGAGCAGCTCGGAACGAACGCGTGCTTTGTTCTCCCATTGCTTCAGCCATTTCCTGGCCAAACTCAATCCCCACTTCTTCTGCAAGGGCCGAAGCTCGGTCGGGGCCAAGCTCACCGAGCGCGCGTCCGAGCAACTTGACCAAAACATCGTCTTGTCGGACTGAGACATTGAGGGTCATGTTTTCATCGCAAGCTCGGTAACGCTTCGAGGGTCTGCCCGCTCCACCAGTTCCGCCCGATGGGCGCTCGGTGGAAATTTCTAGGTAGCCCCCTGCGGAGAGTTTGTCGAGATGGTGCCGAGCCACATTGGCGTGAAGGTCAAACTTCTCGGCCACCTCGGATGCCGTCACACCGATTGGGGTGCTATGCGCGAACAAATAAATCTCTCGTCGCGTTGGGTCCCCAAAGGCTGAGGTGATTGCGGTTACCACCGAGGCAAACTCGGTAGGGCTCAGCTGATCCACACTCTCACTGTACTGTTCCGCCGCTCTGTTGGCCCTGCGGCGGAGTTGCCGAACAGGGGTGAGCTTGGAAGGATCAGAGTCTGCGGCAGAGTGGTGGCCGTCAGATACTTCCCGAAGAGGACCCCAAAAATGACAGAAAACCAGCCTGCAGTCTCTGAAGATGCCGTCATCGATGCGCTTCGACCCGTGCAGGACCCGGAGCTTCATCGGTCCATCGTCGATCTTAAAATGGTTCGCTCAGTAGAACTTCACCTTCCAGAGGTGAACATCTTGATCGCCTTGACGATCCCTGGATGCCCGCTCAAAGCAGAGATTCAGTCCAGAGTGTCCGAGGCTGTGACGGCTCTGCCAGGAGTTGATCGCGTCAACTTGGAGTTCACATCCATGAACGATGCGGAGCGTGAAGAACTCCGAACTCAACTCCACGGTGATCCCGCCTCAACTGCTGGGTCTCAGCCAGCGCATGGGCATGCCGAAGGCCGTGCGATTCCCTTCGCCGATCCAAATTCAAAGACCCGTGTCTTGCTGATTGCCTCGGGCAAGGGCGGAGTCGGCAAGTCTTCTGTTACGACCAACTTGGCAATTGCGCTTGCACAGCGAGGTAAGCGTGTCTCGATCGTGGACGCAGACGTCTGGGGCTTCTCCATTCCACGCATGCTTGGTGTGGATCGCCCACCCGTGCTGATCGATCAGATGATCATTCCTCCAGAGGCTTACGGGGTGAACTGTATTTCGATGGGGTTCTTCGTGGAAGAGGATCAGCCTGTGATCTGGCGAGGCCCAATGTTGCATAAGGCGCTTGAGCAGTTTCTGACCGACGTGTACTGGGACGAGCCGGACTATTTGGTAGTTGACCTTCCCCCCGGTACCGGAGATATTTCGATTTCTTTGGCACAGTTCTTGCCACGCGCTGAGCTCTACGTAGTCACTACTCCTCAGCCGGCAGCTCAGAAGGTGGCTCAGCGCGCCGCCTTCATGGCCGACAAAGTCCGGCTGGACACCAAAGGCGTGATCGAGAACATGTCCTGGTTCACCGGCGATGACGGGACCCGCTACGAGATTTTCGGATCCGGTGGTGGACAGGCCCTTGCCGAGCGAATCGATGTTCCGCTGCTCGGAAAGATTCCACTCGTGCCGAAGTTGCGTGAAGGCGGAGACGACGGTCATCCGATTATGGCCGTTGATCCCGAATCAGAAGCAGCTCAGGCCTTTGCTGCGATTGCTGAGCGCGTTGATGTTGAACTCGCACCCACTCGTCGCTATAACCCGGAACTCAAAATTCTCTGAGCCGGGTTAGGCGCGAGCGAAAAGAAGTTGAAATTCGATCGGGCCGTGGTCTTGCACCGATATCACGATTGGTGCAGTGGGAACTTCTACCCCATAGTCAGCGAAGGTCACATCGAGTGACCCCACGACGATGATGGTGGAGCCAACGAGTTTTGCCTGCAACGGCAACGTCACCGGCTGAGTCTGACCATGAATTGTCATATTTCCGATGGCATTGACAGTCAGATCGCCGCCAGCAGTTGCGTCCGGGCCAAGGTCGATTGGCTCGGTCAAGGTGAATGAGGCGGTTGGAAACTGATCCGTCTGCAGAGCGCCTTGAATCTTGCCGTTACGACGTGAATCGTTTGAGCTCAGCGTGGTCATGTCAATGGTAAAGGTCGCCTCGGTCACGGTGCTGCCATCGATCGTCATGGTGCCTTGTACATCGCCGGTTCGACCGACTGCTTCGGTTGTACCGATCTGCGCGAGTTCTTCGGTGATTCGAAACCCGGCAAAGCTGCCCGTCGCAGAATCAAAGGTGAACTCTCCGGCATCACTATCCGCTGCCCACTTGCCGGCAATTTCCACCTCTTTAGCTGAGCCAGATGAGGTTTCGGACGTGTCCGAGCCAGCGACTGAGTCGCTAGCAGCATCCAAACTGACAGCTTCGGGGGAGTTGTCCTTCAGGAACAAATATGCAGCAGCAGAACCGAGCAGCCCGATGAGGACAATGACAATCAACCCGTACTTCAAACTTGGTTTCATGAGTCAGCTCGCTTCATATTGGACTTGCTTCATGGTTGTGCTCGTTTCATGGTTGTTCAGGCTCCCGCTGAACGATCTGCTGATACTAGGCAAGGCTCGTGGCTTCACGGTTGCAGGCATCCGGCACCCAATTCTGATGGCGACTAGAAGCAAAACTCATGCGTGCAAGAGCCCTCAGCATCTAGTGTCCCGGGGATGTTCGCAGGCCGCACACTCGCAGTTACAGCTCTCGTCGTTTCCTGTTTGGTTGCTGCTGCAGGGTGCACCGCCGTGCCGGCACCTGCCGCTGTAACTCGCCTTCAGATCACGACCCTGCAAATTATCTGTGGCGGCAGGGTTCAGCCCGGGGTTCCATTCTGCAGAACCCCGACCTCGGCTTCGCGTGCGGTTGAAGTGGGCACAAGAGGCCAAGTCGTGGCGAGCGGCACAACAGACTCAACGGGCAAACTGTTGGTCGAGGTGCCTGCAGGGACTTGGGTCGTGACTCATCCCGACCAAATGGTCTACGAGGACTGCGATCGGCCTGTTATCACTGCAGTTCAAGGAGTTACCACCCAAGTAACCCAGACTTGCATCTTGAACGTCCCCTAGCTGCTCGACCGGTTGGCCGAGCGGGACCGTACTGAGCTGAACGAATCCTGCTGGCGGAGTACCGTTATGCTGCAGAAGGTTCCTCATTTCGGGGAAACAGAACTATGCAGGAGAGACACCAGTGGACGTGCGCATCGGCGTGACCTACTCGCCCCGTGAGATTGAAATGCAACTCCCAGAGGATGTGGATCGCGCAGAGATCAAGAGTCGCGTCGATGACGTACTTGGATCAGACACCAAGGTGCTCTGGCTGACCGACCGCAAAGGCCGAGAGGTGGCTGTGCCATCTTCCAAGATCACCTATGTCGAGCTTGGTACAGCTGAAGAAGCACGGCCGATGGGTTTCTCGAGCTGAAGTGAGCCCATCTCGGGGCTTGTTGAATCACAAACTCCTCTTCGTCACGGGTAAGGGTGGCGTAGGGAAGACCTCTGTAGCTTCGGCTCTGGGTTTTCTTGCGGCGCGTAGCGGTCTGCGGACTCTGGTGTGTGAAGTCGATGCCAAGGGAGACCTGTCAAAGTTCTTTGGTATTGGCCCGCTCAAGTTTGAACCAACCGAAGTTCGAAACAAGTTGAGCGCCATGTCGATGGACACTGAGGCGAGTCTGAATGAGTACTTGCGACTCAACTTAAAACTCCCGCTTCTCACCAGGATCGGACCACTGGCAAGGACGTTTGATTTCTTAGCCAATGCTGCGCCTGGAGTAAAAGAAATTCTGACGGTTGGCAAGCTCACCTATGAGGTTCGCGAGCAGCACTACGACCTAGTTGTCGTTGACGCAGCAGCAACGGGCCATGTGGTCGGGCAACTCTCCTCACCAGTCGCGATTAACGATCTGGTCAAAGTTGGGTTAGTCAGAAACCAGACCGACTGGATGATCGACATCCTCACCGATGCAGACACCACTGGTGTGGTGGTCGTGACTGCTCCCGAAGAGATGCCCGTCACCGAGACACTCGAACTAGTGGATCGGTTGAGTCAAGAGACTGACATTTCCATTGCGTCAGTCGTGGTCAATCGAGTCCTGCCTGAGTTGTTTGCGAGAGGCGATCAGGAACTCTTTGATCAGCTGAACACAGATGCCGTCCTTGAAGCCTTGGTCAAGAGCGCGGGAGAGGGAGTGGTGGATGTCCTCGCCGGAGCCGAACTAGCGGTCAATCTGCGCAGGGCTCGGGTACAACACCTGACGCGCTTGCGTGACTCGCTGCCCAAGGACCTGCCGGTGATGTACCTGCCGTACCTGTTCAATCGTTCGCACGGGGTCCGCGCTACTGCGCAGCTAGCTGATGCGCTCGGTGAAGAACTGGGCTTCTCGTGACTAGGTCGGCTGCTGGGTCACAAACAGACCCTCATGCTTCCCTTGAGCAACTCTGCGCATCCAAGGAAATCATCATCTCGACGGGGTCCGGAGGAGTGGGCAAGACCACAATTGCTGCGGCGTTAGGCGCAACCGCTGCCGCAAACTTGGGCATCAAAGTGCTCGTTCTGACCATCGACCCTGCGCGCCGATTGGCAAGCGCGCTAGGCCTTGAGCAGTTCGGAAATGTTGAGACCCAGGTTCCGGTTTCGGCCTTCGCAGATGCAGGCGCTAGCCCACAGGGGGAACTCTGGGTTGCGATGCTCGATACGAAGCAATCTTGGGATGACCTGATTCAGGCCCACGCCCCAGATGTAGCGACTCGCGATGCAATTTTGGCCAACCCGCTCTATCGCAACATCACCGGCAAGTTTATTCAGAGTCATGACTACGTGGCGATGGAGCGCTTGTATCAGATTCACACCTCTGGGAAGTATGACCTGATCGTGGTGGATACTCCGCCGACTCGCAATGCCATCGACTTTCTTGATGCGCCGGAGCGCATGGCCGATTTCTTCTCGTCAAAGTTGTTGCGCTGGCTCATCGCCCCGTATCAATCGCGCATGGTGGGCTTTGCGTCCAAGCCGTTCTATCTCGTAGCAGACCGGATCTTAGGGACACAGTTTTTGGAAGATATCGCCGAGTTCTTCATTCTGTTTCAGTCGATGTACGCCGGGTTCGTTGAGCGAGCTGAAGCAGTGACTGCGCTCCTTGGAAGTCTGCAAACATCCTTCCTAGTTGTGTCCACGCTGGAGTCTTCACCTGCCCAAGAGGCCGAGTTCTTTTTGAACGTTCTGGCTGATCGCAACTATCACGTTGGGGCACTCATCTTGAACAAAGTGTTGCCCGCCTACTTCCTGAGCCGTACCGGGGCGAAATCCGCGAGAGCCATGACTGCTCAGCCGGCAGAGATTGCGGCAGAGCTTCACAAGCACTTCCCCGAGTTGAGCGAGAACCAGCTTGCAAACATGTTGGCAGAGATCGGCAGCAGCTTTTTGAACTATCAGGTGGTTGCTCGACGTGAGGCAGATCAACGCGCTGCGCTGTCAGGAAGTGCAGATGTGACGTTGTCGATTCCATACTTTGAACAAGACATACATTCACTTACATCGCTCTTGCATCTCGGAGAGAAGATCTGGTCATGAGTACAGGCGAATTCGATAGCTCATCCACGCGTTATCCGGAGCCCACATTCGGGCATCCTGACTATGACGCTCCCGATGTGGTGGACGACCTTGATGACGGTGACTTCACAGCCGAACACGTGGGATTAATTGTGCCGCCTGTCGAGATCGAGGCCTCACGGCATCTGCGCCGGCTTGTGGCCGGTTGGGGGATGTTGTCTGACCTCTCTTTCTCTGATCTTTTGCTGTATGTCCCGCTCCCTGTGCAGAGCGAGGTCGACGAGAAAAGGTTTCTTGTTGTCAATCAGATGCGCCCGAACACGGGCCAAACCTTGTTTCTTGACGATGTAGTTGGCCGCACGATGAGTGCCGCCCAGCGGCCGGCTGTGGCCGAGGCAGCGGGCACCGGAGAGATTGTTGACACGATCGTTGAGTCCGCCTGGCTTGGTGAACGAATCCGAGTCACCGCGATTCCGGTTCGGTTTCGAGATCAAGTTGTAGCCGTTATAGCGAGTGAGTCTGCGCTATCCACGACTCGTCAGCGTGGAGTCCTTGAGGGTGTCTACCTTGAAGTTTTTGATCGCCTTACGAGGATGGTTGCAGACGGAAAGTTCCCATTTGAGGACGAGGAAGTTTTGGCAGCGGGCGGGCCACGTGTGGGTGATGGCGTGATTCTGCTAGACGAACTCGGAAAGGTTTCCTTTACCTCTCCAAATGCAATCTCTGCGCTCCGAAGATTGCGAATTTCGGGGCGAATTCAAGGTGCAAGCCTGACGGAGCTAGGAGTGGAGTCCGACACGACCTATCGCGCCTTTTTTACTGCCCGGCCCGCTGCTGAAGAGGTTGAGCGAAACGAGATCTGTGTGGTGATCTGGTGCATCCCTCTGCTCAACCACGGGCGTGTGAATGGGGGACTCGTGCTGCTGCGAGATATCTCGGAACTGAAGAGCCGAGATCGATTGCTGATTTCAAAAGATGCCACCATCAGAGAAATCCATCATCGGGTCAAGAACAACCTGCAGACAATTTCCTCGTTGTTACGGCTTCAGGGCCGCCGCTTGACCGAACCTTCGGCCAAAGCCGCAATTGAGGAGTCGGTGCGCCGAATTCGCTCGATAGCGCTGGTGCATGAGACCTTGTCTCGAGAAGACGGAGACGAGGTGAACTTTTCCGAGATTCTTCGACCGCTCGTACGAATGGTGGAGGAGGGTCTGACCTCACCGGATCGCCCGCTGAGCTTTGAGATGATCGGCGAGTCCGGAAACCTGCCATCGCCGACTGCTACCTCACTAGCAGTCGTGCTGACCGAGTTGCTTCAGAACATCGTGGACCACGCGTATCCACCGGGCTTGCTCATGTCCGAGGAATTGCCCAAGGTCCGCATCGAGATGCTTCAGGGTGCTGGTGTTCTTCGGGTAGATGTTATCGACGACGGAGTTGGCATGAGCGGGGATGCTGACCCTGTACGAACGCCCAGTTTGGGGCTATCGATTGTTACGGGTCTGATCTCTGAACTCGAGGGCAAGATCAGTTTTGCTCCCGCAGATGAACAGGCCGCCTCAGGTGAAACTCGAACGGCAACGGGGCACGTGAGAAGAATCGGAACACGGGTTTCCCTCACGATTCCTGTTGTGCGCGCACCTGACGCGACTCGGCCTCCCCAAGGGGGAGGCCGAGTAGTAGGTCTCTAAGACTTCGCTCGCAGCGATCTGCTTTGCGTGATGCTTACTTAGGAAGCGAGTGCTGCGCGGCGCTGCTGTGCAACCCAGGCCCGCCGGAGCTTGCGGCGCTCTTCTTCAGAGGTCCCGCCCCACACGCCAGAATCTTGGTTGGTTGTGAGGGCGAATTCCAAGCACTCGGCTTTGGCATGACATGAGTCACACACAGCCTTGGCTGACGCGATCTGGTCCAAGGCCGAGCCAGTGGTGCCCACAGGAAAGAACAAATCTGGGTCGGTGTCTCGACAAGAAGAATTGACTCTCCAGTTGTCGGTTGCAATATCCAAGCTTCTACTCGAGGTCAGTGCCACGATTCCTCCGTATACAGGGGGACGCGCTAGGAACCGCGCCCGAGTTCTATTAATTCGTCAATACTGGGGGACACAGAGGCTCAGGTTTCCTGCGTTGGCCTACACAATTTCTGGGGGAGGCTGTTCGCTAGGAACTTGTGAATCCGTGAACAAAGTAAAACTACTGCCACATTCGACGCGAGTAAAGGAAAAGTTTCGAGAAGATGTCTATCGCCCAAATACCCTTGATCTGTGCGCATCGTGGAGCCTCCGCAGCCCACATTGGAAACACCCTCAATGCCTTTCATGCTGCCCGAGAACAAGGCGCCGACTGGGTGGAACTTGATGTGCGCCTGACCAGCCAGGGTGAACTCGTGGTACATCACGACGCGTGTTACTCCGATGGTCGGGTGGTGTGGGCAACGCTGGCTGAGGATCGGCCAGATGAAGTGCCGACTCTGCAACAGTCACTGCTGGCCTGTGCAGGGATGGGCGTCAATATTGAGATCAAAAACTCGCCAGGTGATTTTGGCGGGCCTGAGGTGCCGGAGGACTTCGTTTTTGAAGGAGTTCGCATCGGTGAGATTGTTGCTCGGGTGGTGGCGAGCCGCGAGATCTCGCAGAGTAATCAGCAGCCGATTGTGGTCTCAAGCTTTGATGAGCCTTCGCTGCAGCAGGTTCGCGACCTGTCGCCCCGACTGCCCACGGCTTGGCTGTTCGCTAACTTCGATCGTGATCCGCAGCAGTTGCAGCGCTCGGCCGCCGCTGGCGACGTTGCGGTGAACCCCTGGGAGGAACTCATCGACGAGGCGCTCATGGAGCGCTGTGGCGAGCTTGGTCTGCAGGTCAACGCGTGGACCGTCGATGATCCGCATCGAATGAGAGTCCTCGCAGCCCTTGGTGTACACAGCATCATCACCAATCAACCCGCTCTCGCACGAGCGGCAGTGAGTTCATAGGTACCAACCACATTGCCCAGCGGAGCGGGCCGTGAGTCCAGTTACCGGGGAACTATCGGGAGCACAATGCTCACGATGTTGGGGTGGTGGGTAAATTCAAGCTGCTCGGCCTCTCCGAGATAATCACCGTCTACCTGATACTGCAACATCGAATCAGGCGCGTTTTGGATACTCAGGTGAGTGAGATCCTCCCATCGTCGAACAGATCGGTTGGTCCGAACCCCCTTGCGGTTTGCTAGCGCCCCCAAAATGGGCGGCAAAAATGCCCTGACTGACATGTCGCCAATGCTCGTCACGGTGAGGCCGCGATCGAGCGTGGCAGCGGGGGCCACCGTGAAGGGTCGGTGCCCTAAAAAGGTGTACGGGTCAGTATTCTGCACAATGGCGAAGTAACCCGGAACCGGATCTGCAGGGTTGCTGTCAGTACTATTCGTGCGGCGGCGAGTGCTGCTGGACTGTGGTGGGATACGCAGAACGTACTGCGGGTGCTGGCGATCAAACAGCGAGAACTCTCGCAGTCCGCAATACAAGAACAGCGCGTGACCAATCCGATGCTTCAGCTTGTTGTGATGCTCCACCCGACTCACCACTGCGGCATCAAAGCCCACTCCAGTATGAAACGTAAAATAGCGTCCATTTACTGCACCCAAACCAATGCGGTGGACCCACCCGCTTGCAAGAGCGTCCGAGGTGGCGCGAGCCGCCCGCCGCAAGTCATCGGGCAACCCCAAGGTTCGAGCGAAAACGTTGGTCGACCCGCCGGGTAAGACGGCTACTGCACACTCGGTACCGGCCAGAGCGTTCACAACCTCGTTGAGCGTTCCATCTCCACCGAGGACGGCAACGCAATCAGTTCCTGAAGCGACTGCTGCGGTTGCGAGTTCGGTTGCATGGTCCCGATGGCGCGTCACCTGCACCGAAACCTCATGTCGAGCCAGAAGCGTCTCTTGAACAACCCGGATTCTGGCCGGGCTCACGTTCGTTGCTACTGGGTTGACCACCAGAGTCATGTGCATCAGATGCAGTCTGTCATCTTGCGGCGCCGGTCAGTCGCGTTGGGCAGATGTCGAGCCAGTTTCCATTCCGTTTTGTCTGAACTGCAGAGTCAAGGCATGCTGTTAGGCATGAACGTTGTTGTTTGTGTAAAGCAGATCCCCGACCCGGCTGATCCGGGAGCGTTGGATCCCCAGACCAATACCCTCAAGCGTGACGGCAAGCTCATTCTCGATGAGTCCGACAGCTATGGAGTCGAGATGGCTTTGCAGCTCGTCGACACTGCTGGCGGCGGCGAAGTTACCTTGGTGTCAATGGCACCAAATGGCGAAGTATCTGGATTGCGCACGGCGCTTGCCATGGGTGCTGCCAAAGCAGTGCTCGTGAGTGATCCTGCGCTTGCAGGATCTGATGCACTCGGAACCTCGAAGGTGCTCGCCAAAGCAATTCAGCGCGCTGGCGAAGCCGACTTGATCCTCACCGCAACTGAGTCATCAGACGGCTACACCGGAGTGGTACCTGAGCAGATTGCAGAACTGCTTCAACTGCCTTCAATCACCTTTGCCAAAGAGATCACCATCGAGGGCAGCACGCTCAAGGTGCAGCGTCAGACCGAGGCTGGCTATGACGAGGTCGAGAGTCCCTTGCCTGCAGTCGTCTCGGTAACCGCCGGCGTGGTCGAGCCCCGTTACCCCTCCTTCAAGGGGATCATGGCAGCCAAGTCCAAGCCAGTAGATCAGGTCACTGTTGCAGATTTAGGCATTGACCCGGGCAGCGTGGGTTGGGCTGGGGGCGGACAAGAAATTGTAGAAATCTCTCAGGCCGAGGCACGCGCTGGAGGAACAATCATCGAAGACGATGGTGAGGGCTTCCAGAAGATTGTCGACCTGCTTGCCGAACTCAAAGTCATCTGAGTCACACCCCGAGAACGAAGGAGAACAACATGACTGTTTCAAAGATCTGGGTGCTAGCCGAGGCCACGGATGGCAAAGTTGCAACCACCACCCTAGAAATTCTTGCAAAGGCTCGAGAACTAGCCGACACGGTTGAAGTCGTGACCGCTGCCGGAGCAGAGATTGCTGCAGAGGTAGGAGCTCACGGAGCAACCAAGGTGCATGCCGTGGGTGGTACCGAGGGCAAGCTTCTCGGAGCGCCGTTAGCAGGGGCAATCGCAGCAGCAATTGCCGCTGGCACTGGTCCAGATGCCGTGCTCATGGCAACGAGTTACACAGGACGCGATGTTGCTGGGCGCTTGTCAGTCAAGATTGACGCATCAGTGATTACCAACGTTGTTGACCTTGTTGAGCGCGATGGCCGCCTTGCCGGTGTCGAGCCAATCTTTGGCGGTGTCACAGATGTGATCACCAAGTTCACCACCGACAAGGTTGGAATCTTCTTGGTGCGGCCGAAGTCGTTCGCAGCCGAAGAGTCCGGCGGTGCAGCGGCGGCAGTTGAAGAGCTCACCGTTCCTGATCTAGGTGCCACTGGTGCTGCCGTAGTCACGAGCCGTTTCGTCGAAGAGAAAACCGGACCCAGCCTTGATGAGGCAGCGGTTGTGGTTTCTGGTGGACGTGGACTGGGCGAGAAGGAGAATTACCAGCTCGTTGAAGATCTGGCCAAGCTTCTGCAGGCCGCTCCAGGGGCTTCCCGAGCAATTGTCGACGCCGGTTGGGTTCCTTACTCCTATCAAGTCGGCCAGACTGGCAAGGTTGTCAAGCCAACCCTCTACATCGCGGCCGGTATCTCGGGTGCAACACAGCATCTGGTCGGGATGAAGGGTTCCAAGAACATCATCGCGATCAACAAAGATGCTGAGGCACCAATCTTTGCGGTGTCTGATTTGGGAATCGTTGGCGACGTGCACAAGGTATTGCCGAAGCTCATCGAGGCGCTGCAGGCACGCAGCTAAGGATCTTGTTTCAAGAACTCCACTCAGCCCCTAGCTTTGGCCGGGGGATGAGATGTTTTTGTTCCCGCTATACCAGCGGCCAGGGGTAGCTACGGCCCGTCATGTCATGTGGGAAGTGTCCCTGTGCCAGCACTCGTTGAGCACGGCGCAAGGTGGCCTCTTGCTCGGTGGGCGTGAGCAGCACTTGGAGTTGGGGGCAGAGTCCCGTTTCGAGCAGGCTGATGAGTGCGTGCGCTGCGCTGCTCGGCAGAGGGTCGCCAGCAAAGTCCCAGATGACCGTTCGTAGCTTTGGTTCCTCATGGAAGCTCAGGCCGTTGTCGATTGCCCAGATCTGGTTATCTGAATCAATCAGACAGTGACCGCCCTTGCGGTCAGCCGAGTTGGCCACCAAGTCAAGAACACACAGCGTCTTGAGTTGATCCGAGAGCTCGGCTCGATCTCGAAGCGTGAAGTAATGCTCCGAGAAAACTGCCGGAACGAATGCCTGCAGCGAGCCGCGACCCATGGGAGCCGCGTGGCGCGTCACCGTAGTGGGGACGGAGCCGAACCCCAGCCAATGAGAGAGCTCATAGGTGGCTACCTCGCGCTTCCACAAGGCTCCGGGAAAATCCCAAAGTGGCCGCTCGCCTCGTTCTGGTTTGTAGATCGCAGGTGCGTAGTCTGATCCCCGCGTCACTTGCACCAGATAGGTCCCGTTGCTCGACCACGGCATCAGCCCAAGAATCTCGATGCTTCCACGCTCCAGCAACTCCGCCATTTCGGTAGCGCCTGGGGTGATCGTGGCCGAGTATTGAAACTCGATTGACTGCTCTTCGGAGTCCTCGTCGTACTCGTCATCCTCGAACTCGGCATCGGCGTCTTCGAACGCGGTATCCCCGAACGACTTCTCAAACTCGTCTACTTCAGACTCGGCTACCTCAGACGCGGCTACTTGGAACGGTGCGTGGTTCGATTCTCCGCTTGGGTCCGCCACTCGACCTGCTTAGTTCCAGCGAGGACAGTTATGTCCTTCGATACCAATAGGGCGACCGCAAAGCCGACAGGGTGGCCGCCCAGAAGAGAGCAGTTCCTCGGCCGCTTCGGCGAAGGCTGCTGCCTGACCAATGCGCAGTGTGAACTTCGCCTGTTCTCCGATGGAGATCTCTTCTGCGTCAAGCAGTTCCTCAATGTCTGCTTCGGTGAAATCATCATCTACCTCAAACTCGATTTCCTCGGGCACGAGTTCTTCGGCAGTCACCTGAATGATGCCGCTCTCTTCATCAACACCCACAGAGATGGTTCCGACAACCCATTCGGGCAGAACTGGCTCAATGAGTCCAGCAATATCTCGCTCCGGGTCGGGTGACCCCATGTTTGAGGCAAGCTGACCCAAGTAGCGTCCGAGCATGCCGACCTGTTCCTTTTCGAGTCGGAACGACACCACCTGCTCGCCATGTCGAGCCTGAAGGTAGAACACTCGATTCCCTGGTTCGCCAAGGGCACCAGGTATGAATGCATCTAGTTGTTCAAACTCGAACGGAGAATTCATGTCGCTCATTTATTTGTCAGTTTACGACGGGGCGAGCGTGCTCAGGTCATCACCCGTGCTATTGACTGCAAGCACAACTGGTCCCGAAGGAGTGAAGAGTAGGGGAGTGATTGAGCAGGGGGAAATGACGATTCGCTGAAACAGGTCAAGATGCACTCCGGTCGCCATCGCAACCGCAGCCTTGATGGGGTCAGCGTGTGAGACGGCGACCACCTTTCCACCGGGGTGAGCAGCCACCAAGCGTAGGAGTTCATTCCAGATGCGTGTCTGCATTTCGGTAAAGGATTCACCACCGGGGAATCGGAACCCGGAAGGGTTGTTCTGTACTTGAGACCACTCAGGAAGTTTGCGAAGGTCAGACAGTTTTGCGCCCGTCCAGTCACCGAACTCGCATTCGAGCAGACCTTTGGCACTTCGAACGCGCTGATTTGTAGCCCGGCCAATGGGCGCTGCGGTCTGTTGGGTGCGCTCAAGCGGGGATGCATACACGGCGTCAATCTTGTTGAGTTTGCCAATGCGATCTGCTGCCGCTTGAGCTTGTGCCCGGCCAGTCTCTGCAAGGTCGAGTCCCTTTGCCCTACCTGGCAGCACTGCCCCCGTCGTTGAAGTCTGCCCGTGACGGACAAGCAGGATCAGTGTGGATGTGTGCGCTGGCTTGGCTTTTGAGCCGGCCTTGCGCGCGGTGCGGGTTGCCATTTCACTGATTCTAGGTCTGACTCACTGCGATTCGCCTTCGGGAAACCTCCCTACTGCGCGCCGAGCAGTGCGAGCAGAGATTGACTTCTTCCGGCCCAGCCGCTGTCGTTAGGGGATGCACGTTTCCATGACGGTCCCAACCGAGGATCTGACTCAGGCAAGAACCATCTACAAACAGCTCGAGCAACTCCGCTACGACCGGGCTTTTTCATTTGAGGCGAAGCATGACCCGTTTATTCCGCTTGCTGTTGCTGCAGAGCACACCTTCACGTTGAAACTCGGAACTGCAGTAGCTATCGCATTTGCTCGAACCCCCATGACCCTTGCCAATGCTGCTTGGGATCTGCAGACCGTTTCTGGTGGAAGGTTTGAGTTGGGGTTGGGTTCACAAATCCAGCCACATATCGAGCAGCGCTTCTCGATGCCTTGGTCTCACCCAGCAGCGCGAATGCGTGAGATGGTGCTGGCCATTCGCGCTATCTGGGATACCTGGCAAAACGGTGTACCTCTGAATTTTCAGGGGAAGTTTTACACTCACACTCGCATGGTCCCTGCTTTCAACCCGGGGCCGAACCCGTTTGGGCCTCCTCCGATTTTGTTGGGTGGATTCGGACCAAAAATGACTCAGGTTGCAGGTGAAGTAGCTGATGGGTTTTTGGTGCACCCAGTGAACTCTCGCAAGTCGCTCCTAGAGTTGACCTTGCCAGCACTCGCCGCCGGGGCAGCCGCTGCAGGGCGCGATCAGAACCAGATCGAGGTGATATGCGTGACCATTATTGTGACTGGCCGCACCGAAGAGCAGCTCAGCCGGAGTCGGGAGGCCGTCCGCACCCAGCTAGCTTTTTATGGCACGACTCCTGCGTACCAGTCAGTATTTGAGTTGCATGGCTATGGGGACCTCCACCCTCACCTGAAGCAGCTAGCGAGTGAA
Organism: Actinomycetes bacterium; assembly: GCA_037141255.1. Classification (GTDB taxonomy): domain Bacteria; phylum Actinomycetota; class Acidimicrobiia; order Acidimicrobiales; family Microtrichaceae; genus IMCC26207. Next base: position 141 of record JBAXCX010000006.1, on the reverse strand, counting down.
GATAAGTGGAGCGAGATGGGCGCCCTGATTGACGACGAACTACTCGAGACCATCGCCATAGTCGGGGAGCCATCTGAGATTGCCGACAAACTCCGCTCCCGATTGGCTGGAATCTCGGACTCTGTGAGTTTGGTTAATAAC